>JBKBOE010000022.1:0-35887 GCA_046294915.1 Cyclobacteriaceae bacterium | reverse complement strand
ATAACATAATCTTTAAGGCCTTCCAGGGTTAACGATCTTTTTTTGGACTTTACGGTCATGGCCGGTGCTGCCGTAGTGGTAATATTTACCAGGGGCACTTCCTGCAGGTAAGTGCTGCCGTTGCCCGGCTCAATGCCCAGTTGTTTAAGTTGTTCTTCCAGGTAAGCCAGGGTTTTCGTTTCGCCCTCAGTAAAAGGCATGCGGCCCATAAAGGCATCGGAGGCAAGGGTTTTCAGGTGTTCCTCCATTCCGGCCACAGTAAATGTGGGGATGCCGTCTTCGCGGTCGAACCCCGGTTTGTTTTCAGAACAACCCATAAGGAGGACTATTATCAAAATAGGCAAAGCGGTGTTTTTCATCCCTGTAAATTTTAGAGGGTAATGTTACCGAAATCCCATGAATGATTCATGGCGATTTATGGCAACCCGCTTCGGAGGGTTACAGCAGGGAATTACAGGCTAATGTCGGCTACTCGTTTATCCAGCCGGCTTTTCTCAGCGGCAAAACCCATAAGATGGCTTTCGATAGACTGGTCGATGGTAGATGACAAAAGCGCTGGATTCTTCTCGGCTATAGCCTGTATCCAGTTGGCCACCAGTCGCCAGTCACCTCCTCCGTGTCCGTCAGTGGATTGTTTCCACTCGGTTTTTTGTCCACTGCGGAAATCAGTAAGTACAAATGAATTCATATCGCCAACAATATCACCTGTGGTGCCCATAACGCGTGTGCGCCTGCCTTCGTAGGAGGTGAATGCCTCCATGCTGAAGCTGGCGGTAATATTACTTTCGAACAGGATGTTGGTAATGTAATGATCAGGCTGATCGTTTTCCATGTGGTAAACACAACGGCCATAGTTGGATGTTTTTAACCATTCCAGGATGCTGTCATCCCACTTCGTGCGGTCCTCCGGCAGGTCAAGCACATATAGCCGCGAGTGCCTGCGCAGGTAATGTTCCACGGCCGAGTAGGGGCAGGTGCTTTCCACCGCACAGCCATCGGTGCATCGGGCGGTGCTGCCGGCCGGTGCGTTTTCCTTTCTGAACCACTTCACATCGCCAAATGCATGGATGGATTTGGAAGGTTTGTCCACCATCCAGCGGAGGATGTCCAGGTCATGACAGCTTTTTGCCAGAATGATGGGCGTAGTTTTTTTACTGTTGTGCCAGTTGCCGCGCACATACGAGTGGGCCATGTGGTCGTAACCAATAGGCTCCAGGTGCTGAATGCTTACCAGTTCACCGATGGCCCCGCTGTGAATGAGTTCACGAAGTTTGATAAAGTAAGGCGCATAGCGCAGCACATGGCACACCGCCACAATGCGGCCGGATTTTTTAGCCAGCGCCAGGATGTCGCGGCATTCTTTTTCGCTGGGCGATATCGGTTTTTCCAATAATACATCATAACCCAACTTCAGTGCCTCCATGCAGGGCCCATAGTGCAGATCATCGGGTGTGGTAATGATAATGGCATCGGCAAACTTGGGTCGTTGAAAAACCTGCTCCCATGTGGTGAAGCGGTTGGTGCTTGCGATGTTGTGTTTAACAGCATAGCGATCGTTGCGTATGGCTAAGGGCTCTGCCACACCAACAATTTTCAATTGATCGGGGTATTGCACTGCGTAATTGCCATACACATTTCCGCGCGAGCCGGCACCGCAGGTTATGGCGGTGATGGGCTTTTCAAGCGTTACCTTGTATAAGTCATCCGGAAGAATTAACGATTCGCCTGATTCGTTTTTTGCCCATGAAGATACCGGTATTGCAGCGATGCTCCCGGCTGTAAGTCCCATGGTTTTAAGCAGTTTCCGCCTCGACCATTTTTCTGTCATGCCCCGGTATATTTTTATTTTAAAGGTAGTGAATTGTGCATATTAACAGGAAAGTAATCCTGTTAAATTGCCGGGTAAATGATCAGAAAAGTTTTAGCGGTTTTTGTCCGTATTGTAATTGCCGTTGTGGCGGTGGTCATTTTGTTCCTGGCGGTATCAATAGCGCCCATCGATCGCACCTTGCCGGCAGATCAGACTTATTATGCTGAAATGATGGCGCAAATTGATAGTGTACTGTCCAGGCCTGTGCAAACAGATACAAACGCACTACAGGTTGGGTTTGCCAAAGTATCCATTACACCTTCCTTTGTTACCGCTACGGCAGGTTATGTAAAGCGAAAAGGAAAGCCATTTTCAGCCATACGCGATTCGGTTTTTGTGCGCACCATGGCCATAAGCAGTGGAGGTGATATGTATTTCATAGTAAGCCTCGACATGCTCATTGTGCCTCCTTTACTGTACAAACGGTTAGCGGATAATCTTCCTCAGTCCGGTTACGCCATTGACCAGGTATTTCTGGGAGCAACCCATACGCACAACAGCCTGGGCGAATGGGATAGTAGCACGGTTGGCGAAATTTATGCGGGCGACTATAATAACGAGTTGATGAATTTTCTGGTACAGCAAGTTCTCCAATCCTTGCATAAAGCTGCAGCTGCTGTAAAGCCGGCTGAATTGCACTATGGAACAATGGCTGTTTCGGATGCGGTTACCAACCGGCTCATCCGCAACGGGCCTGTTGATTCGCTGCTGCACATCCTGGAGATCGGGTACGAAGATGGGTCAAAATGTATTCTTACTTCTTTCCCGGCTCATGCCACCTGTATGGCATCGGCCGACCTACGGCTTTCACGCGATTACCCGGGCGAGTTGGTCGATCGGCTTGAAGCCAGCAGATACGCTTTCGCCATGTTTCTGGCCGGGGCTGTAGGCAGCCATGCGCCCATGCGTGAGAAGAACGGTGATTTTAAAATCCAACAGATGGGAAGCCGGCTGGCGGAGGCTGTTCAGCAGGCATCATTAAAACCGGTAATCGGAACAGATGTTCAATTGTTCCGCATTCCGCTGGCCCTGGGCAGGCGGCAGGTAAAAGTGTTACCAAAGTGGCGGGTGCGTTCCTGGCTAAGTTCACGGCTTATGGGCGACCACGAAGTTTATCTTTCGGTGTTAAAAACGGGCGATGTGGTGATGCTCGGAACACCGTGCGACTTTTCAGGTATGCTCACAGCCGAAATTTACGGGCAGGCCGCCCAACACGGGCTGCATGCTTTCATCACCAGTTTTAACGGAGGCTACATTGGCTACATTACACCTGATCAGTACTATGATTTAGATGCTTACGAAACCCAAACCATGAACTGGTATGGGCCGGGTAACGGAAAGTATCTGCAGGATTGTTTAAAGCGAATCATTTCAAAACTGGAACCCTGAACGTTTAACCTTGTATCTTCCCGATTATCCCATAACTTTAATAAACACATAACACGATAGCCATGAAACGAAAAATTCTGCCGCTGCTTTTTGTTTTTCTGTTCACCTTCGCCCGTGCCGATGAAGGCATGTGGCTGTTGTACCTGCTGGGCGACCAGGTGTATAACGACATGGTGAAGAAGGGCCTGAAGCTTACCAAGGAGCAACTCTACAGCATAAACAAATCAAGCCTGAAGGATGCCATCGTTATTTTCGGTGGCGGTTGTACCGGTGAAATTGTAAGCCGCGAAGGTTTGATTTTTACGAATCACCACTGCGGATACAGTGCTATAGCGGCCGCCAGTACGGTAGAAAAAAATTACCTGCGCGATGGGTTCTGGGCAAAGTCGAAAGCCGAAGAGATACCGGCACCTTCATTATCGGTGCAGTTTCTGGTACGCATAGAAGATGTTACCAAACCTGTGGAAGATGCGCTAAAGGGATTGGCAGGAAGCGAATGGACGGCAAAACTGCAGTCCGTATCACAGGAGATTGTAAAGAAAACAACAGAAGGTACGGGTTACGAAGCCCGCGTGGTACCGTTTTACAAAGGCAACCAGTTTTTGCTGTTTGTGTATGAACGCTACCGCGACATCCGCCTGGTGGGCACCCCACCCGAAAGCATCGGCAGGTTTGGGGGTGATACCGACAACTGGGAGTGGCCCCGCCATACAGGCGACTTTTCTGTGTTTCGCGTGTATGCCGGTAAAGACGGAAAACCGGCCGCGTATGCGGCCGACAATGTGCCCCTTCAGCCCAGGTATTTTCTCAACGTGTCCACCAAAGGCGTTAAAGATGGCGACTTCGCCATGATTTACGGATACCCCGGAAGCACCAACCGCTACGAAACTTCGTATGGCGTTAAACTGAAAACCGAAATTGAGAATCCTTCCATTGTTAACCTGCGCGATGTGCGCTTGAGGCTGATGTTCGAGGAAATGAAAAAAGATCCGGCCATACGGCTGCAACTTGCCTCATCGTATGCAAGCATAGCCAACTACTGGAAGTTTTTTGATGGCGAAGCCAAACAACTTTTAAAGTACGATGTGTACGGTCAGAAAAAGGCGGAGGAAGAAAAATTTATGCAGTGGGCTAAAGGTAAACCCGGGTATGAACAGGTTTTGGCAGATTATGAAAAAGCCTATGCCGACTGGACACCCTATGCGAAGCACCGGCTTTACCTGAACGAAGGTATCCTCGGTTCACCGCTGGCGGCTTACGCGGCTTCCCTGCAGGCACTGGAACGTGCCCTTACCCGAAAAACGGGTAATGCGGATGAAATAACCCGCATCACGGAATCCCTGAAAAACAGCCGGAAGGTTTTTCTGGAGAATGAAAACAAAGCCTCCGACCAGAACATACTGGCGGCCACCTGCCGGATGTTTTATACTGATATTGACCGTGCCCAGCACCCCGAAGTGTATTTTAATACCCTCCGCACGAAGTATGGCGACCTGGCCGATGAGAATACATATAAAAAACTGGCAGCCGATGTGTTTACCAATACCCTGATTTTTGATGATGCCCGCTGGAATGCTTTTGTGGCTAAGCCGGATTCCTCCACGTTGCAAAACGATCCGGCTTACCGGTATGTAACTGCCTTTTTGAAGAACTATAACGACCGTTTTGGAAAATATGCTACGGAGTTTAACATCCGCCTGAACGACCTGGGCCGCGTGTATATGAAGGGTGTGATGACGATGAACCCGGGAAAAGTTACCTATTCGGATGCCAACTTCACCATGCGCATGAGCTACGGGGCCGTGAAATCATATCGCCCGCGCGATGCTGTGTTTTATGATTACGTGTGTACCATGAGCGGTGTTCTTGAAAAATACAAACCGGGCGATTATGAGTTTGATCTGCCCGGGGAATTGATTGATGCAGCCAAGAAGAAAGATTTCGGAATATATAAAGATGTAAAATACAACGACCTGGTGGTTTGCTTCATCACCACCAACGACATCACAGGCGGTAACTCCGGCTCACCCGTGCTGAACGCAAATGGTGAGCTGATCGGCCTTGCCTTTGACGGCAACTACGAGGCGCTGAGTCATAAAATTGCTTTTGATAAGGATATGAACCGCACCATCTGCGTGGATATTCGGTATGTGCTCTGGTGCATCGATAAACTGGGCGGGGCGAAAAATATTATCGGTGAGCTCACCCTGAAGTAAGCGTAAGGGATAACGTTGGTGCATGTGACGTAGTGCGGTTTAGGAGCTAAAGCCAAATGAGGAACGAATGGCTTTAGCGACCAGCTGCGTCCTGTCCCACGAACCGAAACTAATTTATGAAACTTAAACTACAATGCGATACTATACCAGCACTATGGCACATGCATTTTGTTAGCGGCTGGGCGCTTGGTCTTCCTCTTTTTTGAAAAATATTCCTTAATCTCTTCGAAGTCCATATTTGATATGTCCTTACTTATTTTGTCCCGCTGCTTTCTCATGAAGGCAACAGCATCAAACCCTTTTTCAATCTTTACAGTCTTTGTCGCCATATTAAATCTCTTTTGGAGTCCTAATCTCTAAAGTCTGGTGTCCCAGTCTCAAATTTACTGAATTGTAGCCTCTAATTCTATTAATGTTTACGATGTGCTTAAAGTTCCAACTCACTAAGATATCAACTTTATGAATGGTCGCCAGGGCAATATGAATACAGTCGGCCCTACTCGTTTTTCCTACCACTTTCTCACGAATATACGTGTCTGCTAGATTAACCGCTTCCTGCGAAAGCTCTACAAATTCTTTTTGCTTTGAACTCAGTCCTTTAAGATAGTTACTAACTCTTTCGGGAGCATTCGCAAGTTCGTCATTTGTAATTTCGGAGTAAACTATTTTTAATTCACCTTTCTCCACCCGGTCGAAAAATGGCTTTGTGTCGTCCGAGAATTCGATGTCAAACAGTCCACCGATAACTGATGTGTCTATATAAATTCTTTGTATCATGTCAACCTTTTTGGTAACCCAATTTATTTAAGTGCCTTGCTGCCAACAATTGGCTATATCCAGTGTCTATATTCTCCTATAAATTTAGCTACTTAGTTTATATTTTGGGTTTCGTTATGCGGTTGCTGGCACTTTTCCTTTTGGTTTCCGTTTGCCGGGCAGTGGCACAGGTTGCTGAGTTGCTGCCGGTAGCCACTGAAGTTAATGCATCGTTTCGGGCGCTATCGGTGGTTAACGACCAGGTAGCCTGGGTGGCAGGTACCAACGGCTATGTGGGCCGCACTGAAGATGGCGGCAACTACTGGCAGTTTAGCCAGGTAAAAAATTTTGAAAAACTCGACTTCCGTTCGCTCTATGCGTTCGATCAGAGCAGGGCCATCATTGCCAATGCCGGCTCTCCGGCCTTTGTACTGGTTACCGGTAACGGGGGCCAAACCTGGGAGGTGGTTTATACCAATGCACATGCCGATGCCTTTCTGGACGGGATTGATTTCTGGAATGAACGGGAAGGGTTGATCTATGGCGACCCCATCAATAACCGCATGCTGCTGTTGCGCACCAGCGATGGTGGCCGGTCGTGGGCGGCCGTGGCCAATGCTCCGAGGCTCGAAAGCGGGGAAGCTTCGTTTGCTGCCAGCGGAACGGGCATCCGCTGTTTTGATGGCTCGCGTGTGGTGATTGCCACGGGTGGCGTGTTATCGCGGTTGTGGCACTCGGCTGACAAAGGCAACACATGGACACCCTCGCAGGTGCCAATGATCCAGGGCGAAAGCAGCACCGGGATATTTTCTGTTGGCATTAACGGAAATATCCGCATAGTGGTGGGTGGCGATTACCGGCAACCAACCAAAACCGACAGGCACATTTTTTTCAGTGCTGATGGGGGCGCTGCCTGGCAAGCTCCTGAAGTGCCTACGCGTGGTTATCGTGAATGTGTTGAGTATGCCGGTAACGGCATGTGGCTGGCGGCAGGGCCTGGCGGTGTTGAAGTCTCAACCGATAATGGAATAACCTGGCAACCCTTTTCGGAGGAGCAGGGATTTCATACCGTGCGTAAAGCACGAAATGGAAGACTCGTTTTAATAGCAGGTTCTCGTAAGCTGGGGTACGTTCAATTCAAAAACTAACTGGCGCTACTTCATCGTAGTCTTGTTAAACGACAGCAGCGGCACGGTGGTATGAAACGCCTGCTTGCGTGTTTGTCCTTTTTCAAAAAATTTCTCGTAAGCACTCAATTTGTGAGTGAACATGGCCAGGAGTTGTGGCTTCTGTTTGGCCACGAAGGCATCAACCCCGGCTTTAATGTTCTCATTCTTCACAAAGTTGAACGAGAGTTTTTTGTATTTACTTATTTTAATGAGGTTACGGGTAAATTTTTCGGGATCAAACTTTTTATCAGGGGTGGCTTTGGTAACGTGCACCACGCTCACAGAAGCCTTGAACAACGAGGCAAACAGGGTAATGGTTTTTATTTCATCATCCAGGTTTACCATGTCGGTAGCATACACAATTTTTTTAATGGGTTTAAAAACGGCTTCAGCAGGTATGGCAATTGTGGGCACCAGGCTGGTGTTGATCATGGATGCAGCGTTACTGCCTAAAAGTACCTTTTTTAACCCGGTAGCGCCATGCGTACCCATAATGATCAGGTCTACATCGTTTTCTTCAACAAAACGGTTTACCACTTTGGCAAAATCATAACCCAGACGGTATTCAAAACTTATTTTGGCTTTATCTCCGGCTTTCTTCCTTACTTCGGCAAGTAAGTTTTCACCGTCTTCCTGTGCAATTTTCACCATCTCGTCTTCAAGGCGTTTCCATTTCAGCAGGGTTTCGCCTGAAGTATTTGCCTGAACTACATTGAGCAGGATAACCTGCGCATTGACCTTTTTTGCCAGATCAGTTGCGTAGCTCACGGCTTTTCTGGAGGCCTTGGAGAAATCGGTAGGCACAAGCAAGGTCATCATATGCGTAGCTTTTAAGGTTTTGCGAAGGTGAGCAATTCAGCAAGTAAAATAGATGATTGGGGTCAATTTCAAAAGTGACTTTTGTCAAACGGTGCAAAGAATAACCTGGTTATAACCTGTTTTTAATATACCAGGCCATACTTCCCAGTAAGACCAGCAGCACCAGCCACGATGAGGCAAGGGTAATTTTATTGCCCGTTGCGTAGGGTTTAGGATTAAAACGAAACTCAACGCTGTGTTTTCCGGCAGGTATTTCCAAGGCGCGCAGCACATAATTAACACGCAGTATCGCTGATGTTTTTCCATCAATGGTGGCTGTCCATCCTTTGGGATAATAGATTTCGGAAAACACAGCCAAACCGTTGGCCGGATTGACGGTTTCGTATTTCAGGTGGTTGGGTTTATGGGTTACCAGCTTAATGGTGGCAGCGCTATCAACTGCAAATGTTGTATCAGAAACAGTAAATGCTGAGCCGTTGATGACGGCCTGTTTTTTAGAATCAATTGTGGCTACGTTGTTGAGTTCCTCATTGGCTGAGTTTACTACGTTCAGTTTGCGCACAAACCAGGCGTTGCCGTTGGCGTACTGATTTCGCAGCACATTAGCACGATTTTGTCCGTAAAAGATGTAGCGCGTGTTGAGCATGTTAATCACCGGAAGATTTTTATAATCCGGGTCGCCCGTCTGTGCTGATTCAATCAGGCGGTTTATTTCCGGGTAGATACACGAGTCGTACAAATCCTGGTAGCGCTTCATTTTGGCACCGTGGTAACCGCCAATGGAATTGTGGTAGTAGGAGGTAAGCGCATCGGCCATGGGGTTGTTCAGGTTAAGCACCCGGTAATAATCGTTGTCCCTGAGCACCTGTTGGTCAGCCGTACTCATTTCAATGACATTCTTTCGCTTACTCTGATAATTGTCTTTGGTAAAATACCTGCGGTCAACTACCGCTAAATCAACGGTAACAAAAAAGATAAGCATAGCGTAAAAGCCGGCTGGAATTTTTTTGCGTACATCGAAATAGATCAGTATGAACACTGCAACAATAAAAGATAATGACCGGAATGCATCACTTCGTAAAATACTGCGTCTGTCATCGCGCAAAGCTTCCATAAACCATGCCGGCAGATCTGATTCATTCTGGTTAAGATAACTGAGCATACCCGAAATGAGCAGTATGAATAAGCATAAACCTCCGCTTGCGGAAAGCGCTGTCAACAGTTTGTTTTTGGTTTGTTTGCTTAAACCCTGCTCAAATAATTTTTCAAGGCCCAGCAAGCCGAGCAGGGGCATAGCGAACAGGATGATCAGCAAAGCAAAGGTTACTGAACGGAATTTGTTATAGCCCGGAAAATAATCAAACACCAGGTAATTGAACGATGCAAAATTATTTCCCCAGCTCAACACCACTGCCAGCACGCTTAGCGGAACAAGCCACCACACAAACTTTTTGTCAGCAAATACGATTCCCACAATGAACAGAAAAAAGATGATGGCACCTCCGTAATACGGTGCGGTGTTCGACTGCGGCCCCCAATAGGCACGCGTAAACGGGGCCAGTTGGTTGGCCATGCGCTGGTCGCCTGCATTAACCAGCGCCTGGTACACTTTGCTTTCCGGATTTTGAACTAAATAGGTAGCCGAACTGCCCCCGTAAAAGTTGGGGATGAGCAGCACCAGCGGCTCGGCAATACCGTTACTGTATTCAAATGCATATTCTTTTTGCAATCCATCGGTGGCTGTTTCTTTGGCTGATGAAACGAGTTCTGATTTTCCCCGGATGGAATACTGGCTGTATTCACTGATACCCCACAAAGGGCCAAAGAAGCTCCCTGTTGCTAATAGGGCTGCAGGAATGAGCAGTGCCACGCTTTTAAAAAATCCGGATAGTTGGTTTTCGCGGATGGCATAGACCAACTGAACCAATCCATACGCCAGCACAATCAGCAACAGATAGTAGGTAATCTGTAAATGGTTTTCGCGCAGGTGTAATGCCAGTGCAGCCGTGGTGAGGCCAAAGCCCAGCGCCTTCTGTTGCGTAAAGGCGAGGTGGATACCACCAATAACCAGCGGCATAAAAGCGATGGCTCCAATGCGGGCGTTGTGCCCTGCGGCCAGACCAATGATCATGTAACTGGATAAACCAAATGCCAGTGCACCGGCAATGGCCAGGTAAGGCCGCACACGGAAACACAACAGCAGGATATAGTACGACACGAAAGCAATAAAAATGTTGTTCACCGGATGAGGCAGCCCAAGGCTTAATACCGATTTCAGAAATGTTACCGGTTGATTGCTCCACTGTACATTAATCAGGTAAGCGGGCATTCCGCTGAACATGTTGGGTGCCCATAACCCTTCTTCACCGGTTTGGTTCCGAAAGTCGCGAAGTGATTTAGCAGCCCCAATTGATTGTATGATGTCGTGCTGGCTGAGGGTTTTGTTTTCAAAAAACACAGGACTGAAGAAGAAAACAGTAACCACCAGAAACACCACAATGGCCAGCAGGTGCGGCCAGATGTGTTGCGAGAAATTAATTTTTTTCATTACGAATAGTGAATGAACGCAAAATAGGAAATAATGATGAGGATTATTACTTCGGTGGCCTACTCAGCGCGGCCAACATAAATCTGGGCAAGGTTCTTTACGTATCGCCTTCCGGTTTGCACATCGGAAGGAACCAGAATAGCTATCCCTTCATCAAGCTGAGTTATCGGTGTGCCGTCTTTTTCGATAAGAAAGTAAGCCTGATCACCTAACGGAGAATTGAATAACTCGTTCCAGGAGAAAACAACTTTGTAGTTATCTGTAGCACTGAATACAAAGTAGTATTCACTGTAATTCTTTGGATTGTCTGTATCGAGTTGCAGCAATTCTAACACATCTTTAATACGCACCCCACGTGCCGTTTTAATAGTACTTCGATTTTCACCCATGTGGTTGGTAATGGTGAGGTTGTTGATGTTAACTACCGCGTAGGTTAGCAGTTGGCTGCTTTTAATGATCAAAGCGGGATTTTTAATCCGACCGGTAATTACAAATTCGGCAGTAGGCTTTCGTATCTGCTGGGCGAAGCCTGTATATGCTAACGTAAAAGCAAGAAATCCAATGGTCAGTTTATTCATAAGCAATTTTATCCTCCTATTGTTGCCATCGATTCATGCACCGGAATATTTCCCGTACGGTGTTGCTCGGCTTCAAACCCATTTTTATGCCGATGGGCAAAAGCCTGTAAGAGTTTTTGTTGTATTTCAACATCGGTGTTTCCTGCGCGCATCAGGTCGCGAATGTTCAATACACCGTTATCGTACAGGCAGGTTTTTAAAATTCCCTGGGCAGTAACCCGTATACGATTACAGGTGCCGCAAAATGTACGGCTAAAGGCCGCAATGATGCCTATATTGCCCCGGTAGCCGGGTACTTTATAATTTATACTGGTAGAATTTTCGGGGTCGTTAATTTTTTGAAGAGCCGGAAATCCTTCTTTAAGGTAATCAAGAATTTTTTTGTGTGACCAGTGAAGCACGGGGTAGTGGGCACCTCCGCCATTAAAGGGCATCTCTTCAATGAAACGAACGGAAATATCCTGGTGTTTGGTTAACTCCACCATCGGGTAGATGTCATCAATGTTCTTTCCTTCCATAACCACCGCATTTAGCTTAATGGGAATCTGATATTCCTGAAGGAGAAGAAAAGTATTCATTACGGCAGTAAACTCATCCCGAAAGGTAATTTTCCTGAAACGTTCTTTGTTTAAAGTATCAAGGCTCAGATTTACCGAGGCAATGCCCAGTTGCTTTAGCTCCTTTATATAAGGAGCGGTAAGCACACCGTTGGTGGTAAGGTGCAAATTGCTGATTCCGGGTATTACCCTGATTTTGCGGATGAGCTTCATCAAATCGGTTCGTACAAAGGGTTCTCCTCCGGTTATGCGCACTTTGCTAATGCCCATAGCGGCCAAAAGTGTTACCAGGCGCTCAATTTCTTCAAAACTCAGCAGTTCCTTCTTAGGCAGGTATTTTATGCCTTCTTCGGGCATGCAGTAAAAGCAACGAAGGTTGCACCGGTCGGTAACCGAAAGCCGCAGGTAATTAAGCGGCCTGCCATGGTTGTCGTATAGAGCCGGTAAATTCAACATACCACCAAGGTAAACATTAAACTGATTTTCTAAATTTAGGGTTTTCTGTAATACATGAAGTGCACCGTTAAGGCATTTGGTATTTCGCGCGATATCATCGGTACCCGCGAGCTGGTTATGGAATTTCCTGAAGGCCAAACTGTGGGCGCCCTGAAGGCCCGGTTGCTGGAGTTATACCCCCGGCTTGGAAACCTGAATTCCCTTTTTGTAGCCTTAAACAGCGAATATGCCGAAGCCAACCAGCCCCTCTGCGAAGGTGATGAGGTTGCTTTAATACCCCCGGTAAGCGGTGGTTGAAAAAAAAGCCTGGGGATTTGTTATGGAATTTTGATTCTGATTTTTTACTTTCAGGCATCCTTCCTTTCCCCGTATGACCTATCCATCCAACCTGTAGATAATGATTAAAATCACAGAGAAGCCCATTGACATTCAGAAGGTAATTGATGCCACCTCGAGCCTGGGAGCCGGGGCAGTGAATGTCTTCATCGGAACAGTTCGCAACACCGCCCACGGTAAAAATGTGGTGTGGCTGGAGTATGAATGCTACGAGTCAATGGCTGTAGCCGAAATCCGAAAAATTATAGACGAAGCCTCACACCGCTGGCCTTTGCTGGGAGCGGCTGTAAGCCACCGGGTAGGTACCCTGAAGCCCGGTGAGCCTTCGGTAGTGATTGCGGTTTCGGCCCCGCACCGCAAAGATTCATTCGAGGCGTGTCAGTATATCATTGATACGCTTAAGGAAAAAGTACCCATCTGGAAGAAGGAAATCTTCGAAGATGGCGAAGAGTGGATCTCCGCCCAGCCAAACATGCAAAAATCCTACAACTGATTAATCAGGATAATCACAGTTGTTACCAGGGTAACGGATATCGCAAAACTGGCAATAGCTAATACCACCAGGTCACGACTGATGGGGTTAATGTAAGGCTTCGAAAGAGTTTTCATAACCAACTATTTGTTTAGACAGCGCTAAGTTACCAATTAGCGAAGCGCTTTTTGCTGCCGTGTAAGAATTTGAGCATGCCTGCCGATGCAAAACCCGTTTGACTTCTGATTGTTAAGCAGATAGCATGTAAAAATTTTTAATACAGTTTCCGGAAGCTTATAGCTCATTAACCGTTAAGCACTTACAATGAGTTTATTAACCAACTGATCATTCACCAACTATTTTATGATGGCGTTAGGATGAGCTACCGATGGCTTTTATGCTGCTGTAAGGTTTTTTTGAATTCTGCCAGATCTTCGGGAGTATTGATATTAAGAAGGTAATCGGGTTTTGGTGCAGTAAGGTATTGAACCGGGCTGCGCATCAGGAATTCGCGCGGACTTCTTCCGCCTTCAGCGTAGTAACCAAAGAGTTTTTCTGAGGTGCCAGGTTCCCAAAGGGTAAAAAGGGGTTCGGGCTTTGAGCCGCTGGAATCGCTAAAGCAGGTTGCCATTTTTTCCCGGTTTCTTTTTGCGATCAAAAATTTTATCAAGTCGGCATCAATATTAGGCATATCCACCGGCACGGTAAGCCAGGCGCAGGATTGGTGGCGAAAAGCGGTTAAGATACCGTTGAGTGGTCCTTCAAATTTAAAATAATCAGTTAGAATAGGTAAGGTGGATTCACTTATTACTTCGCGGCAGGAAATAAACACTTCGTTACAATGGGGCATCATGATTTCAGCAAGGTATTCGGGCTGGGGCTTGCCATGAAACTGAAGGGCAGCTTTGTTAAAGCCCATGCGCGAGCTCCTTCCGCCTGCCAGAATCAATCCGTTTATCTTATCGCTATTCATGGAAATCCTTTCCGCAATGCGGGCAGGTATGCTTTTTTGCCCGCGGATTGTGCAGCAGTTCAAAAAAACCGGAAGATAGAATACCAGCCGGTAATGCCAGAAAGGCCACTCCGGCAAGGGCGAATAGGCCGCCCAGCACTTTACCCAGCGGGGTTATCGGTACCACATCACCATAGCCTACGGTGGTAAGGGTTGCCATGCCCCACCACATGGCTTCGGGTATGGAGCCAAACTTATCGGGTTGGGCTTCGCGTTCTGCAAGGAACATAAAGAAGGAAATGATAACCAGAATAAAAATGATAAAAATGAAACTCAATACGAGTTGCTCTTTTCTTTCGGCTATAACACGTTTAAAAATGTTCATGGCATGCATGTAGCGGGTAATCTTGAACATGCGAAACAGAGCCATGAGTCTGAAAATTCTAAGAAAACGCAGGTCGATAGGAAGGAAGGTTAAATAAAATGGAAGAAAGGCCAGCAAGTCAACTACAGCCATTGCTGTGCCTGCGTATCGCAGCCGGCCATACACCGGATCTGAAAATTTCGGATTCTCCACAATGGCATACAACCTGACGATGTATTCAACCGTAAAAAATACAACCGAAAAAAATTCGAAGTTGGTGAATGCTTCGCTGTATTTTTCCTCCAGCGAAGGAACCGATGCAGCAATTACCGCAACAATGTTTAATAGAATGATGGTGATAAGCAGGTATTCGAAAATCCGTTCGGGAATCCCGCCTTTCTGATTGGGATCAAGGGTGAGATAAAGTCGTTTACGAAATGTTTTCATGATTTTCGCTTAAAATCTTTTTTGCCTCCGGTCTTCTCCATCAGTTTTATTTCTTTGATAACTAGGTTGTGCGACAACGCTTTGCACATATCGTAAACCGTTAATGCGGCAACAGTTACTGCTGTTAATGCCTCCATTTCAACACCGGTTTTACCCGTAACCGAAACGGTGCTGTCTATAACGATGGTATTTCTGGTGGTGCTTATGCGTATGGTGCAGTCTTCGAGCCCGAGCGGGTGTGCCAGCGGAATGAGGTCGGCTGTTTTTTTTGCGCCCAGGGTGCCGGCCAGGATGGCGGTTTGAAAAACCGGACCTTTTTTGGTTACCAGTTCCTGGTGCTTTATCAGTTTTAAAATAGCTGAACCAACTTCTATAACAGCCCGGGCACGAGCGGTACGTTTGGTGACAGCTTTTCCTGAAACATCCACCATCTGTGGGTTGCCCGACTTATCTGTGTGGGTTAATTTTTTTACTTTCATGCACCCGTTAACTCAAAGTTAATAATTTATTCATGGTAAGCGTACAAGAAGCTTTTCAGATCATTCAATCCGTTAGCTGTTCTCCCGGCATTGAAGTAGTTCACCTGACTGATTCAGTCAGGCGGGTGCTGGGCGAAATCATAGTAGCCGATCGCGACTTTCCTCCGTTTGACCGCGTGGCGATGGACGGCATAGCTATATGTTCAAAATCATTTAATGATGGTCAGCGGGATTATGAAATTGAGTCGGTACATGCTGCCGGGCAACCGGGAATAAAACTTCAGGATTACCGGAAGTGCATTGAGGTAATGACGGGAGCCATGTTGCCCGAAGGAACCGATGCGGTTATCCGCTATGAAGACCTGGAGAAAAATGGTAACCGTGCCTTTGTAAAAATTACAAACCTCCGGGAAGGCATGAACATCCATTCGCAGGCCCAGGATGCCAAAAGAGGCGTGGTGCTTTTACAGCCTGGTCAGTTGATTTCGCCTGCAGAAATTGCTTTGCTGGCATCGGTAGGTAAAGAAAGCGTACGCGTAAAATCATTTCCGAAAACGGCACTTATTTCATCAGGTGATGAACTTGTTGACTTGAATGCAACACCAGAAAGTCATCAAGTGAGACGATCCAATGTTCATGCTCTTCAGTCGGCCATGAAGCAGGTGGGGTGGCTAACGGATATATTTCACCTGGCTGACAGAAGGGACGAAGTGGAAAGGGTTCTGGGTGATTTATTAATGCAATATAGTGTATTGATATTATCAGGAGGTGTTTCAAAAGGAAAATTCGACTTTATTCCTGATGCGCTGGAAGCTTTGGGTGTAGAAAAGAGATTTCACCAGATAAGCCAGCGGCCGGGAAAGCCGTTCTGGTTTGGAAGTCGCACAGATGGCAAGGTGGTGTTTGCATTGCCGGGAAACCCGGTATCAACCTTTGTTTGCTTTTACCGGTACATTCTTCCGTGGATGCTGGAACAGATGGACGTTCGGTTAAAACCGGCATCGGCTATACTTTCTGATGACTTAGTGTTTGCACCCAACCTTACCTACTTCCTTCAGGTGAATACGTTTATGGATGAAGGCAGACTGATTGCCCGACCCGTGCCGGGCGGAGGCTCCGGTGATTTCGTAAACCTAAAAGAGGTTGACGGATTTATAGAGTTGCCACCTGAGAAATCACAATTTAAAGCCGGAGAAGTTTACCCGTTCATCGGATTTCGACATTTCTAAATAGGGATTACCTTTGCACTCCTAATTCATTCGTGATGTTCGATAGTTTAAGTCTGAAGCTCGAAAAGGCCTTTCAAACCCTCAAGGGTCAGGGGCGCATTACCGAAATAAACGTAGCCTCTACCATTAAAGAAATCCGCAAAGCCCTCATCGATGCGGACGTAAACTACAAGGTGGCTAAAGAGGTTACGGATGAAATTAAGCAAAAGGCCCTGGGTCAGAATGTGCTCACCGCCATATCCCCCGGCCAGTTATTAATTAAGATTACCAATGATGAGCTAACTGCCCTGATGGGTGGCAAAAGCGAAGAAATAACTATTGCCGGCAATCCGGCCGTTATCCTCATTGCGGGTTTACAAGGTTCTGGTAAAACCACTTTTTCGGGTAAGCTCGCTAACTACCTGAAGAAACAAGGCCGCCAGGTTTTATTAACAGCATGCGACATCTATCGTCCGGCCGCCATAGACCAATTGAAAGTTTTAGGCGAACAGGTTGGCGTTGAAGTTTATGCCGAACCCGAGAATAAAGATGCCGTCAAAATAGCCAGGGCAGCCATTGAGCACGCTAAGAAAAATAACCACCGCATAGTAATTGTAGATACGGCCGGCCGCCTGGCGGTGGACGAGACGATGATGGATGAAATCACCCGACTGAAAGAGGCGCTCAGTCCTTCTGAAACCTTGTTTGTTGTGGACTCCATGACGGGCCAGGATGCGGTGAATACGGCCAAAGCATTTAACGAGCGGCTGAATTTCGATGGCGTGGTGCTCACTAAACTCGATGGCGATGCCCGTGGCGGTGCGGCTCTCTCCATTCGCAAGGTGGTCGAAAAGCCCATCAAGTTTATCAGCACCGGTGAAAAAATGGATGCCCTCGACCGGTTCCATCCCGACCGTATGGCCAGCCGCATACTGGGAATGGGCGATGTGGTTTCGCTGGTGGAGAAGGCGCAGCAAACTTTTGATGAAGAAGAAGCCAAACGACTCAACAAAAAATTCCGTAAAAACCAGTTCGACTTTAACGATTTTCTCAGTCAGCTTGAGCAGATTAAGAAAATGGGCAACATGAAGGATTTGCTGGGCATGATACCCGGGGTTGGTAAAGCACTGAAGGGTGTTGATGTTGATGATAACTCATTTAAGCCGGTGGAAGCCATTATACGGTCGATGACCCATGAGGAGCGTGAAAACCCCGACCTGATCAATGGAAGCCGTAAGAATCGCATTGCAAAAGGGAGTGGCACTTCGGTACAGCAGGTAAACCAACTGCTCAAGCAGTTTGGTGATATGCGTAAAATGATGAAGACGATGAATAAAATGGGTGGGGGTTCAAAGGCATTATCTGCATTGAATCCGTTTGGCCGGTAAAAAATGCAGGCAAAGGCAAACCTATTCTGCACAAAACACGTTATACCTGTCAGTTTACAGGTCTTTTATTAAATTCAAAATGCCCCTGCCTCAGGGGCATTTTACATGATTAACCAAAAACAATAATTCATATGAAAAGAACCATTTTACTTACCGCATTTCTTGCAGCGCTTACATTTGTTGCCTGTACACAGGATAAAGCCAAGCGACCAAGCCCGCCAGCAGTTGCCGAAGGCACCATCGATGGGGTTAAAGTTAAAGTTGATTACAGCCAGCCTGGCGCAAAGGGCCGTAAGGTTATGGGCGGGCTGGTACCCTATGGCGAAGTGTGGCGCACCGGTGCCAATGAAGCAACGGAGATTGAATTTAATGGCGATGTGCTGATTGAGGGACAGGCGCTGCCGGCCGGAAGGTACACGCTCTTCACCATTCCCGGTGAAAATGAGTGGACGATCATTTTTAACAAAAAACTGAAGCAATGGGGGGCATACGATTACAATAAAAATAAAGACCAGGATGCCCTGAAAGTGAAGGTGAAGCCGGAAAAAACGGATATGACCGAATTATTTACGATTTCTGTGGATAAGAGTGCGGTAACCATGAAATGGGAGACAACCTCCGTTTCTTTTAAGGTGGCTAAAAAGTAAACTAAGCAAAAGCAGTGCTTAAAGCCTTGTTTGCGTGTGCAGGCAAGGCTTAATTTTTTTTTGAGTTCAGATTTTTGTGCATATTGGGTTACCCCTTTTAGTCATGGAAACCCTTGGCCGCTACGACCGTGTTGACCTGCCCGATCTGGGGCTGTATAACATTCACGCAAAAATAGATACCGGTGCCTTTACCAGCAGTTTGCATTGTTCGCATGCTGAGGTCGTCAACGGCCAGCTTGAATTTGTGTTGCTGGATGAAGAACACCCCGAATTTACCGGGATGAAGTTTGTTTCCGGAAATTTCGATCAGCGCGATATAAAAAACTCATTTGGTGAAGTAGAAAGGCGTTTCCTGGTAACCACAACCATCGTTATTTTTAATGAAACCATAACGTCTGAATTTTCGCTAAGCGACCGTGGATCGCTTAAATTTCCTATTCTGCTGGGGCGAAAAATTTTACGCGACCGGTACCTGATTGATGTGAAGAAAAAAAATCTATCTTTCAAAAGGAAACTGGCCGAAAGAAAAGCTGCCCGCCAGGCAAACCGTTTAGCCCGCTAATACCTCCTTCTGCAACCTGTATGAATATTGCCATCCTCTCCCGCGACCCCAAGCTATACTCTACAAAGCGTCTGAAAGAAGCAGGCGAAAAGCGCGGGCATACGGTGGAGATAATAGACCACATGAAGTGCGTACTGTTTATTGAAAAGAAAAATCCAATGGTTTTATACCAGGGCAGAAGACTGGATTATTTTGATGCGGTTATCCCCCGTATTGGCGCCTCGGTAACGTTTTATGGTGCAGCCGTGGTGCGCCAGTTCGAAATGATGAAAGTTTTCACTGCCATCGAATCGCAGGCGCTTATTCGTTCGCGCGATAAACTTCGCAGCCTGCAGATTCTTTCGCGTGCCGGCCTGGGGTTGCCTAAAACCATTTTTATGGATTACTCACGCGAAACAGAAGGAATTGTTGAGGCGGTGGGTGGTGCCCCGGTAGTTATCAAACTACTGGAAGGAACACAAGGCCTGGGTGTTGTATTGGCTGAAAACAAAAAGGCGGCACAATCGGTAATTGAGGCATTTCATGGTGTGCATGCCCGTATTATTGTTCAGGAATTTATTAAGGAAGCAAAGGGTTCGGATGTTCGCGCCTTTGTGGTAGATGGCGAAGTAGTTGGTGCAATGAAGCGCCAGGCCCGGCCCGGTGAATTCCGTTCAAACCTGCATCGGGGGGGGTCAGCCACTTTGGTAAAATTAAGCCGCGCTGAAAAATCAACCGCTATTGCGGCCGCCAGAAAATTAGGATTGGCCGTGGCCGGTGTTGATATGCTTCCGTCAAACCGGGGACCACTGATTATTGAAGTAAACTCTTCACCGGGACTGGAAGGCATTGAAGGGGCCACCCGGGTTGATATTGCAGGTAAGATTATCCAGTACCTTGAAAAAAATGCGGTTAAGAAGAGAATTCAGAAGGATAAAGTCAATGCATAGCCCTATACGAACCAATTTTAAAGAACCTTGCGCCCTGTTAAGATAGCCGACCACGAAATAAAGCCCGGAGAGTTTAAAGAGATTGACATTAACATCGCCCGGCTTCCATCGCACACCCAGATTGATACACCCATTTATGTTTCGCGCGGACTGGAAGATGGACCCGTTCTGGCGCTCATGGCCGGCATGCATGGCGATGAAATCAACGGACTTGAAATTGTACGCAGAATACTCGATAGCGACCTGCACCGGCCTAAACGGGGAACCATAGTGTGTATGCCCGTTGTGAATGTGTATGGCTTCCTCAATTTCTCGCGCGATGTTCCCGATGGCAAAGATGTCAATCGCTCATTTCCCGGAAGTAAAAACGGCTCGCTCGCCAGCCGCGTGGCCTGGCACCTTACCCACAAAATCATTCCGTTTATCGACTATGGAGTTGATTTTCATACCGGTGGTGCCATGCGCACCAATTACCCCCAGGTGCGTGCCGTGCTGGCCAATGAAAAGAACGTTGAATTAGCCAATGCTTTTCATGCCCCGTTCACATTGGATGCTCCTTTTCGGCCTAACTCCCTGCGAAAGGAGGCCTCTAAAAAAGGAAAGAATATCATTGTTTATGAAGGGGGCGAATCGCTGCGCTTCGACCAGCATGCCATTGAAGAAGGGATTGCCGGAACCCTGCGGCTCATGAAGCATTTAAAAATGATTGACTGGGCCCCCGAACCTAAAGAAGAAAACCGGGTAATCTGGAGTACCTCGTGGATTCGGGCAAAGTATGCCGGCTTGTTTCAAAGCACCATTCAATGCGGGCAATTGGTTCACAAAGGTGAATGGATAGGTACCATTACCGATCCCTTCGGGGAGTTTAAACAAAAAGTACTGGCTACCTCCACCGCCTACGTTATTGGCTTAAATAACAGTCCGGTGATCAACGCGGGCGATGCGCTGGTGCACCTGGGCATGGATAACTTGTGCAAGATTGGCGGAAAAGATTGACCCGCGTAATAAAGGGTAACTTATCACCGCTGATTCATCAGATATTTTTTGGGTGTAATGCCGAATTTTTTCTTAAACGCGGCAATAAAATGACTGGGGTTGGAATATCCTATCTGATAAGCCACTTCATTAACATGCAACTGCCCTTTATCAAGCAGTACCCGAGCCTGATCCAGTTTGTGGTCAAGCAAATACCCGTAAACGGTGTTACCGTAAATCTGTTTAAACCCAGTTTTCAATTGGTATTCATTCAAACCACTTAGTTTGGCAAGGTCACGGATAGCCGGAGGATTTTCCATACGCTGAAGAAGGTGTTCTTTGGCGATTTTTATTTTTCGCACTACTTCATCATCTTTTAAAAACGGACAACTTTCTGTGTCCGGAGCTTTAAGCGAAAAGTAAAGGCTGAGTATTTCCAATACTTTTCCCTGATAGAATAGCTGCCGTGTAAGATTATTTAATTGAACGGTAAATAGCTGATTCAATACAACCAGCAACGATGGGGCAATGTCTTTCTCATCATAAAACTTCCGGTTAATGTTTTCCGGAGTCAGAAATGGCAGCGGTTCATGCACAAATAATTTATGGAGGTGTTCCAGTGAAATGGATAACCAAACCAGGCTGGTCTTTCCATGAAGTGTAAGCGTATGGGGTAAATCGGTCTCCGGGTTGTAGAACAAAAAATTTTTTTTCTTGTCAAGTTCACGACTATAATGTGGCCCAAACGCGAGCGTAGCTTTTCCTTCAAGGCAGAAATAAAAATGTACCACCTGTTTGGTGAAAACCGATGTCTGGGCCATGGTTCCAGCCGGATTGGCCAAGGTGGTTAGCCGCATTGTCAAGTCTTCAAAAAGCGATTTCCATCCGGGGGTATTTTCAGTTTTCAAAGGGGTGGAAGCAAACGTTAATTCGCCTGCAAAAATACCAGAATTCATATCATTAAAAGGGTTAAAAATGACTGATTATGTGTGCAAAATACCCATAAACGGTTATGGTAAAATATGATTTTTGTCAGTTGGTATTATTTATTCGTTTACGGGTATTTTTCATACAACCTGCTACAAATATTTGCGCCAGATTTGGTATGAAGAAAAAAGTATTGTTGGCTTTGTTGGTGGGTTTATACACAGGCGTGTCCGGACAGGACAGCCTGAAAACCACACAACTGGATGAAATTGTTATCACCGGCCAGTTCGAGCCGCAATCAGCACGTAAATCGGTGTATCAGGTAAGAACGATTCCGTTGGAAAAGCTGGAAGCACGGGGTGCTGTTCGTCTGCAAGATGTACTCAATACCGAGCTCAACATCCGCTTCAGCCAGGATATGGCCCTGGGGGGCTCCAACCTCACCATGCAGGGATTGTCGGGCCAGAATGTTAAGGTACTGATTGACGGTGTGCCTCTGGTAGGACGCCAGGGAACATCTAACGAAATCAATATTAACCAGATCAATGTCAATGCCATTGAGCGGATTGAAATCATTGAAGGGCCTATGTCAGTTATCTATGGAGCCGATGCGCTGGCCGGAGTCATTAACGTCATCACCAAAAAATCAGTTGATAAGAAAGTTGAAGCCTCGGTTAAACTGCAGGAGGAAACCGTTGGTAAGGAATATGGAGTAGGTAAGGGTATCCATAACCAGGCACTGGGTATTGGGTATTCTTCAGGTCATTTTCGCTACCGGGCTGATTTTAACCATAATTATTTTGGAGGATGGCAGGGAAATGCCACTGGCCGCGATAAACAGTGGCATCCAAAGAACCAGCTTATGGCCTCAGGCCTGGCGGGCTTTGAACGCGATGCGGTTAGTGTCTATTACAGGTTAGATTATCTCTTTGAGGATATTTATAACCCGGGGGAATTTCAGGGTGGTGAGGCGCTTGATCAGCATTACTACACTAACCGGCTGATGCACCAGCTACAAGGAGCATATTCTTTTTCACCCAAAGTGCAGGGCAATGCAGTGCTTTCGTTTACCGGTTACCAGCGCGAAACGCAATCCACCATTGTCAATGAGGCCACAGGCGAAAGTTACCTGGCAAGCGGTGATGGTCTGCAGGATGTAACGGATTTTGACGGATTAACTTTTCGCAGCACGCTGCAGTATAAGTACAGCGATAAGTTTTCGGTGCAACCGGGCATTGATTTTAATTTTGAATCGGGCAGTGGCGGAAGGATTAAGGCCGGTACGCAACAAATTGGCGACTATGCCTTTTTTACTTCGGTTGAATGGCGGGCACATCCCGCTATACTGGTGAGGCCCGGTGTGCGGCTACTTTATAATACGGTGTATGCTGCGCCACCGGTTATGCCCTCGGTGAATACCAAAATAATCCTGGGTCCGCAGCAGGATCTCCGGCTGTCGTACGGCCGCGGTTTCCGGGCCCCCTCTCTCCGCGAATTGTACTTTGATTTTTTTGATGCCAGCCATGCCATTGAGGGAAACACCGATTTGAAAGCCGAATTATCGCACAGTATTTCGGGTTCATGGAACTACCGTTTTCCGGAGAAACAAGGTGTGCTACTTACTGCCACGGTAGGGGGCTTTTATAATACCGTGGTTAACATGATTGGCTACGGCCAGAAACCGGGCAACAACCTCATTACTACGTACCTGAATATCGACCGGTATAAAACCACAGGCCTTACGGTGGGGTCATCGTTTAAACAGGAGCAACTGGAGTTAACCGCTGGGTTTGGATATACAGGCCGATACAATCAACTGAGTGAGAGTTATACCGAAGTTGATGGTTTTGCCTGGTCACCCGAGGTTAGCGCATCCGCAACATACCGGTTTATCAAAGCGGGCCTGGATGTTTTTCTGAGTTACAAATTCACCGGCAAAACACCATTTTATGAAATCGTAAATGAAAACGGTTCTCAGGTTCCGCGCCTGGTTAAGCAGGATGCTTTTTCCTGGGCCGACCTGAGTGCAGTCAAGCAATTCGGAAAACACTTTTCGCTGACAACCGGCATCCGTAATCTGTTTGATGTCACTGCGGTTAACAATACCTCGGTTTCTTCAGGCATACACAGCGGAGGCGGTAGCCGGCCCATTGGTTACGGACGATCTTATTTTTTATCAATCCAGTATTCACTATCCAAATAATTAATTCTATGAAAGAAGCGTACAATAAAATTGTTGTTCTGTTGTTGGTGTTGTCGGGTCTGATGTTGGTAAGCTCCTGCAAGGAAGATCCGGAATTACCCGATAATCTGGTTGAGTTTGAATCTGCCACCTTGGGTATTGGCGATGACGAAAGCGAATTAACCGTTACCCTTAAACTTTCGCGCGAAGCGACTTTGGCAACCCAGGTAAGCGTACAGATTGCACCCACAGGAGTTGTTTACGGTGTTGATTTTACCACCGAGCCTGCTGCCACTGCCGGCATCATTACTTTGCCTATAGAAAAAGGAACAGTCTCTGTATCATTCACCCTGATAAAAGAAGCCGGTGTTTTGTTCGATGGCGATGAGCAAATTGTGTTTACCGTGGCACCTACTGATGCCTCGCTGGTTACCGGAAGCAAAGCGCAGGTAACAGTTACGTTTTCCGAGTTGATTGCCCTGTCGGGCGAAATGGAAGTGAATGGGGGCGGAGCTCTCTATCCCAATAAAGTATTTATTGACCTGAGCGCTAACCGGCAAACAGCCGTACAGCGAACGGCCTGGGATTTTGGATTCAGTTCCGGAAGTGAGTTTAGGGTAATCCTCAATTCATCGAACGGCATGATGGCGCGTGCGCTCACTAAAACCGATTTGAACGCGGTTACGGCTGCCGATACGGTTGGATTTGGTGCGCAGCTTTCATTGGCTGCCGTGTTTGCCGCCATCAACAGCACGCCCATACCCGATTGGGTGCCTGAAGCCATTAACTGGATTGATGATCCTGCGGGAGACCTTAGCAAAACGGCTATTGCCGAAATTTCAGCCACACTTTCAGAAAACAAAGTGTACATTGTTAACAGAGGAACGGGCCCCGGTACACCCGCTCAGCAACTGGGCTGGAAGAAGATACGGGTTATCCGCAACGCAAATGGCTATACCTTACAGCATGCGGATATCGGTGCCACTTCGTTTTCTGAACTTCAGGTAACGAAAAATCCGGCCTATGCCTTTCAGTATGTAAGCTTAACCACAGGAGCCGTAGTGGTTGAGCCGGTAGTGGATCGGTGGGATATTGCCTGGACGGGCTTTACCAACTCCACCAACTTTGGTTCCGGGCTGGTTCCTTATTATTTCCAGGATGTGATTCTGCAAAACATGACAGGCGTAGCCGTTGTACAGGTGCTGACCAGTACCATTACGTATGAGGCTTTTGCCGAAACCGATTTAACCGGCCTGGATTTCTCCAACCAAAACCAACTCAAGATCGGAACAAGCTGGCGAACCGGTGGTGGCCCGGGCGGCCCGCCATCTGTCCGGAACGACCGGTTTTATGTTATACGCGATGCCGCTGACAATTATTATAAACTTCGCTTTACCTCATTAACCACAAGCGGTGAACGCGGCAGGCCCCGGTTTGAGTTTGCGCTGGTAAAGAAAGGTGCTTAACAGTTTTGTAAGTGAGTTGCCGGGTTGCCGGCAACTCCATTAAGTTTTGCGGATGATTGAAGTCGTTTACAAAATTCCTTTTCTCACTACCGTAATTTCGTCAGCCTTCTTTCTGGTATTGCGCAAGCATTGGATATCCAGAAACTGTCCTGTTTACCTTTTTTGGTGGATGACGGGCGTGTTGTGTTATGGCCTGGGAACCTTAGCGGAAAGCCTGGTAAGTATTTTTGGATGGAATGAAGTGGTTTTTAAAGCCTGGTACATTCTGGGCGCTTTGTTAGGAGGCTTTCCGCTGGCGCAAGGTTCAGTTTACCTGATGTTCAGCAAATTTACGGCTGATGTTATGCTCCGGATTGTTTTAACTGTGATAGGGGTTGCCTCCATCATGGTTATACTTTCTCCGGTTGATTACGGCTTAGTTGAGTCAGCACGGCTAACCGGCAGGGTGTTGGAATGGAAACAGGTACGGCTGATAACCCCTTTTGTAAACTTATATGCATTTGTTTTTCTGGTGGGTGGTGCGGCTTATTCGGCTTACCGGTACAGTAAAAACCCAGAATTTAAAAAGCGTTTTTGGGGAAATGTGCTTATCGCAATCGGAGGTTTATTACCCGGTATTGGCGGTTCGTTCACTAAATTCGGATATACCGAAGTCTTGTACGTAACCGAACTGATCGGAATACTTTTTATTTACTACGGGTACAGGACTATTCGCACCGACAATACCCTGCCTGTATTTAAAGTTCAACTCAATTCGTGAAGGATTAATGCAATTAATGGTAGCAGAAAACCGGCCGCCATAAACCATTTACCCCGTCCGGTTATACCGTTTTTCCCTTTGAGTATAAAAAGCCCGGTGATGCTGATGAGGATCAGAAAACCACCAAAGATATCGGATACCCATTTCCAGCCCTTCAGGCTGTTTCGGTGTAATACGTTGGATTGATAGAAAACAGGTCTGCGTTTTATTCTTTCGTAAAGCCCTTCGCCCGTTTGCAGGTCAATAAACAGCGAGGCATTATCAAAGTAAATCTTCACGCGGTTGTACGAAGGGATGTCGTACACTTTAAATTTTTGTTCTCCGGCCAATTGGCTGAAGGCGCTGATTAGTTCAGGCGTAAGGTTATCGGTTGAATAGTTTTTAGGCACGCGGATTTCTTTTTTTTCGATAATAAAATCCGGGTTCCATTCGTCCACATGATTCAGGGCAATGCCTGAAAGGCAATAAATAATAATGAGCGATGAAAAGAAATATCCGGCATCGCGGTGCGTAACCATATTCAGGCGCCTGATTTTCCGCGATAGATTTTTTCTCATGGCAACTACACCGGGTTGTTGTTGGTAAGTTTATCAGCATACGTGCGTACAATGCGGATAACCCAGGCTTCTATGTTCTTATCCGGTAAAATGGAATCGGCCACATAGGCCACATCGTTTTTGCGCTTGCCGGTGTTGGCAATGCCATCGCCAATAATTTTAACCTGAAACATTTCATCGTGGGCAACCAACACGGGCACCACCAGCGCCTTTTCTTTATAGGCGAGCACCCGGTTAATGGCAACCGTTACCGAGTCCGGATTGTAATGAGCCACATGCCCGCACCAACCGAAGGAGTAAGGTGAAATTCCTGCCTTTTGCTTTATATACTCGCCAACCTCCTGCATCAGGGCCGACCACTCTTTCATGTATGTGGCATCGCCATAAGCAATCATCACGAGTCCTTCTTTAGCAGGTTCTTTCGAAAGTTGAGAAGCCCTGCGCAACACGTTTTCTTTCAGCATACCTGAAAAATCGAGCAGCGGGGTGATGTGCGTTTCGGCCCGAGGGGTGTACCGTTCAATTTTCTCAATCTTGAGTGTTTCCAGCGACTGTGGATCTTCTTTTTTGCCGATGATGGTGGGGATGTCATCAAAGGAGTGTGAACTTACGGTCAAAAAAACGGGTACAATAATTACATCGGTATACCCTTCGGCATCAAATTCTTTGAGGCGTGTGGCAATGGAGGGTTCATTGTATTCCATGAAGGCCGTTTTTGTACCTGCAATTTTTCCATACCCGATGAGGGAATCTTTTACATTTTCTTCAAGGGTAAGCAGGGCCTGCCGCCAGGTTGCCGACCTCGACCCGTGGTTGGCCAGCAACACCCCGATTTTTTTTTCGGTTTGCCGGGCGGTGAATCCCGATTCGCCAGAAGAGCTACAGGCAATTTGGGTTAAAATACAAAGGCTTATCAGGGTAATAGTCAAGAGTGAGCGCATAGCTGAAATGGTAATTTCAGCTCAAAAATGGGGTAGACTGAATGGAAATACAAGACTTATTTAGAATAATTCTAAATAACTTGATTTTCAACCTTTTCCAGGGTTAGAACTTGCCGAAGAAGCTGTTGATGTCGAAGTAGGCTTTTTTGGTTTCGCCTGCCGGGGTTACAAAAGTCAGTTCATCATAGTGTTTGCCTTTTTGTTTAAGCAGGGCCTGACCGGTTACCCGCGAACCGGGATAATGCTGCTGAACCCATTCATATTCTTCCCGTATGGATTTAACGATCACGGCCTTTTCAATACGTGAGCCATCCCGTTCAGAAACGGATGAACCACTCTGTTGTGTTGAAGTGCATCCTGCTGATAGGACAACCAGTATGAGCAAGAGCGCGGAAAATTTGAGGAAGGATTTCATTACGAATTCGTTTACTAAAGATAAAAAAGGCAGGGCAGTTTACCTGCCCTGCATGGATGCTATTTTTCTTTACCCATTTTAATTAACCGTTCCACATCGTTGTTTACGGATAAAATCAACAGGCATGTGGCCGTGCAGAATACCGGGCTGGTAATGCAGTGGTGCCCATTCCAGCTTCCATCGTTGTTCTGGATTTTGATTAACCGGCCGCTCATGTTTGCATACCAGGTTTTCCAGCTTTGGTCTTTGCCAATTATCATTCCCTCACCGGTTTGCAGGTAGCTAAGAAATTCTTCGCCACCGTTGTTGCCAAAGCCATCCATTACCTCATCGCGCTGTGCGGTTTGTTTAGCCGATTGATAGACTTCATAAGCAGTGGCATAGCGCAGTGCGTCATCCTTTGAAAATCCAATTTTCTGAAGATTCTCAGCCGAAGGCGGAGCGCTCTGTGGCAGTTTTCCACTTCGCTTGGCCATTTCCATTTCTTCCTCAACCCTTCGGGCTTCTTTGGCAGAGGCCCGTGTTGAACCTGAAACGGAGTAGAGCACAATGCCGGCACCGCGATCGGTTTTTGATTCTCCGGTTTTGGCATCATAGTTTCCTTTTTGGAAGTCGCGCGCTTTTTTCAAGGCGTCTTCATCCACATTTGCTCCATTGGCTTGGGCTGCCTCCAGGGCAGTAGTGGCGAAAGATGATTGCAGCACACCCGCCCACCCATCTCCGGCCATACTGCCGTCACCGCTTTGAGCGCGCTGTATTTTCGATACGCACACATCCTGACTTTTCTTAACCCGGTTGTGCAGGGATGGATCGTGTTTGGTGTAATCCAGTATATTCGAAAGGAACTGGGAAGTCAGCACCACATCAATGTTGGCACCGAGCTTGGTTTGAATCTGCGTGCCCGTAAGCGAAGTGATGTTGCTGCTTTGAGCAGGTGAAGTTTCCACGGCCTTCAACAGGTAACCCAGGGCTTTGTTTAGCTGGAGTGAATATTCTCCCGAGGTGAGTGTGCTTCCGCTTCGCAGCAACGCCATAGCCACCATGCTGGTTGTGGCCGGGTCTGTTTGCACGGCATGTGGATCCATAATGTCCTGGCGGTAATGGCTGCCGGCTCCCCAGCCTCCGTTCTCGTTTTGTGCGCGGGCTAACCACGCGAGGCCGCGTGTAACAGAAACCGAAACATTGTGCGGAGTGAGGTAAACAAAGCCGGAGTCTGACTTTTCTTCGCCCATGACAGTACGGAACACACAGCCTTTGGGTATTTCCCGTAGTGTTTTACGGTGCCTAGGGGTTTCAATTTTACTTGTGAAAGCTGCCAGTATAAATACCAGTGCAGCGGTTCCCGCCATGGCAGGAATGATTAACGCCTTTTTCATGTGCATTTGTGTTTGATTTACAATCCATGGGATGCATGGCGTATCACAATTGCATAATGAGCAGGGAGATATTTTTTAAAAAGCGTAACGGGGTTTTAAATGAGCCTTTGCGCCTTCATTTTCTCTTTCACATAGCTTTTAAACTCCGGGGGGCTTACAATGGTAACTTCATCGGCAAGGCCCATCACAAAGCGGCCAACACCCTTGAAATTAAGTACCGGTCCGTTAAAAATATACGATTTAGTTTCTTCGGTTTCTTCTTTTTCCAGGTAGGGCTGTGCCAACGGAAACTCTTCACGCAGGAGGACGTAGGCCCGCAAACTTAACCGCAGTGTAACCCAGGTTTCCTTTCTTCCGGTAATGCCAAAAATATCGGTGGAAGTTTTTTCGTGCATCTTCTGGAACTTATACGGTTTGTCGAGCACGACCACTTCACCAATTCGTTCGAGTTTAAAGTATTTACATTGTTTGTCTTTGGTGTCCAGAGCAAGCACCGATTGAAACCCTTCGCCAAACTGAAAGGGCTCCACCAGCCGGTCGGTAATTTCCTGGCTGTTGGCGGAATGGTAATTTTTAAGTACGACCTGTTTTTTATTCTCCACGGCTTCGCTAAGTGTGCGGAACATTTTGGCCACCCGCAGTTTTAAAAACTGCTCGGGCAGTTCTTTTGCTTCGGAGTGAATGGCGAGCTTTTTTAAGAGGGCCCCGCGCAGCGGATGACCGCTGGCCCCGCTTTGAATAAGTTGGCGCAGGATGCTGATTTCCTCCAGGGTAAAGCGGTCTTCCGGGTTCTCACCTTCTTCCCGGTGTACAAAGTAGCGGCCATGAAAATCCTGGTCGATGATAAACCCGATTTCTTCAAGCAACTTAAAATACCGGTATATGGTGCGCGATGAGGCATCCAGGTGTTGGGCAAGCTGGTCCACCGTACGGCCACCGCCTTTTAATAAACTGATGAGTTGAAAAACGCGAAGGATTTTGGCTTGGGGAATCATGCCTGCAAGCTACGGAAATGACACAGGCTGACAAGGGTTTCGGCCTACTTTGCTTGCGAAAGAGGGTAAGCCATAGCGTTACAGGTCAGGGTCCGCGTAAAATCCGGACCCACCTTCTTTTATCGCTGCAGAAAGTTCAATACTGTTATTTCGCCATGTTAAATCGGCATTCAGGCATTATCTTGCTCTTCGGTAACTTATTGCATTATGAAAGCCGTGCCCGTATTTTTTTTTCTGATTACCATTACCCTGGCATCGTTTGGTCAGAAGTATGATGTACTTATTGTTAACGGTAAAATTATTGATGGTACCGGCAATCCGTGGTTTTATGGCGATGTGGGCATTCGGGATGGCCGCATTGCCGCTATCGGGAAGCTTGGTCAACAGCAGGCAACCACGGTAATTGATGCTACCGGGCTAATTGTAGCCCCCGGTTTCATTGATGTGCATACCCACATTGAGGGAAGTGTGTTGGATGTGCCCACTGCCGGTAATTTCATCATGGATGGGGTTACATCCGTAGTTACCGGAAATTGTGGCGGATCGGCTGTTGATGTAAACCGGTTTTTTCGGCAACTCGATAGTGTAAGAACCTCCATTAATATTGCTATGCTCATCGGGCACAACAGTGTTCGCAGGGCAGTGATGGGCGATGAGCAACGCGACCCAACCCGGGAAGAACAGGAGCAGATGGAAAAACTTGTTGAGCAGGCCATGGCTGACGGGGCCGTGGGGCTTTCCACCGGCTTAATTTACGTGCCGGGCACCTATTCAAAAACCAATGAAGTAATTGGATTGGCCAAGGCGGCTGCGCGTTATGGCGGAGTGTATGCTTCGCACATCCGCGATGAAGGCGACCGCGTTACCGAAGCGGTTGAAGAAGCCATCAACATAGGCAGGCAGGCAAACCTGCCGGTGCAGATTTCGCACTTTAAAGTTACCTATAAACCAAACTGGGGTAAGTCCATATCTACCCTGGCTCAGGTTGAGCGGGCACGCTTGGAAGGAATAGATGTTACGATAGATCAGTACCCGTATGTTGCCAGCAGCACTACACTCAGTACCACGGTGCCCAGTTGGGTATTTGGCGGAGGTCGCGATTCGGTAATGATTCGATTAAGCAACCCTGAAACCCGGCAACGGATTAAAGGGGAGATGGTTGATATGCTGAAAAAGAAACAACTGAAAAATTACAGCTATGCGGTAGTAGCCCGTTATGCACCGGATAGTACGTACAATGGAAAAAATATTTCAGCGATTAACCGGATACGGGGCCGCAAAACCAAGCCGCTGGAAGAAGCTGAAACCATTCTTGAACTGATTGCTTCTACCGAGCGGGTTCAGATGGTGTATTTTAGTATGAATGAGGAAGACCTTCGCAGAATTGCGCAGTACCCAAATAATATGTTTGCCTCCGATGCCGGCATTAATAAATACGGAGCGGGCATGCCGCATCCCCGGGCCTATGGCACAAATGCCCGGGTGTTGGGAATTTACGTTCGCGATCTCAACCTCATCCGGCTGGAGGAGGCTATCCGCAGAATGACCTCCTTGCCGGCAACAAAATTTAACCTGCGCGATCGCGGATTGCTGCGCGAGGGCATGGCTGCCGATGTTGTGGTGTTTGATGAGAAGACGGTGGGTGACCGCGCAACCTTTGAACGGCCGCATGCCTATGCTTCCGGTTTTTCATACATTATCGTAAACGGTCAGGTTACGGCCGAGGCGGGGAAGCATACAGGTGTGCGTAATGGGGTCTCCCTGAAACTCCATCCTGTTGCTAAGTAGCCGGAAGAGAAATACAAAAAGTTGTTCCTTCGTTTACGTTACTTTCTACAGTAATAACGCCCTGCATGGCTTCAACCTGGGTTTTCACCAGGTATAAACCAATACCTTTTCCATCGGCCTGGGTATGAAAGCGCTCATGCAGGTTAAAGATCCGGTCTTTTAATACTTGTGCATCAAAGCCGGAGCCGTTATCAGAAAACGTTAAATAAAATTTTCCATTCAGCTGCGTTGTTTCAACATTTACCTGGAGTGGTCTTTCTGTATGCCGGTATTTCAAGGCATTGCTTAACAGATTATAGAATATGCTGTCAATATAGGCGGGTATAGCATAACATTGGGGAGCATTAAAGGTGGTTTGAATTTTCGGCTTCACTTCTTTAAGTTTTTCACGAAGCACCAGGCATACTTTTTCGAAACGGTCGCGCAGGTTAACTGCTTCGTAGGCGGTTGAATCGTTTTTAAGATCAATCAGTTTTACCAGGTCGTCCAGTATAGTTTCCAGTTCAAGGGTGGCATCGTTAAGTTTTCCGGTAACTTCCTTATCGGGCAGGTTAAAGGTTAACAGAATATTTACCAGCCCGGTTATGCGGGCCACGGAGGAACGCAGGTTGTGTGCGATGATATAACTGAATTGTTCCAGTTGCGAATTTTGTCTGCCCAGTTCTAGGTTGGATTGTAACAATTCTCGGGTACGCCTGGCTACTTCATCTTCCAGTGATTTGTTGTACTGCATGAGTAATGCGTTGTGTTGTCTTCGCTGTACATTAATCCGATAGAGTAAAAAACTACCCAGCAGGAGAAAAATGATGGCTCCCGCTGCCACCAGCACCAGCGTTCGTTGCTGTCGAAGTCGGGCATTTTGTAGTTCGGTATCTTTCCGTAGTAGTTCATTTTTCTGGGCGAGTTTTTGTGTTTCGTAATTAACCCGCAGGTTTTCGATGTATTGAAGGTTGTCTTCGCTGAAAATGCTGTCCTTATATTGGTTGGAAATGCGGTAACTCTCCAGGGCGAGCTTGTAATTATTCTGTGCTTCATAAATTTCATACAATGCCAGGTAGGCCAGTCGGGCACGGTCGCGGTAATAATTAGCCTTTGCGAGTTGAATAGCCTCGTTTGCAGCCTGAGTGGCTTTCGGATAATTTTTTTGTTTAAGGTAAACACGGGCAAGGCCGATTTTTGTTAAGGTTCTGCCGAACGAACTGAGCTGGGGTTCGCTTAGCATATTGGCCAGGCTATAGTAATACAGGGCTTCATCGTAACGGCCTAAATCTGTATACACTTCACCCAGGTAGTTGTAGGCATTTCCTAATCCATAATCTGTTTTTGGCTGGCTGCCCTCCATAGCGAGGGCTGTTTTTATGTAGTAGAGGGCGCTATCATACTTGTTTTGTTTTCCGTAATTTCTTCCGAGGAAGGTGTATGCATTCGCCAAATCCGGATGATTTTTCTTTGTGGCAAGGGTTACTGCCCGCAGCAGGTAGATGTGTGCGGCTTTGTAGTTTTCCATGGATGAATAAATATTTCCGAGCATCAGGTAGGAATCGAGCAGTTCCAGGGTATCTTTTTTTGTCTCCAGCAAAGGCAGTGATTGCAGGGTATACTCTGCGGCTACGGCAAAATTTCCAAACCTGCGGTGGATACGCCTCAACACCTTGCTGGCCCGGTAAATACCCTGTTCATCGTTGAGTTGTTTCGCCAGTTCCAGGGCTTGTTCGCTGTATTGGAGTGATTTTTTAACGTCAGGGTTGTAGTATAGTTCAGCCAGTTGAATAAGGATATTTATCTTATCTTTATCGGAAGTGGCGGGCAACTTTTCTTCGAGGCTGTCAATATTTTCGTGCTGTGCCGACAGCACGGAGGTCCAGAAAAGTAAGATGGTAATAACCTGTTGACGCACGCATCAAAGATATACGGATTACTTTTAACTTACTGAAGCAATTGGTTGAGTTTTTCAAATTGGATCTGGTTGGCTGATGAATGAAGGGTTTCCACGATGTTGTTTTTTTCGCGTGCGGTTAGCCGCCAGCTTAACGAAGCCCGGGCGTTATTTTGCCTGATGCTGTCCATTTGCTGAAGGATGGGCACATAACTTTCGGCCTGATACTGAATGTCAATCCGCTCAATTTTTCCCTTGAACCAGCTGCGTGCATGGCCTATCATCAGGTCGCTGTTAATGTCCTGAAAGTTTTCAAAATTATTATATACCGTGCTGATGGGCTGGGTAATGGCATCCATAATGGTTTGCCCTTCTTTGGGGGCAATGGTGCCCAGTTTTGGGGAGTCGCGGATGGAGACAAATACAACTACCGAAGTATTTTCAGCTATCCAATCCTTGAAGGCATATAAAAACCGGATAGCGTCCGAGAGGCCGAAGTTATCGGAGATACCGGCATCCATAATCTGAATGGGCGGCTCGGTTGGCAGGGTGGTGTTGGGTGTGATGTATGGAAACGTGGCGCTCATGCGCAAAGCCGAAAGAAAACGCAGGTTTCCGGCACCCTGGTTGTTAAATAGCCGGTGGAAATCCACACCGCTGATTTTCGGCTGCTCGTAACCGGCATGCGCAAGGATATCGGCATTCATAAATGCCACCGGCTGCGCCCCGATAAAAAGTTTCCGGCCATCGTTTACAATAGTGGGCGTTAAAATAACCATCGGCACCAGCGACTGGCGTTCGGGTTCAGCGTATGCCCGAATGGGTTTATCCATAAACCCTTCGGTTATCTGGTTTAGTTGTTCTTCGAAGGTATAGCCCCGGTCTTTTTGGTAATGGTTTCCGGCATATTCAAAGGAGGTAAATCCTACAAATAAATCATTTGCAAGCAGGGAAAATATCAGCGGGTTTAGGTTATCGGTTGAAATTTTATGGCGATGAATGGCAGCATATGGATTTACCGGCTCGTTGGTTTTCTTTCGGAGCACCAGTTCGCGGTAATACGAAGCGCCTAATAGTCCGCCTGAGGCACCGGTTATCAATATGCTGTTATCCATAAGTTTGCCTTCGGAGGTGCTATCAGCATGCTGCAGGGTAGCCAGTGTCCACAGGGCTGCACGCTTGCCGCCACCACTCACGCACAGAAAAACCATGGGTGGTTTTTTGTCGGCCGGAAATTTTTTTCGCCAGGTTTCCAGTATAGCCAGTGTAGCCTGCCGGTCGTGTTCAATGCTGGCGCTGTCATTAAGTTGCTTTAATGATTCTACGGAGTAAGTGGCTGGTTGTGTGGTATAGTCTAATCCAAACGCTTCGTATCGTTTGGTAAAAAAGTCTTCACCCACCAGATGGTTTATAATCAGAAATATAATCAGCGAGGTGGTGGCGGCCCAATTTCCGAACCAATACTCAAAGGCACCGGCAAGCATAAC
>JBKBOE010000021.1:0-36140 GCA_046294915.1 Cyclobacteriaceae bacterium | reverse complement strand
ACAAGGGAACAGAAAGTGATCATCTGGCAAACCGATAGTGTAGCCGGAAACTTTTCGGTGGAGTGCACACCGGTAGGAACACCCGGCAAAGCCATCAAAGCAAAACCGGTTGTTACCAAACTCAGTTTGTTAAACAAAACAACGTTGCTCTACAGGGCAACCCTTACCGGGTTAAAGACCGATCAGCTTTACCATTACAAGGTGTATTTAAACGGTAACATGATAGCTGAAACTCAGTTCGAAACACGAACTAAAAAACCCTCAACCCGCTTTGCCGTGTTTGGCGATTGTGGTGCGGGTACGCAGCAGCAAGCTGAAATCGCTTTCCAGGTTTATCAGCAAAAACCACAGTTTGTTCTCGTAACCGGGGATATGGTGTATAACAACGGGCGAGAACTTGAATATCGTCATCGGTTCTTCCCATACTATCTCGCTCCGCAGCCTTCGCCCGAAAAAGGTGCACCCTTAATGAATGCCATACCATTTTATATGCTGCTCGGTAACCACGATACCTACAGCGCAAATCTTGACAAACACCCTGACGGCCTTGCTTATTTCTATTATACCGATTTACCGCGAAATGCCCCGGTAACCACTTTAACGGTTACTCCTACCGGGAATCCACAACGCATATCTGCATTTAAGAAAAATACAGTTCCTCGATTTCCCGTTACCGCTAACTACTCGTTCGATTATGGCAATGTTCATATTACCTGCCTCGATGCCAACGATTACGTTAACCCGCTGGATCCCTTGCTGATTGAATGGCTCCGAAACGACATCGGCAACAGTAAGGCCGACTGGAAAATTGTTGCGTACCACCACCCGGGCTTTAGTTCCGCCAAAGCCCACTACAATCAGCAATGGATGCGCCTTTTATCGCCTGTGCTGGAACAACTTGGAGTTAACCTGGTGTTGACAGGCCACGTGCACAACTATCAGCGCAGCGTACCCTTGAAGTTTGCTCCGAAAAAAGATGAAACCGGCACACGATACATCGTGTCGGATGAAGGAAGGGTTGACGGCACGTTTTCACTTGATGCCCGGTATGATGGGGAGACGAACACCAAACCTGACGGGATCATATACATCGTAACCGGTGCGGGAGGTGCTTCGCTATATGACAAGGATTTAGGTGCAAAAACGGAACTATGGAAACATGACCCACCTGAAAATTGGGTGCCCTATACAGCTAAAATGATTACCGATGTACATTCGTTTACCTGGATTGAAACTGATGGTAAAATTTTAACAATCAAACAACTTGATGTGCATGGCAAAGTACTCGATGAAATTACCATCACCCAATAGCTGGTCGTATCCAGAATGCTTGTCTTCCTTTCAGGTTACCCGATCTATTTCAGTGTAACCTTGTACACCGTAAGATCCCGATTTCTTACCGACACAATTCCGGAATATTCTACTCCATAACGCCTGGGATCAAGGGCAAGTAAGGCAGCAAACTGGCTGCTTGCACAGATTGCTCCCCGTGGCGCGATTGTGCTCAGATCACGCAAGGTCTGTAATGCATCACCATAAATACCACCTTCTTTTTTTAACAGTGGCCCTGCATGCAGTGTGATTTTCAATTCGGGCTCTCTCTTGTACGCAGGAAGCACTTCAATTATTGACCGAACCATCTCCATGGCGCCAGATTCAAATTCAAATGTCATCAGCACACGGTTATGAGCCGTATCAGGTTCGGCATGCGGCACAACTTCCTCATCAATCTTTTGATTGATGAGTTTATAAACTTTCTCCTTTTCCAGCGACTTCATCGTGGATAAGTCGGCCAGTAGAAGGTATTGCACCGGCCGGTCGGTTGGAATAATGCGTTGGGTAGTCGGGGAACCGTCATAACCGGCAATGCCGGAAGGCAGCAACGTGTCCGGGTTGATGTTAATATACTGATCGGGGAACGGCCACAGACGGAGCGTATCGCGCGTGCCTCCGGTACTTCGCTTCAGATCCATTTCAGAAAGTACGGTTAATAATGTAGGTTTGGCATGATAGACTGCACTTCGCAAGACAGCCGAACCAAAGATAACCTTGCTCTGAAGCGTAAACAGGTCATCATAGCCCTCATACCGCTCAGGTGTTACCAGATTGACGGGGAATTTACCGATCAATGCATTAAACCGCTCCACCCATTGCTGGCCGGCAAACCGTACACTCACTTCTATAAAATCATCAATGGCAAAAGGCAGAAAGAGGTTCACTTCGCCTTCTTCTTCAGCAATAGACTCTGCAAACAGTATATCTCCACCACAGGCGAGTGAACAAAATCCGATTTTGGCATTCATGGTCCGAACCGTATTACGAATTGCCTCTTTTATTTTGGGCTCCAGTACGGCAGGGAAGCGTGGCGATTGCCGTTCCGGATGATCAACCATGTGCCCGATAAATGCAACAACTCCCGGAGGATTGAAAATCTTCATCACCTCACTCGAAACCGGCATATAATGATTGAGCAGCCATAACTGGTTGTACACGCTGGTGATTTTTCCCCAATCGGTTCCGGCCGCTTTACGCGCTTTAATATAAAACTCAATGGAAGTAGCCCTGTCTTTAAGCAACATATACGCTTCCCCCAGTGTGGCCAACTCCCAGAAGTCATCAGTTGATGAATCGATAATTTGAATAATCTCCCTCGCAATCTCCTTGCTCTTACCCGCCTGCATAACCATGGCCGACATGGATGCGGCATTGATACCCGTATAATAATTGCGGGTTGCGGTGAAATTCTTCAGGTACGTATCGCGCGATTGAAGCGCAAATGATGTTTGCTGATTCTTTTTAAAAAGCTCTTTAAAAATACTGCCCAGAATACCGGATGTTTCCGGATCGCCCGGGTTGGCGTGATAGATGGGTTCCAGGTATTCCTTTGCGGCTTCGGGGGCTCCCGATTTAGACATAACCAAAGCATACAATTGCGATACACGCAAATCAGATGATTGCCTTAATAATTCCTCAGCCTTTGAGCGGGCTTCCAGAAACCGCCCATGGTTGATCAGGCTTTCGATATAATGAACCGCTTCGGACAACTGTAAAACTCATTTAGATCCCGACTGTACATGCCTCGAAATAAACAGATCGTACTGCTTTTTAAATTCCTCATGCCTGAACTTCCCGTCAACCGGCTTCTCTGCTCCCGACTCGTTTGTTTAGACATCAGTTTAGGAAGAATAGCCCACAAAACCAACGAAAAGTTGCAATGGCCAATAATCAACTTACCTAGGTTTTTCTTTTCTTTTTACTGGCCGAGGGAAAGAGCACATTGTTTAAGATAAGCCGGTACCCGGGTGAATGCGGGAACAGGTTAAGGTCAGTTGGTCCCCTGCCTCGTCCGCGGCCACCCTCCGGATCATGGCCGCTGTAGTACGTCCAATGCCCGTTGCCTAACTCTCCATATATATAGCGTACAAACGGACGTTGCGTATTTTCAGCCAGGATGAGTACATCGGGTTTCACCAACGGTTTATTGAATGCTGTGGTAAGGCCCGAAAACTCCCGAATAATATGCTCATGGTTTTGGGTAAGAATGGAGGGAATGATATCCCATTTGGCCGAAAAATCGAAGAGGGTGAAGAACTCATTACCTGAATCATTGTAACCCCAGCCTCCCACATTAATCGTTGAGAAACTTCGGTTCATCGTTGGCTCTAAGGCATAATTTTCAAACGCCAGACTTTTGGAATAGTCGAGTGGAACCTCCGGTTCATCGCCTGTGTTTTCAAGATCGACACCATTGGCAGCGAGTGCAATGTCAAACGTCTCAGCTCCCGAACACATGGCAAACAAATACCCGCCCGATGCACAAAAAGCATGGATTCGTTTTACTACGTCATATTTCATAGCCGATACCCGGCTATACCCTAACTGTGCTGCTGTGGTTTCCAGAAGTTTAATTTCAAGCTGAGCCGACTGGCGAAATTGCACCTTGTTTACCTGGCCGGTAAAATCTTCGTGATGAAGGTGCAACCAGTCGTAGCGTGCCAGGGCACTGTCTTTGAGTATGTGTTCATCGTAAATTATGTCATAGGGAATTTCCGCATAATCCAGCACCAGAATCACCGCATCGGTTTCATCAAGAATAATTTCGTTTTTAGGTGAATACACCGCGATACGTGGTGCACGTTCCATCCGCACCAGGTTCATATTTACAGCCGGACTTTCAATCAGATTAAGCAGTTTATTCACCTCCAGGTCATTCAGTACTTCTGCGCTAATGCCACGAACGGTACATTCAGAAAGCACCCGTTGGGAGAATTCAATCAAAAAACTTCCTCCCCGGTAATTCAACAGCCAATCAACCGGCATTTCCTGTTGCAAGGCAAAGTATGCAATGCCATACGCCTTAAGGTGATTGCGCTGACCTTTATCCATAGGAATAAGAATGGACGAGGCAAATAATTCCCCGGAGGAAACCACCATGCATACACCAACAAGCCAACATCGCATACGCGTAAGTTCGTCACTATATTCTGTTGATCAAAAGAAACCAGGTAAACAATTTGAAGGGATTCGGTTTCTGGATGGCATTTCCTATCTTTGACGATGCCGTCTATAGTCCCCGGGTTTGAATACGATATTTTTATAAGCTATCGGCACAAAGACAACAAATATGATGGCTGGGTGAGTGAATTTGTGGACAACCTGAAAAAGGAAATTGCCGCAACTTTCAAGGAAGAACTAACCGTTTATTTTGACAGTAACCCGCACGATGGCCTTCTGGAAACACAGGTGGTTGACAAAAGCCTGGAAGGCAAGCTGAAATGCCTGATTTTCATACCCATTCTATCACAAACCTATTGCGACCCGAACAGCTATGCCTGGAAAAATGAATTTTGTACGTTTAACAGATTAGCCAGCAACGACCAGTTTGGTATGTACATCCGGCTTGCTAACGGAAATGTAAACAGTCGGATTTTGCCTGTTCGGATTCATGAATTAGAGGAACAAGATCACAAATTGATTGAAACCGAACTTGGAGGTACTCTCCGGTCGCTGGACTTTATATACCGCACACCCGGAGTTAACCGTCCGCTAAGGGCGATTGAAGATGAACCCAAAGAAAACTTAAACCATACGTTTTACCGCGATCAGATTAACAAAGTTGCCAACACCATTAAAAAAACGATTGCCGGAATCCGCATGATGGGTCCCGAAACCGAAAAAGTTTCAGTTACAGCCTATAACAATCCGGATGGTGCAGCAACACCGGCAGCCAAGCGAGGCATGGTTTACGGAATTGTTGGCGCACTTATCCTTCTGGTCGCAGCACTTTACTATTTCCAATCGCAGGTTTCTGCTCCTAAACCGCATCCGGAGAATTACTCCATTGCCGTATTGCCCTTTGCTGACTTAAGCCCGGAAGGCGACCAGGAATATTTTTCGGATGGATTGAGTGAAGAACTCCTTAACCTGCTGGCGCGCATTCCTGATCTGAAAGTAATTTCACGAACATCAGCATTTTCATTCAAGGGAAAAAACGAAGATATCCGGGAGATTGGCAGGAAACTTGGCGTTACGCACATACTCGAAGGCAGCGTACGGAAGTCATCCGAAAAAATAAGAATAACCGCCCAGTTCATCCATGTGAGCGATGGGAGTCACATCTGGTCAAAAACGTATGACCGCACTATGGGAGACATCTTTACCGTGCAGGACGAAATTGCCAACACCGTTGTTCAGGAGTTGAAAATTACATTAGCCGGAAACGAAGTGCATGTACGCCCGGCCAACTCAGAAGCATACAACCTCTATCTTCAGGGCCGGTATTACTTTGCAAAGCACAGGCGCGAAGATGTGGATGAAGCCATTGATCTTTTTAACCAAGCTATTGCTATTGATAATTCAATAGCCAACGCCTGGGCTGCTCTTTCGCTGGCTTATGGTTCGCATGCCAACAATGGTTACATTGAGTCTGCAGAAGGATTTGAAAAAGCACGGGCTGCCGCCATGAAAGCAATTGGCCTCTCTGACGAACTGGCCAGCGGACATTACGCACTCGCTTCCATAAAGGCTTCTTACGATTGGGACTGGCACGGAGCTGAAGAAGATTTCAGAAAGGCCATTGCACGCGATCCGTCAAACATCGGGGCAATAAACGGCATGGCCATCCTCGAATTAACGCTCGGAAATTTTGATCAGGCAATTGCATTGTATACGAAAGCCCAGGAGTTAGATCCCCTCCGCCCGGTTATTAAGGTAAATCTTGCCATGACGTTGATGCATACCAACCAGATGAACGAAGCTGAGGAGCAACTCAATAAAGCACTCGGGCTAAATCCGCAGTTTCCAACCGCACATTACCGCCTTGGTCTTACTTATTTGTTAAGAGGAAACCACTCCAAAGCAATTGAAGAACTACAGAAAGAAATTGTTGAAGACTGGCGCATACAAGGTCTCGCTATGGCCAATTATTTAGCCGGAAACAAACAGGAGGCCGACCTGTTGCTCAAAAAATTTATTGACGAATACCAGGACATCAGCGCTTTTCAGATTGCTGAAATTTATGCATGCCGAAACGATGCTGATAACCTGTTCGCCTGGCTCGAAAAAGCTTACCGGCAACGTGATGGCGGGCTGAGTACCTTAACTGGAAATCCATGGCTCAGGTCCTTTGAACAGGACAAGCGATACCTCGATTTTAAGCGAAAAATGAATCTTTAAAGAACTCATTATTACGTTAGGATTCTTGCCGGATTTTTGCCTAATTTTATTCCTCTTCAACTCTCAATAAACAACCTAAACGAATAAATTATGGACAAGTCTAAGAAGGTATTTCTTGGCGTAATTGCTGTAGCAGCGATTGCCACAGTTGGGTATTACCTGGCGGGTGGGCAGTTTAACTTCTCGTCAGGTGATGCAGAAGGTTCCGGCATTGGCGGTGTAAAAAAAGCCGGAAAGTATAAAAGCGAGAACGCAACCGCTACCGTTGATCTTCAGGGCGCTGAAGTACAACAACTACTTCAAAACGATCAGTTTCAGGCACTGATGCGCGATCGCAGTTTCCGCGAACTGATGAAATCGCCAGAGTTTACCGAACTGGCAAAGAATCCTGAGTTTCTTGATCTGGCAAAGAATCCGGCCTTCAATGACCTGGCTAAGAATGCGCAGTTTCTGGATATGGCCAAGTCAGCTTCGTTTACCGAGCTGGCCAAGAATCCCGACTTTGCTGAACTCGCCAAGAACCCGGAATTCCTGGAACTGGCCAAGTCACCTGAATTTTCTGAACTGGCCAAGTCGGCTTCGTTTGCCGAGTTAATGAAGTCACCTCAGTTCATGGATGTAGCAAAAAATCCGGCCTTTGCTGACCTGGCGAAGAACCCTGCCATGATGGATCTTGCCAAAACAGGCAAGTTTACAGAACTGGCAAAGAATCCTGATTTCGCTGACCTTGCCAAGAGTTCCAGTTTCCAGGAACTTGCAAAAAATCCGGCTTTCACAGCATTAGCTAAGAATCCGGGTTTTATGGATCTGGCAAAGAATCCAGCATTCAGTGAACTGGCTAAGAATGCAGCTTTTGCTGACCTGGCCAAAAATCCGCAATTCATGGATCTGGCCAAATCGCCTGCCTTCGCTGACCTGGCTAAAAATGCTGCCTTTGCCGACCTGATGAAGTCACCCCAGTTTATGGAGGTTGCCAAATCACCCGCATTTACCGACTTGGCCAAAAATTCCCAGTTTGCCGAACTGGCCAAAAACCCGGCCTTCGCTGACCTGATGAAAAATCAGACCTTTACTGAACTGATGAAGTCGTCACAGTTTTCACAACTGGAGAAAATGGCTTCAGCCGATTTTCAGTGAACGGACAAAAGCTGACTCCAAAGACCCTGACCTTTACCGTCAGGGTTTTTTTTCGGGTTGTGGCCATGCATAAAACACTCAGCCTTCTTTTCCTGATCAGTTCACCCGCCTTTGCTCAATTGAATATGATTGAAACAAAGGATATGCGGCTGGTAACCTACGACTTTGGTCATAAGTATATATTACCCCATGCCGGTCGTTGCTACCACAACGCATTGGATTTCCACCGTAAACTCTTTGACTATACACCATCCGAAAAAATAACGGTATTGATACAGGATTTTGGCGACTATGGAAATGGTGGCGCCACAGCTGTACCGAAAAATGCCATCTCCATGGGCCTCTCCCCCTTTAGCTACACGTTCGAAACCAGCCCGGCTGGCGAACGCGTATTCAGCATGATGAATCATGAACTGGTACACGTTGTAGCTCTTGATAACTCCAGCAGCAGCGACCGGTTTTTTCACAAAGTCTTTTTTGGAAAAGTAAGTCCCACAAAAGAAAATCCGCTCACGGCCTTCTACAGCTACCTTACCAGTCCGCGCAGGTATTCTCCGCGGTGGTACCACGAAGGAATTGCCTCGTATGTGGAAACCTGGATGAGCGGTGGTGTAGGGTTGGCTATGGGGAGTTATGATGAGATGGTATTCAGAACACGGGTGCTGCAAAACGCGCACATTTATACAGCCCAGGGCCTTGAATCGGAAGGAACAACAACCGACTTTCAAGGCAAAACCAACTCCTATCTGTATGGCACACGCTTTATGGGCTACCTCTCCTACCAGCATGGACCTGGTAAAATTATTGACTGGGTAAAACGCAGAGAAGGAAGCAAACGCTCCTACTCCGCTCAGTTTGAACATGTGTTTGGTCAATCGCTGAACAAGGAATGGAAAAACTGGATAGCCTTTGAAAAAAAATGGCAATTCGAAAATGCCGAACGAATCAAAGAATTTCCGGTTACACAAACACAACCCATAACCACCAAAAAAATCGGATCAGTATCCTATCCGCATTATGATAAAGCGCGCAATAAAATGTATATGGCGGTTAATTATCCCGGGCAGGCGCCACACCTTGCTGCATTACATTTAGCCGATGGAAAACTTGAACGGCTGGCTGATATTAAAGGCGCTGCCCTATTTTATGTATCCTCCGTTACCTACGATGAGCAAGGCGATAAGCTGTACTTCACTACCGATAACGATGCATGGCGCGATCTGAACAGCTATGACATCAAAACCGGCAAAGTAACACGGCTTCAGAAAGACTTCCGTACAGGCGATTTAGCATTTAATAAAACCGATAAATCCATTTGGGGCATCAAGCACCTGAACGGATTCTCCACCATCGTAAGAATACCCGAGTCAACACCTCAAAACCCAACACCCCCATACAGCCAGTGGCAACAACGGTATACCCTGCCCTATGGACACGACATTTTTGATATTGACATTTCTCCTGATGGAAAAATTCTAAGTGCGGCCGTATCTGATTACCGCGGTAACCAATCGCTGTTGTTTTTCAACGTAGATAGCCTGATGGTAAATAAGCCGGTTATTGATACGGTTTTCAATTTTGAAGTTTCCTCCCCTCAGGGCTTTCGGTTTACCGAAGACGGAAGGTACCTGTTCGGCTCTTCCTATTACTCTGGCGTAAGCAACATTTTCAGGATAGATGTTGCCACCAAAGAGATCGTCCCTATGAGCAATGCCCTTACCGGATTATTCAGACCGCTGCCTATAGATAACGAGAAACTATTTGCATTCAATTTCACAGCCGATGGTTTTCAGCCTGTGTACGTTAACCATAAGCCGGTAGAAGAAGTAGCTTCCATTGAATTTTTGGGAAATAAAACCATCGAGAAATTCCCTGAGCTAAAGGATTGGGAACTACCCATTGCCACACCCGAACAAATCAATTTAGATGCACTGATTATCCGCGAAGGTCAATACCGGGCAGGGCGACAAATCAAGCTTAACTCAGCTTACCCCATCCTTACGGGTTATAAAAATTTTATTGGTGCAGGGTATAGCTTCAATTTTGGCGATCCGCTGAACTTCAGGGAGTTTGAGGTTTCGGCCTCCTACACACCCCGCAATTGGGTGAACCGGCTTGCCAGCGAAAGCGACAGTGTAAATACGGTAATGGATGATCAGGAGCAGCTTCATCTTTCGCTGTCGGGAAAAATCGGCCGCTACACCTTCAGTGCGCATTACAACCCTGCCAGCTTCTACGACCTTTTCGGACCGACTAAAGTTTCGCGAAGAGGCGCAACAGCCCGCATTGACTACACCCGTTCGCTCCTATGGGATATGCCGCGTAAACTAGACCTGGTGCTGGGAGCAGGCGCCTTCTATGGATTGCAAAAATCGCCCTACTTTCAGCAAATTGATACGGAAGGATTTACCGACAGCCTGTTTGTAAATATTGATGCAAGCCTTATGTACAGCAACCTGCGCGGATCGCTTGGTGCCGTTGATGCCGAAAAGGGATTTAAATGGACCTTCAGAGCCTTGTCGGCCCATTCGAACGGTAAAACATATGCTACGCTTATCGGCTCCTACGATGCCGGCATTCAACTTCCGGTTAACCACTTCTCTATGTGGTTCAGAACGGCTGCCGGAAACTCACTTAGCGAAGCATTTAACCCGTTTACCCGCTTTGGTTTTGCCGCCTTCGGAAACAACTACATCGACTATCAGGTTGCTAGGCGTTATCGGAATATTTTTTCATTCCCGGGGTTAAGCTTTGAAGCCAATAAATTTGTTATCGCAAAGTCGTTTGCCAAAGGTATGGTTGAGTTTGTGCTGCCGCCCATACGGTTCAGGCAATTGGGCGGATTAAACCTCTATTCCAACTGGATGCAGCTTACTGCTTTTACTTCTGCTTTGTTTACCAAAGAAAACGACTTTGGAAACAACCGGTTTATTAATGTGGGTTCTCAGCTTGATATGAAAATTGTAATCTTCTCGCTGCTGGAATCTACCTTTTCAGTGGGCTACGCCAATGCTTTCGACCTGAATGATAACAACAAGCGATACAGCGAGTGGATGGTTTCCCTTAAATTGCTTAAATAGTGTTTTAAACTGATGAACAGGTTGTGAGTACATTTTTCCTGGTTACCATAGCGCTTACACCCGGCATAGCCATCGCCATTTACATGTACATTCACGATAAGCATGAACCCGAGCCGGTATGGCTGCTGGCGTTGAGCTTTTTTTATGGCATCCTGAGCCTTGGACTGAACCTTGCCATTGCCTTACCGGTTGATAGACTCATTCCAATTAACGAAAAAGACTTAACAGCGCAGGCCTTTCATGCGTTTGCTGTGGTGGCCTTTCTGGAGGAGTTAAGCAAATTTGTTTTCATTCGGGGAGTACTTTATAGAAACAAAAACTTTAACGAGCCCCTGGATGGCATTGTGTACGCGGTTATGGTAGGCATGGGCTTTGCCACTGCCGAAAATGTAATTTATGTATGGCATGGCGGTGGTGGAACAGCTATCATCCGCATGTTTTCAGCCATACCTGCGCATGCCCTTTTTGCGGTGTTAATGGGCTATTGGCTGGGTAAAGCAAAATTTATGCATGTAAACCAAAAACGGCTCAGTCTTTTGGCGCTACTTACCGCCACATTCTTTCACGGCATTTACGATTACTTTTTATTCATCTCATTCGTACCGGGTATCTGGGTGTGGTCGTTCGTATCGCTAATGATTGCCTTTATACTGGCGCGCAAAGCCGTTCGCCTTCACCAGCAAGCGTCTCCATTTATTCCTACATCAGAAACTAAAATAAATACGTAATATAACGATAGTGTATGAACAAACGATCTTTTCTAAAAAATCTAGGCATGCTCTCACTGGGGTTGCCGGCATTAGGCACTCTGGACCAAATTATGGCGGGGGTCAATCACATTCCAGAAAATAAACTGGCCATGGATGAAGACTTCTGGCAACAGGTACGTGGCGGCTATAAATTAAAGCCCGATTATATTAACCTGGAAAACGGGTACTACTGTTTTTTGCCACAAGAAACCCTTGAAAATTACATCAATCACATCCGTGAAGTAAATTATCAGGGATCGTACTATATGCGCACCGTACAGGTTGAAAACAAACGAAAAACTGCCGCACGGCTTGCTAAACTTGCCGGATGTTCCCCCGAAGAACTGGTGATTACCCGAAATACAACCGAATCGCTGGATCTTATCATTGGCGGACAGGACTGGCAACCCGGTGATGAAGCCGTGATGGCCGAGCAGGATTACCCGGCTATGCTTAATATGTTTAAGCAAGTAGCTAAACGTTATGGAATCGTTAACAAGATAGTATCGGTACCTAACCATCCAAAAGACGATGATGAAATTGTAACCTTATACGAACAAGCCATAACACCAAAGACCAAACTGTTAATGGTATGCCACATGATTAACATCACCGGACAGGTTTTACCAATTAAAAAAATCTGCGACATGGCGCATCGTAATGGAGTTAAGGTTATGGTTGATGGCGCCCATGCATTTGCCCACATCAGATTCTCCATCCCCGATTTGAATTGCGATTACTACGGATCAAGCCTGCATAAATGGCTAAGCGTACCCCTCGGTGCCGGATTGCTCTATGTGAAAAAAGAAAACATCCGTTCGGTTTGGCCGTTGTTGGCACCCTATGATATGAAGGAAGATGATATTTACCGGCTCAATCACACCGGTACTATACCCGTACATACTGACCTGGCCATTAACAATGCCATTGATTACTACGAAAAAATCGGTGCCGAGCGAAAAGAAGCAAGGCTCAGGTATTTACAAAACTACTGGACCAGTAAAGTGCGTAACCTGCCACATGTTGTAGTAAATACTCCGGCCGATCAAACCCGCTGTTGCGGCATAGCCAATGTAGGGGTAAAGAATATGAAGCCGAAGGATCTTGCCGATACGTTATTGACCAAATACAAAATCTATACAGTCGCTATCGACAGCGCCAACGTGCACGGCTGCCGGATTACTCCAAATATTTATACCACCACAAAGGAACTGGATGTGTTGGTTAAGGCTTTGAAGGAATTAGGGTAGCATTTCAGCTCCGGAGTACCTGATTTAAAACACGCCTGGCGTTGCCACCGGCTATTTTGGCGGTTTCATTTTCATTCAATCCCTTTGATTGAAGGCCGTTAAGCCATTGGCCAACCTCAAGGTAGCTGGAAAGCACCGGTCTGAAATTGGCATCCATATCCGTACCAAGGCCAACATGGTCAATGCCCACCACATCAATAAGGCGCATCGTATTATCAACGAAATCCGATAGGCTGGCATTTAATCCGGAAGGCCACATACCAATAATACCACCTGTATCGGCCACGGCCCGCGCATGATCGGGCGACAGCATGCGTTTGGCCACTGGATGCTGGCTGCCGTTGTAAAGCATGCTGTGCGAAAGCATAATCGGATGGGTGGTAACATCAGCAACCGCTTTCGTTGTTTCGTAGCTGGCATGCGCTACGTCAACGAGCATACCCAGTTTGTTCATTCGTTTTACAGCCTCTTTTCCTGCAGGTGATAGCCCGTTGTGCTGCGGGACCTCTGTCTGCAGGTCGCCCAACTCATTCGGATGGTAATGAACAAGCTGGATTGAACGAATCCCATCGTTATACATTTCTTCCAGGCGGCCGGCATCGCCTTCCAGGTAATCGCCACCTTCAATGGAAATGAAAGCAGAAACTTTTGCCGGGTTTTTATCAAATGAATCCTTTTCCGTTGCCATAACCACATGAAGGGAATTCTGAAGCACTTCTCTTACCAAACCAAGCTGGCGCTTGTAATCCATCCATGCTTCACCTTTGGCAAAATTTCCAAAAGGCCTTACGCCATCCGGGCTTACTTTAATAATACGCGCATCGGCCACCAATGACAGAAATGTTCCGGCCACATTTCCATCCTTCATTTCGGTAAGGGTTTTCATAACAGCAGCATCACCCGGGTATTGATCGCTACCCTTGGCAAAAAATATCCCCGGATGAGCATGCAGGTCAAAACACGGAAATGAATTGAATGAAAAAAAACCAAACAACGGCCGGTATGTGCCAAGACCAGCGGCAAGCATAGAAAACGACTGAATGAATTTTCTTCGTGTAACCATGAAGTAAAACTAAAACAATCTGTATTAATTATCTCCAATGCTGATCATCTACCGAAGCTATTTTCTTCACAGGTTTCGCGATGCCGGAAATAAAAAAAGCAGCCTCTCCGGAAGCTGCTTATAGCTGATGCTTTAGAATTCCTATTTCATCTGCCCGTACTTCTTTGAAAAACGTTCGTACAATTCCTGTTGATTACCCGGCAAAGTAACAAGCTTACCACTTATAAAAGCATGCGACAAATTATTTGTCCGCATATCCAATGCATCACCCATACTGACAAATAAGGTAGCATCTTTTCCAACTTCAAGTGTTCCTACTCGTTTATCGATTCCCAGCGCTTTTGCTGTATTTGAGGTGATGGTTTTCAACGCCTCTTCTTTACCTAAACCGTATGCTGCGGCAGTACCCGCAAAGAAGGGAAGGTTACGCCCGCCATGCAGGGCACCCGTGCATGAAAGCGACACCTGAATACCAGCCTGGGTTAACAGATATGGAAGTTTGTAAGGCATATCAATATCATCATCAGTACGATCCGGTAAACTATGCGTATCGGGCAAAATAACGGGTATGTTATTTTCTTTCAGGAAATCGGCTACCCAATAGGCGGCCTGGCCTGTAAGCAGGGTAATGCGCTGTACACCATTGCGCTGTGCAAAACGTACGGACTCCACAATTTCTTTTGGCATGGTAGCGTGGATGAACAATATCTTCGAACCATCAAACAATCCCTGCATTGCTTCAAACTTCAGGTTGGTTTCTTTCGCAGATAGTTTTCCATACGCCTGGGCTTCGGCAAAAAAACGAGCGAGAGCAGTTGTTTGCTTTTCATAATCGGCATTGGGCGATTCTGAAAATGTAAACGTATTAAAATCAAATTGCCGCCTCATTAATGCGGGCCAGTTCATATGAATACCGATGTCGGCTGTGTGTACGGCATCTTCCCAGTTCCATCCTTCCATTTCCATTACCGATGAGGAACCCGAAAGCGTACCCCCTGTCGGTGTGGTCTCCGCCAGTAAAACGCCATTAAATCGAAACGTAGGGATAAACTCTGAATCGGTATTGTAGGAAATCAGCGAGCGTACGTTGGGGTTCATTTCTCCCCGCTCCTGGTAATCGTTCATAGCCCGTATGGCATTCACCTCCTGCAAACCCACCTGGGAGTTCGGCAAAATAAAACCCGGGTAAACATGCTTGCCGTCAATACGGATGACTTCATAGCCGCTCAGATTCGGGTTGGTGGATGCATCCGCAACAATCGTTAGCTTGCCTTTATCAAAAGCAATTACCGAGTTAGTGATTACCTGCCCGTTTCCTACATGGGCAACACCGCCCGTTAAGGCAATGGGCTTATCCTGTGGCTTTGCCGGAACAGGTGCTTGGGCAAGTGCCCATGCGCCTGTCATCAAAAGTGTTAAGCTATAGAATATCTTTTTCATGGTAGTCATTTTTGTAGTGATTAATGTTCGTGGCCTTCGCTCTCTTCACCCAATACATCTTCGCAATGAAACTCAGCCTGCGCACGACCTTCTGATCGCTGGGTAGGCATACCGGCTTTCTTCGCATTTTTTAACTTTTGAATCAGTCGGGCGCGTTCAGCTTCCTGTTCTTTGTTATTGAGTGCATCTTTTTCTACATCGAAATATACTTTACCATCAACGATGGTTTTTTCAGGTTTGGCATAAACCGAAAGGGGATGATCCGTCCATAACACAATATCGGCCGACTTGCCCACTTTGATACTACCCATCTGGTTATCGAGGTGCAGCATTTTAGCAGGGTTTAGTGTTACCATTTTTAAAGCTTCTTCTTCAGAAATACCCCCGTACTTTACAATTTTGGCAGCTTCCTGGTTTAAGCGCCTTCCCATCTCGGCATCATCCGAATTGATGGCCGTAAGCACACCCGCGCGGTTCATAATTGCTGCGTTGTACGGGATAGCATAGCGTACTTCCCACTTGTAATTCCACCAGTCGGAAAAGGTTGAGGCGGCAACCCCATGCTGGGCCATTTTATCGGCAACTTTGTAGCCCTCCAGAATGTGCGTAAAAGTATTCACCCTGAAATTAAAGCGCTCGGCTACCTTCATGAGCATATTGATTTCGGATTGTACATAGGAGTGGCAGGTGATGAACAACTTTTTATTGATGATGTCGAGCATGGCTTCATCGGCAAGGTCCCTGCGCGGTTTCACGGCAAGCATTTTCTCTTTGGCAGGCAGGCTGTTGTAGGCATTCCAGCGCTTTTGGTATTCCAGCGCACTGGTAAAGGCATCCATATACACCTGTTCAACACCCATGCGGGTTTGCGGGTAACGGATGGAGTTGGGGTTGGCGGTTCGCTTCACATTTTCACCCAACGCAAATTTGATAAACCGATCGGCTCCCTGAATTTTATAATTTTCCGGAGCCTCACCCCAGCGTAGTTTTACCAAAGCCGACTGGCCACCAATGGGATTGGCTGAGCCGTGCAGAATCTGAACGGCCACAACACCACCGGCTAGAGCACGATATACGTTTATATTCTCAGCATCGATGTTATCACCTATCCGCACCATACCTGAGTTGGAAACCACATCGTTAATACTGGCCGCAGCAATGTGCGAGTGTTCATCAATAATGCCGGCCGTAAGATGCTTGCCTGTACCATCAATAATTTTAGCTCCGGGTTCTGCAAGGTTCTTCCCTATCCGGGCAATCTTTCCATCTTTAACCAGCACATCAGTATTTTGTAAAATGCCGTCTGATTCATTTGTCCAGACTGTGGCGTTTTTAATAAGCATGGTTTCAGTAACCGGCAAGGTTGAGTATCCATGCCCGATAAACGGATAAATGACTTTACCCAATTCTTCGCTTTTTTCAGATCCGCCCTGCCGCTGAGGGCTACCGGCTTTTACATCGCCTGTACGGGTGCTTGTCCAGTTAACCCAGGTACCATCAATCAATTGCCCCCTGCCTCTCCACCCATTGTCCTGGGTCCATCCGGTGAGGCGAACGCTTCCCTGCGCTTTCGCATCGGGTTTAAAGCTCAGGGTTATCAGGTCATTACCAAAGGTTGCCGTAGCATCAACGGAGGTACTGTCGTTTTCTTTAAATTTTTGGTTTTTGGCGCCCCGCAAACCCGTAACTTCCAGGTTATACGTAGTGTTGTTCAGGCTGAGGGTATAGGTGCCACTAAAATTGCGGGTATCCAGCGGCTTGAAGACAAAGGGCTGCCCCTGAATCCAGTTCTGGTGGATAATGGTTTTTTCATCAAAAAGTTTTCCGGAAGTAATCAGGAAGTTAGCTACCATACCTTTTTTAATACTCCCTATCTGGTCATCCATTTTAATGAGTTGGGCAGGCGTAAGGGTTAGGGCTTTTAAAGCTGCTGTTTCGCTTAACCCGTTTTCGATAGCCTTGCGCACATTAGGAATGAGATCGGAAGCCTTTTTAAGTCCATAACTGGTAATGGCGAAATTTATTCCGCCTTTTTCAAGGGCACCCAGGTTGGTCGGGGCCAGCTCCCAGTGCTTCATCTCGGCCAGCGATACGCGGGCAGCATCAAAAGGATCTTCTACATCGTACGCCTCAGGATAGTTTACCGGAACAATCAGCGGGGCATTGGTGGCTTTAATTTCTTTAATGCGCTTGTATTCATCACCGCTTCCGCGGATGATGTACTGAACGCCAAACTCATCGCCCACCTTATCGGCCCGCAACACATTCATCCAGCCGTTGGCATCAAACACCTGCGGAAGTTTTTGGTTTTGAATCCATGCTTCCAGTGAGTTATCGGCAAAAGGTCTGGGGTTAAGGCTTCCGAACCATTCGGCATCCAGGTAGGTCTGCCGCAGAACGGCAATGCAACCCATTAATGAAGAAGGATAATTCTGCGTGGAAGTACCTTTTTCGAACGAATACGCAGCGGCAGCTTTCTGACGCAATAACACGGCATTATCGGATGACTCGCCCAGTGTAACAAAGGCAGCCGTTCCGCGTGCCAGGCCATCGGGTTTGTAGGTAAGTACCGCACCAAATCCGGATTTGCGCAACTCATCGGCTTTAGTGGAATTAACCGAAAACTCATCCGAAGCATTATAGTGCGAACGGATAGCCTGGTTAGCATTGTAAGCGCCTTTGGTGGCTGATTGCATTTGCTCAGCACCGGTAAATCCCCCGCCTCCGCGTGGTCGCTGCACTTCCGGCAAACCGTAATTTGTTGAGAGATCGATCAGCGAAGGATAAACGTATTTACCTTTCAAATCGTAAGTTGTATAACCTTTAGGAACAGTTATGTTCGTTCCTACCTGCTCAATCCGGCCATTCTTAACCAACAGCGTAGCGTTTTGAAGAGTAGCTTGCGGATCGACCACAATGGTGGCATTGGTGAAGGCAAATAATCCCGTGCGGGGATCTTTTACATCATTGCGGGGAAAAGTCTCCTGGGCTAAAAGCCCTCCGGCAACAAGTAGAAGCAGTGTACCCGTAAGTAAAAGTCGTTTCATAGTAATCGTATTAGCTGGATTGAAAAGTATAAATTAATAGCGAGGTGCCAAAAAAAATTAAGGATGTGCGGTAAGGGTTTTGCAAGGATGGTCAGTATTACATGATCCATTTGGAAGTTTCTTTTAGTAAAGATTGGCAACGTCAGTCCAAGGTACAATTCCTAACCGATCAATTACCACTTCATTTTTCATACCGGCATGCAGCAATACCGCATAACTTTTGGATTGATATTCTTGCCAGAAATGCAGGTGTGTAACATATCCCGCTTGCTTAATTTGTTATGCTATGGATGGAGCAAAAAAATGGCATAAATGCTTTCCAGCAATCCAAGCCAGAGTGAATTATGGAATTAAACTCCATTTTGTAAATTATTTAAATATAGAATCTGCTATTTAACAACAGCCGGCAATTTTAACCTTCAAAAAAGAGGTGCTATACTTGTCGTGTCAATCCCTGTAATACCTCATGACCAAATTCACATTCTCTGAAAAAAAAGATACCCGCTCCGGCTTTGGAGCCGGATTACTCGAACTGGGCCGCAAAAACCCCAATGTGGTGGGCCTTTGTGCCGACCTTACCGGCTCGTTAAAAATGGATGCTTTTAAAAAAGAATTTCCCGACCGGTTTTTCCAGGTGGGTATTGCCGAAGCCAACATGATGGGCCTGGCTGCAGGCATGACCATAGGCGGCAAGATTCCATTTACCGGTACCTTTGCCAACTTTTCTACCGGGAGGGTTTATGACCAGATTCGACAGTCAATTGCTTATTCTCACAAAAACGTAAAGATATGCGCTTCACATGCAGGCGTAACCCTGGGTGAAGATGGCGCCACCCACCAGATACTGGAAGACATTGGTATGATGAAAATGTTGCCCGGCATGACCGTAATCGTTCCCTGCGATTACCACCAAACCAAAGCCGCTACCCTGGCCTTGGGCTACCACCACGGCCCGGCATACCTGCGATTCGGCCGCCCATCATGGCCTGTTTTCACTGCACCTGACCGACCATTTACAATAGGGAAAGCAGATAAACTTATTGATGGAGCCGATGTAAGCATTTTCGCCTGCGGCCATATGGTTTGGCAGGCTGTTGAAGCTGAGACGGCCCTTGCAGAAAAAGGAATTCGTGCCGAAGTCATTAATATCCATACCATAAAGCCACTGGATGTTGAGGCTGTTCTGGAATCAGTCCAGAAAACAAAGTGCGTGGTTACCTGTGAAGAACATCAGATCAACGGTGGACTGGGCGACAGCATTGCGCAGGTTCTGGGTCGCCACTTCCCTGCCCCTATAGAAATGGTGGCCGTTAATGATAGCTTTGGGGAAAGCGGAACACCGGCACAACTACTGAAAAAATACGGACTTGCCCCTGAAAACATTATAGCGGCTGCGGAAAAAGTGATTACCAGAAAATAATGCCTGCAAAAAGTTACCTGCTAGCAATTCTCTTACTTGGGGCAACAACGGCTCTCGGTCAGTCCGGAAATCTTGCACTCACCAACGTCCATCTGTTTAATGGAGCCGAAAATCGCATTCAAACCAATGCCATCATATTTATTAAGGATGGTAGGATTGAGCGCATTGGAAAGACCGGTGACCCTATTCCATCGGGTTATGCGCAGATTGATTGTCAGTATTATTACGCCTTACCCGGCCTGATTGATGCACACTCGCACCTGGATAACCTCGAATCGGCCAAACGTGCGTTAACAACCGGGGTAACCACGGTGCGCACAGCTGGTGTATCAGCCTTTCAGGATGTAAGCCTGATGGAACTTTCGCAACAGAAAAAAATAGCCGGACCTGACATTATTCCGGCAGGTATTTATGTTACCCCTAACCTTGAAGAAACAATTTTGGCCGATGTGCGGCTTGCCCCACTTATCAACGGAGTGCGTAGCGATGATGAATTGAAATTACTGGTGAACGTGAACATCGATCGCGGAGCGAAAGTAATCAAGACACGCGGCACCGAACGTGCCGGACGGCCGGATACGGACCCGCGCGAACAAGTATACACCGAACATCAATTGAACGTAATTGTTGGCGAAGCCGCTAAACGTGGCGTACCCGTTATGGTGCATGCGCATGGCGATGAGGGTGCGCGTGCCGCAGTACGTGCCGGTGCCCGCAGCATTGAACACGGTACTTTTCTTTCGGAAGAGACCTTGAAACTGATGAAAGCAAAAGGAACCTACCTGGTGCCTACTTTTATAACACTCGAAGACCTGACGCTGCCCGGTGGCGATTATGCTGGTCCGGTACTTGAACTGCGCGGAAAATTTATGATGCCCCAGGCCGAGAAAGTATTCCGCAAAGCCAGGGAACTGGGTGTTAAAATTGTTACCGGTGCCGATAACGGCTATTCGGCAGTAACCACCTCGCGCATCTCACTCGAATGCCAGCATTATGTGCGTATGGGTATGACACCTTTTGAAGCCCTACAGGCGGCAACCGTTGTAGCAGCCGAGTTGCTAGGCATTGAAAAAACCACGGGCCGCATCCAACCCGGTTACGAAGCCGACCTGATTTTGATACCCGGCAACCCGCTTGAAGAAATCCGCTACCTGCAGGATGTGCTCATGGTTGTCAGCAACGGCACCATCGCCCTGAAGCGCATCCCGTTTGGCCTGCCCGAAAAATAAACTTCAAAAAGTAGCCCTTCGCTGAAACTTTAATCGTAATATTACGATTAAAGAATTATGGGAATCACAAAAACAAAGGCGTTCACTAAAGAAGAAAACCAGTTAGCTGTGTGGGCAAAGGCCCTGGCCCATCCGGCCCGGATTGCCATACTTAACCACCTCATACAGACACGCCAGTGCATTTGCGGTGAACTGGTTGATGTGCTGCCTCTGTCGCAATCTACCGTATCGCAACATCTTGAAGTGCTCAGAGAGGCAGGATTAATAAAAGGAAATATCAACGGTGCCTCCATTTGCTATTGTATAGACGAAAAAAACTGGAATAAAGCCAGGAAAGCAGTTGCTGATTTTTTAGAGAGCTATAATGGCCAGGATTGTTGTTAAAAATTTTATCAAAAAGCTATAACTCAATTAAAACCGCATGAAAACAGAAAATGCCACCGCTGAAGACCTGAAAGAAATTGTAAAACAAAAATACGGTCAGATTGCCGACCAGAGTTACACCGAAAACGCTACCAGTTGTTGTGGCGCAGGGTGCGGATGCAGCACCACCGATTATGTGGTCATGGCTGACGATTATTCGAATCTGAAAGGCTATGTTGCCGAAGCTGATTTAGGCTTGGGATGCGGACTGCCTACCGAATTTGCCTTAATTAAAGAAGGCGATACCGTTATTGATTTAGGTTCGGGTGCCGGCAACGATGCCTTTGTGGCGCGAAGCATAACGGGCGAGAAAGGAAAAGTGATTGGTGTGGACATCACCGAAAAAATGATTGCTAAAGCACGCGCTAATGCCGAAAAACTTGGGTACAACAATGTTGAATTCAGGCTGGGTGATATTGAGCGCCTGCCGGTAACCTCCAGCGTAGCTGATGTGGTGGTGAGCAACTGTGTTCTGAATTTAGTTCCCGATAAAGAAAAAGCCTTTGCCGAAACGTTTCGGGTGTTGAAACCCGGAGGGCACTTCAGCGTATCCGACATCGTTTTGCGGGGCGAATTACCTGAAGGCCTCAGGAAAAGTGCCGAAATGTATGCCGGCTGTGTGGCGGGAGCTATTTTCAAAAAAGACTACCTGCATATTATTGAAAAAACAGGCTTTACCAACATTAAAATCCAGAAAGAGAAACGGATCACTATCCCCGATGAAATTGCTGCCGCCTACCTCAGCAACGAGGAGTTTATCCGGTTCAAGTCAGGCGAATCCGGTATTTACAGCATAACCGTTTATGCCGAAAAACCCGGGCTTACCGAACAGGAAAAAGAAAACCTTAAAGCGGCTTGTTGCGGAACGGACTCAACCTGTTGTTGAAATGGAAGGCGAGAAAACAACAAAGATTTTGGTTTTGTGCACCGGTAACTCCTGCCGAAGCCAGATGGCCGAGGGTTACCTTCGGCATTTCCTTAAAGAAAAAGCCGAGGTGTATAGTGCCGGTATCGAAACGCATGGCGTAAATCCGCTGGCCATTGCAAGCATGAAAGAGGATGGTATTGATATTTCCGGCCACACGTCAAACAACATCAGCGAATACGCGCATATGGAGTTCGACTACGTGATTACGGTTTGCGATCATGCCAAAGAAAAATGTCCGTTTTTTCCGGCAACCGTAAAAATGCTTCACCATAATTTTCCTGATCCCGCCAAGGCAACAGGAACACAGGAAGAAGTGATGAACGAATTTCGAAGAGTACGTAAAATGATTAAGGACTATTTGCAAAATTTTGCTAATCAGTATTTTGTATGAGCACTTCCACATGCACCCCCGCTGAACGTAAAAAGTTAAATTTTTTAGACCGCTACCTCACCCTGTGGATCTTTCTGGCCATGGGCACCGGGGTGGGTTTAGGTTACTTTGTTCCGGGTACAGCGGCATTTATTAATTCCCTGCAATCGGGCACCACCAATATTCCCATTGCTATCGGGTTAATACTGATGATGTATCCGCCATTGGCCAAAGTTCGCTATGAACAGTTGGGTTCCGTTTTCAAAAACTTCAAAATCCTTTCCCTGTCCTTAGTGATGAACTGGATTATCGGACCGGTATTGATGTTCATCCTGGCAATTACTTTTTTGCGCGATTATCCGGACTACATGATGGGGTTAATCATGATAGGCCTTGCCCGCTGTATCGCCATGGTTATTGTTTGGAATGAACTGGCCAGCGGCAATCGCGAGTATGCCGCTGGACTGGTGGCCTTCAATAGCATATTTCAGGTATTATTCTACAGTGTATTTGCCTGGTTTTTCATTTCCTGGCTGCCGCCTCGCCTGGGTATAACCGGATATGAAGTAAATATCCGCATCAGTCAGATTGCTGAAAGCGTTTTCATTTACTTAGGCATTCCCTTTATAGCCGGATTTATTACGCGTTTCATTTTACGTAAGCAAAAAGGCGATGCGTGGTACACACAAAAATTCATACCGGTTATCAGCCCATTAACGCTTATTGCCTTACTCTTCACCATTGTTGCCATGTTCAGTTTAAAGGGCGATTTAATCGTGCAGATTCCAATGGATGTCGTTCGTATTGCCATCCCGTTGGTTATTTACTTCGTTATCATGTTTCTGATAACCTTCCTTGCAGGAAAAACGCTGGGGGCTGATTACTCCCAAAACGCAGCCTTATCCTTTACAGCCGCTGGAAATAACTTTGAACTGGCCATTGCCGTTGCCATTGGAGTATTTGGCATTCACAGCGGGCAGGCCTTTGCCGGTGTGGTTGGTCCTTTGGTGGAAGTGCCTGCACTCATTGCGTTGGTAAATGTAGCGTTCTGGCTGAAGCGTAAACTCTACACAATACCCGAAGCAGCATGATTGGCCAGCACTTGCCAATTTCATAACATGAACTACATTTGAAGTCTTTTTTTGACTTCATGAAGCTCAACAAGTTTATCGTAATCGATTTCGACAGTACGTTTACCAAAGTAGAAGCCTTTGACCTGCTTGCCGACATTAGTTTAGACGGCATGCCGGAGAAAGAGTCCATTAAAAAGCAAATTGCCGAAATTACCAACCAGGGTATGGATGGCACCATATCCTTCCGCGAATCGCTGGAAAAAAGAATCCAACTCCTGAAGCCCAGGCGACACCAACTCCAGCAGTTAGCCGAACGGTTAAAAAGTCAGGTATCTGAATCGTTTAAACGAAACAAAGATTTTTTTAAAAAGTACGCAGACAACATTTACGTCATCTCCAACGGCTTTCATGTATTTATCGATCCGGTGGTTACCGATTTTGGCATTAAACCCGAAAATATCCTGGCAAACCGTTTCCACTTCGATGAACAGGGTAATGTAACAGGCTTCGACAAGGAAAACCCCCTATCGGCAAACAACGGAAAAGTAGAACAACTGAAGCGGCTTAACCTGCCGGGCGATGTGTACGTTATTGGCGATGGCTATACCGATTACGAAATAAAACTGGCCGGACTGGCCAACAAATTCTTTGCGTTTACCGAAAACGTTGAACGCAACGGCATCCTCGATAAAGCCGATCACATCACACCCAGCCTTGATGAATTTCTCTACCTGAACAAACTGAACACGGCCATCTCCTACCCCAAAAACCGAATTAACGTTTTGTTGCTCGAAAATATCCACCCGGTAGCCGTTGAAATTCTGAAAGCTGACGGCTTTAATGTTGAAACCTACCCGGCCGCTTTAACCGAAGAAGAACTGTGCAAGCGGATTAAAAATGTAAGTGTGCTGGGCATCCGGTCAAAAACCCAGGTAACCGAAAAAGTACTTCAGCATGCAAACCGCCTGATGGCCATCGGTGCCTTCTGCATTGGCACCAATCAAATTGATTTAAAAGCGGCAACAAAAAAAGGCATTGCCGTTTTCAATGCTCCATTCAGCAACACACGCTCCGTAGTTGAACTGGCCCTTGCCGAGATGATTGTACTGATGCGCAACCTGGTGGATAAGACAACCAAAATGCACCGCGGAATATGGGATAAATCAGCGAATGGCAGCTTTGAAATACGCGGAAAGAAACTGGGCATAGTTGGTTACGGAAACATAGGCACCCAGCTTTCGGTATTGGCCGAATCGCTGGGTATGCACGTACTTTATTATGATATTGAAGAAAAGCTTGCCCTGGGCAATGCCATCAAATGCAAATCATTAAAGGAACTGCTGCAAAAAGCCGATGTGGTTTCGCTGCACATTGATGGCCGCGAATCCAACACCCACCTGATAGGCAAAACCGAGTTTGAATGGATGAAGAAGGGGGCACTATTCATTAACCTGAGCCGCGGCCACGTAGTGGATATCGCTGCACTGAAACAGGCCATCGAATCAGGAAAAATTGCCGGCTGTGCTTTAGATGTATTTCCCCATGAACCGGTGAACAACCAGGAAGAATTTATTTCCGAACTGCGTGGGCTGCCAAATACAATCTTAACCCCGCATATTGGGGGCAGCACCGTTGAAGCACAGGAGAACATCGGACATTTTGTACCCGGTAAATTTCAGGATTACATCAATAACGGCAGCACCTCAAACAGCGTGAACTTTCCAAACCTAACCTTACCCACATTGGAAAATGCACATCGCCTTATCCACATTCATGACAATGTGCCGGGCATCCTGGCGCGCATAAATCAGGTACTTGCCAATCATAGTATCAACATAGTAGGGCAGTACCTTAAAACCAATGAGTATATCGGCTATGTGATTACCGATATTGACAAAGCCTATGACCGCGAAGTGATTAAAGAACTGCGCGGCATCGAACATACCATAAAATTCCGTGTTCTTTACTAAGCGAATGAAGACAAAGGAAAGACTTAAAGGCGCAAAACTTCAGGTGTACGAAATTCTGTTCGAATCTGATACAGCTGAAGGAAAAGCATTTAATGTCATCCTGTTAAGTGCCATTATCCTCAGCGTTCTTGTTGTAGCCCTCGAAAGCGTTCAGGGAATCCGGCAGCAGTATCATGACGTCCTTTATGCACTGGAGTGGGTCTTTACCGCTTTATTTACCATTGAATACGCCTGCCGGATTTGGGTGGTACTTAACAAACGCAGGTATATCCTTTCCTTTTTCGGATTGGTGGACCTGCTTTCCATTCTGCCAACCTACCTGGCCGTAGTATTCACAGGGGCACAATCGCTATTGGTTATCCGGAGTTTACGCTTACTGCGCATTTTCCGGATATTCAAGTTAGCGCGGTTCATTAACGAGGGTCAGCATCTTACAAAAGCCTTAAAGGCAAGTCGGTTTAAAATTATCGTGTTCCTTACCTCGGTTATGACCATGACCATCATTTTCGGAACGCTGATATTTCTTATTGAAGGACCTGATAACGGATTTACAAGCATCCCGAAAAGCATTTACTGGGCCATTGTTACCATGACCACCGTAGGCTATGGCGATATTGCACCGCACACCCCGCTGGGCCAAACCATTGCAGCTGTTATTATGATTATGGGCTACGGAATTATTGCCGTACCCACCGGCATTGTTTCATCAGAGATGATGAACCTGAAAAAAGAAAAAGATATTACCACACAGGTATGTCCGCATTGTTTAAAAGAAGGCCACGATGCAGACGCCACATTTTGTAAGTATTGTGGCGAAAAACTAAACTAAAAGCCAAGTAAAAACCCACCGGATTTGGCGAGGTGTTTCTGAACCCCATAAAGACAGGTTTTGAGCTGCACCCAACCGCAACCTTCCACTGTTATCCTGTTCCGGAGAACGAGGTCCTGACGGTATCATCAGGATGAGGCCTGATTTTGGATGAATGCTTCACTCGGTATTGTTTTTAATTGTTAGGTTCAGCAAACGTGTCCCAAATCCGAGTGGGAATTCAATTCAAACGTATTGAAAAGAGAAAGACGGTTCAATATTGTGTATCAATTATTTTTTGATTAAGCATACCTTAATTAGTTTGGCCCGATTTTTATTATGCGCAAAATCAATTTTACTCCCGGTCCTTCGCAACTCTACTTTACGGTGGAAGATCACATGCGGAAAGCATTTCGCGATGGCATCCCTTCCCTCTCCCATCGCAGTACTGCATTTGAAAAAATCTTCGCTGAAACTGACAACGGGCTTCGTGAATTGCTCGGCATTCCTCAACACTTCTTCATTGTGTTCACCTCATCAGCTACAGAAATCTGGGAACGCATCATTCAAAACCTGGTACACACAAAATCTTTACACTTTATTAACGGAGCCTTCAGCAGACGATTCCATGAAATTGCCATTCAACTTGGCAAAAAACCCGAGTCCATCATTGCTAACGAAGGTGACGGATTTTACGCAGCACAGGACGCTGGAGAATTTGAATTGATTGCCCTCACCCACAACGAAACAAGCACAGGCGTTATGCTGCCGATGGATTTTATTGACGGTTTTCGAGGTAGCTACCCGGATGCATTGATTGCCATTGATGCCGTGTCGTCACTTCCTTACCCGCAATTCGATTATACCAAGGTAGATACCTTATTTTTTTCGGTGCAAAAAGGGTTTGGCTTACCGGCCGGTTTGGGCGTGTGGATTATTAACGAACGATGCATGGCCCGGGCAGAGGAACTGAATTCAAAAAAAATAACCATCGGTTCTTACCACAGCCTGCCCTCACTGGTCAGCCATGCCAAAAAAAATCAAACGCCTGAAACTCCCAACGTACTGGGAATTTACCTGCTTGGCCAAGTAATTGCCGACATGCTTAGGCGAGGTATGCGTACCATCCGCAGTGAAACCGATTACAAGGCTGCCATCCTTTATCAGGCACTGAATCAACATGCAGGCATCAAGCCCTTTGTAAAAGCGGGTACCCTGCAATCAAAAACTGTAATTGTAGCCGAGTGCAACAGCCACACCGAACAACTTTCTCAGTTTCTATCCGGCAAAGGGTTTCATCCGGGCGATGGCTACGGCCCTTTTAAGAATAAACACCTGCGCTTCGCCAATTTTCCCACCCATTCCAAAGAACAATTCGAAATGCTGGTGGATCTGATCAACGCCTTTGAGTGCTGAAACAGGTCTTGCCATTAAACCATCCCTTACGGGATTTGTCTAACTTGCACTTTTACCCTGACACCCGTGGATGATAAGGAGTTGCTCTCCAAAATCCGTAACCCCGAAACCCGGAATTACGGCTTCAATATGCTGGTACGAACCTACCAGCAGCGGGTGTATTACCATATTCGTAAAATGGTCATTGACCATGACGATGCCGATGACCTGACCCAGGAAGTCTTTATTAAAATTTACCGCCATATTGAAAACTTCAGGGAAGATGCTCAGCTCTTCACCTGGATTTACCGGATCGCCACAAATGAGTGCCTGAGCTTTCTCCAAAAAAAGAAAAGGCGCTTTTTTCTACCCATAGGCGACCTGACCGGAGAACTTGTATCAAAAATAGATCAGTCACCACACATCAGCGGAGATGATATTCAGAAAAAGCTACAAAAGGCCATAGTAAAATTGCCTGAAAAACAACGGCTTGTTTTTAACATGAAATACTATGACGAACTTTCCTATGAACAGATGGCCGAAATTACCAAAACCAGTGTGGGGGCCTTAAAAGCCAGCTACCATCACGCTGTAAAGAAAATAGAGGAACATTTAAACGACTAATTAAACCTTACGCGCTAAAACTAATCAAAGCACCAAATGAAAAACCTTGAAAACATACCAAAAAAGGGCATTTACCAGGTACCTGACGGGTATTTTGACCGGTTACCCGGTATTATCCAGGCGCGGATTGCAGAAACTGAGCCCCGCCAGATTGAACAGCCTTACCTCCGGTTCGCCTTCCGGTATGCCCTTCCGGTGATTCTTCTGGTAACGATTGGTATTTTTATTATCCGGCCGAAAGCAACGCAAGGCGCAGAAGAAATGCTTGCCTCAGTAAATACAACAGACCTGGTAAGCTACCTGCAAGACACCGATATAACCGTAGATCAGCTTCTTTACGCCATCAATATAGATGATGAACTGGCGGATGCCATTGAAGAAGAGGTGTATGCCTCCATGCCGCTGGATGATTTGGAAAACGATATTGATTTTGATGTAGATACCTTATAAACAGTGCTATGAAAAAAGTAATCTTTCTTATTGGATTCCTGTTGCCTCTTTCTCTGCTCTTCGGGCAGGATGATCGGGTAAAAGACTCCAAGGCTCAGGCAAAAATAAATGCCGCACGCATCGCATTCATTACCGAGCGGTTGGGCCTCACCCCGGAAGAAGCTGAAAAATTCTGGCCGGTGTACCGTGAGTTTTCGGATAAACGAACAGCCTTAAAAACTGAATTTGAAAATGCCCGCAGAAATCCCGACCCAAAGCGCACAAAAGAAGAAAACGAACGGCAATTGCTGGATCTGAATTTTCAATTAAAACAACGCGAACTCGACCTGGAAAAGGAATATGCTGGCCGAATACTCGGTACGATTTCACCCCAGAAATTCATCGCCTTACGGCAGGCCGAGCAGGACTTCCGAAACATGATCATCCGGCAGATTCAGCAACGGCAACTGCAGGAACAACGCAGACAGCAATTCCAGGAACGGAATGAGCAACGCCTGCGCCAGCGCAATAATTAAAAATGAATGCGGCAGTGTAGAGGTTGGCTCTTTATATACATCCTTTCAGCGTCATGGGGAGTTCATTCCCAGGACGCTGATTCATTATTATTAAAATCAGATTCGCTGCTAACCTACAACGACTCGCTGTTTATTTTCAAAATGCTGGACAGCCTCCTCTCCCTTCCTGAAGAAAAGCCCACCTCACAAGTAGGATTCCGCGTGATGTATAACAGCAACGTACTGGCTGCAGGCCGCACGTTGGGTATCGACCAGTTTGGCCTTGCTCCCGGAATATCCTACTATCATAAAACCGGCTTGTATGCCGATGCCTCTTTTTACTGGAGTAACGATTTCGAACCCAAATACTACCTCACCACACTCTCGGCCGGCTACATCCATACCTTTTCAAAAAAATTCTCCGTTATCGCCAGTTACGACCGCTATTTCTACCGGTTTGATGAAGACTTTACACCCTACAAAAATGCACTGACCGTATCGCCATTTCTGGACTTCAGGTATGTTACCTTTCGCTTCGATTACTCTTTCTTCTTTGGCGATCAGCAGGTACATCGCCTCATGCCATCGGTAAGCGGTAACCTGGAAAAACGAAACGTTCTCGGCCTTAGCAAAATTGCTTTTACTCCGGGAGTTTTTATGTTGCTGGGCAATGAAACCATCACGGAAATCATTCTGCCACAAACGGCTGCCGAATGGATTATTGCTTGGATAAAAATCCGTAACGGGCTGCCCTGGTACACCATCGAAACGCGAAATGAGTTTGGCATTATGAACTACGCGCTCACCGCACCCGTTTATGTGCATTTTAAAAACTGGACATTCTCAGCCAGTTACACCTACAACATACCCAAAGCACTGCCGGGTGAAACCCTTACTCTATCTGAAAGCGGATTTGTAAGCGCCAGCATAATGTACCTGCTGCCCCTCAAACGCAGGAAGGCAGCATTGTAAAAATCCACCCGTTTGGATATTTTGCCCCATTAACCCCTATCCCCATGCGAATTACTGCCTTATTGATAATGCTTTACATCAGCGCTGCCTCTTTAGCCCAGGATTACCGCTGGCAGCAACGCGTTGAATATATCATGGATGTACGGCTTGACGTAAAAACACACAAGGTAACCGGAATACAAAAACTGATCTATACCAACAATTCACCCGACACCCTGCGCAAGGTTTTCTACCACCTCTATTTCAATGCCTTCCAGCCGGGCAGCATGATGGATGTTCGCTCACGCACCATTGCCGATCCGGATGGCCGTGTAACCGATCGCATAGCAAAACTCAAAGATGATGAAATCGGCTACCAGCACATTGAAAGCCTGAAGCAGGATGGTAAGGAAATCGCCTACAAAGTAAACGGAACCGTATTGGAAGTTGAACTGGCAAAGCCGTTGCTGCCAAAAGCGAAGACAACATTCGATATGAAATTCGAATCTCAGGTACCCGTTCAAATCAGGCGTTCAGGCCGCAACAACCGCGAGGGCATCGCCTACAGCATGACCCAATGGTATCCGAAATTGGCCGAATATGATTACCAGGGCTGGCATGCCTACCAATATATAGCCCGCGAATTCCATGGCGTATGGGGAGATTTTGATGTGAAGATCACCATCGATCCCACCTATGTTGTTGGTGGAACAGGAAAACTCCAAAACCCCGATAAGATTGGTCATGGTTATGAAAAACAGGGCACTAAGGTTAACCGCCCTGCGGGTGAACTTACCTGGCACTTTGTGGCAAAGAATGTAATCGACTTTGCCTGGGCAGCCGACCCTGATTACACCCACACCATCGCACAAGTGCCTGACGGGCCCGAAGTCCATTTCCTGTTTCAGAAAAATGAAAAGACCACCGACAATTGGAAAAAACTGGAAGACTATGTGGTAAAGCATTTCCAGTTTATGAACCGCACTTTTGGCAAATATCCCTACGAAGTTTACTCGGTTATACAAGGTGGCGATGGCGGTATGGAATACCCCATGTGCACACTTATTTTAGGCGAAGGTAACTTTAACGGTTTGGCCGGTACGGCCATTCACGAAATATGCCACAGCTGGTACCAGGCCGTGCTGGCATCCAACGAATCGCTTTACCCGTGGATGGACGAGGGCTTCACCACCTATGCAACCGATGAATCGCTGGCCTTCATTACGAACACAACCGCGCAGAATCCGCACACATCAACCTACGCAGGCTACTTTAACCTGGTTCGCAGCGGATTGCAAGAACCCATCAGCCAGCATTCCGACCATTACACCACTAATCGTGCCTATGGAACAGCCGCGTACAATATGGGCAGCATGCTCTTGAATCAAATCCGATACATTATCGGTTCAGAAAATTTTTACAAAGGCATGCGCAATTATTATAACGCCTGGAAATTCCGCCATCCGGAACCCAACGATTTTATCCGCATTATGGAAAAAACCTCCGGCATGCAGTTGCGTTGGTTTATGAGTTACTGGGTAAACACCACCAAGCGGATTGATTATGGTGTAAAGAGCATTCTTGAACGCGATAAATCAACCTTTATCACACTTGAGCGAATTGGCGAACTGCCCATGCCCGTTGAATTACTGGTTACTTACCGCGATGGTTCCAAAGAACTGCACTATATACCGTTAAATGAAACAGTAGGAAGTAAACCTGTAGAAGATAAAACGGTAAACCGCATTGACCTCCAAGCCTGGCCCTGGGTAAATCCAACCTATACGCTGGCTATCGGTAAACCTTCAACTGAAATTGACTCCATCGAGATTGATCCCTCTATGCGCACGGCCGACATCGACCGCAAAAACAACAAGGTGGACTTTGCAAAAGATTTAAAAGCCTATTCCAATCCAACGCGGTAATGGTGTATTGATTTACTGTATTTTCGCCTTTGCAAAGACACCTGCCCCATGACTGCTGAACAGGCCCGGAAAGAAATTCAGGAACTTACCCAAAAAATTAACTATCACAACGACCTGTATTACCAACAGCATCGCACCGAAATAAGCGATTATGAGTTTGACCAACTGTTGGAACAACTCATTAAACTGGAAACCGAGTTCCCTCAACTCAAAGCCGATGACTCTCCCAGCCTGCGGGTAGGCGGAACCATCACCAAAGAGTTTAAAACGGTTTTCCATCAGTACCCCATGCTCTCACTGGGCAATACCTATTCGCGCCAGGAACTGGAAGATTTTGACGGGCGCGTGGCCAAAGGCCTGGAAGGCGAGCCGTACGAATACTTTTGTGAACTAAAGTTCGATGGCGTTTCCATCAGCCTGGTTTACGAAAACGGTATACTCGTACGGGGTGTAACCCGGGGCGATGGTATTCGGGGAGATGACGTAACGGCCAACGTAAAAACCATACGAAGCATACCCCTGCGAATCAACGCTAAAACCACACCCCCTTCCTTTGAAGTGCGGGGTGAGATTTTTATGCCGAAAACTGTTTTTGAACAACTAAATAAAGAGCGCGAGGATATTGGCGAAGAACGCTATGCCAACGCGCGTAACACAGCTTCCGGTACACTCAAAATGCAGGACTCGTCTATCGTAGCGCAACGCAAACTCGACTGTTTCGCTTACTATTTGCTGGGCGATACGGGCATTCAAACCCACGAGCAGGGAATTCGCCAACTCGAAAACTGGAAGTTTAATGTGTCGCCCACCTACCGAAAATGTAAAACCATCAGCGAAGTATTTAATTACATAGCCGAGTGGGAAAACAAACGTGAAGATCTTCCACTCGAAACCGATGGCGTGGTTATTAAAGTTAATCGGCTTGACCAGCAGGAACGGCTGGGATTCACAGCCAAAAGCCCGCGGTGGGCCATCGCCTATAAATACAAAGCGCAATCCGTAAGCACGCGGTTAAACAGCATTACCTATCAGGTTGGAAGAACCGGGGCCATTACACCGGTAGCCGAACTTGAGCCGGTGTTTCTCTCCGGAACAACGGTTAAGCGTGCATCCCTCCATAACGCAAACGAAATTGCCAGGCTCGATCTGCGTATTGGCGATTATGTTTTTGTAGAGAAAGGCGGAGAAATAATTCCGAAAGTAACAGGGGTTGATTTAGCCAAACGAAGCAGTAGCACCAGGCCTGTTAAATATATTGATCGGTGCCCCGAGTGTAACACACAACTTATCCGTGTTGAAGGTGAGGCCGCTCACTACTGTCCTAACGTAAACGGATGCCCGCCTCAGATAAAAGGCCGCATCGAGCACTTCATCCAGCGTAAAGCCATGGATATTGACTCATTGGGGTTTCGCACCATTGAGCAATTGTATGCGTTGGGGTTAGTGAATAGTCCGGCTGACCTGTATGACCTTACCAAGAATGACCTTCTGAAACTTGAAGGCTTTAAAGAAAAATCGGCCCGTAACGTGCTTAACGGAATCGAACAATCTAAAGCCACACCTTTCGAAAATGTGTTGTTTGCCATTGGCATCCGCTATGTTGGCAAAACCGTAGCCGAAAAACTGGCCCGATATTTCAAATCAATAGATAGGATTGCCAAAGCTACCTATGAGGAACTACTGCAGGCCCCTGAAGTTGGTGAGAAAATCGCTTTAAGTGTACGGCAATTCTTCGATAACCCGGAGAATCAACGGGAAATTGAACGTCTGAAAAAGGCCGGCCTTCAATTTGATATAGCAGAAAAGGAAATTGTAAAAGAAAGTGATGTACTATCCGATAAATCGTTTGTGATCTCAGGCGTGTTTCAAAACTACGAGCGCGATCAGCTCAAAGATATAATTTTGAAAAATGGAGGACGGGTTTTAACGTCCGTATCCGGAAAATTAGATTACTTAGTGGCTGGAGAGAACATGGGCCCGGCCAAGCGGGAAAAAGCCGAAAAACTGGGAGTGACAATACTCTCTGAAAAAGAATTTGAAAACCTGCTGAAGGGAAATCCGCCAAGACAATGAAACTGAGTTTTTTAAAAGGAAGAACGTCAAGGCAACTGCGCAAAAACAAAACCCAGCGGAACAGCACATCCTACAAAAAAGCGCAGTTGGTGGGCGTTATCTTTACCATTGATGACCGGCAAAAGCACGACCAGATCAAGGAGTTTATTCACAGGTTGGAGCAGGATGGCAAGAAAGTGCAGGTAATAAGTTTCTTACCCCTTAAAAAAGAAAACCATGAATTTCTCTTTGATTTTTTTACGGTTAAAGAGGTGTCTATCTGGGGTAAAATCAATTCACCTCTTGCTCTTAAATTTTGTGATACGCCATTCGACTACCTTTACTACCTGGATACCGAGCCAAACCCCTACATTATGTACCTGCTGGCACGAAGTAAGGCAAAATGCAGGGTTGGGCGATTTTGGGTAAGCGGTGAGCCTTTTTTTGAACTGATGATTGACAGCGTTGCAAACACCCGAAGCCTGATTGATGGGATTTACAAGTACGCCACTCAACTTAAATAAAATGAAAAAACTGGAAGGAACCGGAGTAGCTCTGGTAACACCGTTCAACAAAAAGCTCGAAATTGATTTTCCTGCGTTGAAGCGTTTACTTAATCACACTGCCCGGGGTGTTGACTACTATGTGGTGATGGGCACCACCGGTGAATCTGCAACGGTAACGACAGAAGAAAAGAAAACCATTCTTAAGTTTGTTAAAGAAAATAACCCTAAGAAACTGCCCATTGTCTACGGCATTGGCGGCAACAACACGCAGGCCGTGCTGGAAACGATCCGTTCAACAGACTTTAACGGAATTGACGCAGTATTATCCGTAAGTCCGTACTATAATAAACCCTCGCAGGAAGGTATCGTTGAGCATTTTAAAACCATAGCCAATGCGAGCCCCGTGCCAATCATCCTGTACAATGTACCGGGAAGAACCAGTTCAAATCTTTCGGCTGAAACAACGCTTCGCCTGGCACAGCACCCCAACATTATCGGCATAAAGGAAGCATCCGGGAACATGGAACAGTGCATGAAGATCAGTAAAAATATGCCCCGCAGTTTTTTGCTGATATCCGGTGATGACTTACTTACCGTTCCGTTATACAGCATTGGTGCGCGCGGTGTGATTTCGGTGCTGGCCAATGCCTTTCCGACCACATTCAGGCAAATGAAAGAAAGTGCCTTTGCCGGAGACTACGGCAATGCGCAGGCTGCCCTTTTCAAACTTCTTGAAATCAACGGACCTATGTATGAGGAGGGAAACCCGGTAGGGATCAAGCAGGTTTTACAGGAATTAGGAATATGCAGCAATTCGGTGCGCCTCCCGCTAGTAAAAGCTTCGGCCGATCTCCAGAAAAAAATCCGGGCTATTCTGCAATCCTCAAAAATGAAAAAAGGATAACCACCAAGTTATCCTTTTTAAATACAGGTTTAGGTTTGAAAAACTTATGCCTTATTCTTGAGCTCCTGAACCTCCCCGCGAATCAGTTGAGCCATGTTTTTTAATTCCTGCATGCCCTTTCTGAGACGGGGTCCGGCTGCACTGTTGCCTTTGTTGTAGAACTTATCGGCATCGCCT
>JBKBOE010000020.1:0-38072 GCA_046294915.1 Cyclobacteriaceae bacterium | reverse complement strand
GATTTTAACCGGGACAGGCTTCTTTATCACATGTATTCGACAACGGGCCCGCATATGGCTGTAGGTGATGTGAATAACGATCAACTGGACGATTTTTACTTGGGTGGTGCAAAAGGTTTTGCCGGACAATTATTTGTACAGCAACCAGACGGTACTTTTATAAAAATGCAAGTACCAGTTTTTGACCAGCATAAAAATCATGAAGATGTTGATGCAGTATTTTTCGACTTTGACAACGATGGTGCACTTGATTTATTTGTTGTAAGTGGCGGTAATGAATTCTCTTTTGGTGCGCCTGAATTGACAAATCGCTTATACCTTAATGATGGCCACGGTCAATTCAGTAATTCTCCTCAGTCTGCATTAAATTCTTCTGGATTGGTTTACTCCACTGCGGCAGCCGCTGATTTTAATAAGGATGGCTTTACCGATTTATTTATCGGGAGCCGCTTTAAAGCATTTCAATATGGGTCGCCTGGTGGAGGCTTTATCTTTCAGAATGATAAAACCGGTCGATTACGCGATGTAACCCAGCAGGTGGCCCCGGAATTATCTGCATTGGGAATGATAACCGATTCGGAATGGATTGACTATGATCTGGATGGTGACCCGGACCTGATTATTACCGGTGAGTGGATGACTATTGAATTATTTGAGAACCGACAGGGAATATTTAAAAGACAAACCTCGGCAGCAGGATTAACCAACCTAACCGGTTGGTGGAATGTACTAAAAGCAGCTGACCTTGATAAGGATGGGGATATGGACCTGGTCATTGGAAACCATGGCTTTAACTCCAGGTTTAAGGCCAGTGAGAAGGAACCGGTTTTGCTTTATGTAAACGACTTTGATGCCAACGGAAGCCTTGAACATATTTATGCCAAACAAACAGGCAGCAAAATTTTGCCCTATCCCTTGAAGCACGATTTAGTTGCCCAATTGCCTTCCCTTAAAAAGAACTATCTCGAGTATAAAAAGTTTAACAACCAAACGGTTGATGAAATTTTTACACAAGAACAGTTACGTACTGCCGTTAAATTTAGGGCTGTTCAACTTGCTTCGGGCATTCTGGAAAATATAAACGGCCGCTTTATATTTCATGAATTACCTATTGAAGCACAGTTTTCACCTGTTTACTCTATTCTGATTACCGATGTAAACCATGACGGAATCGATGACCTCGTTTTGGGAGGGAATTTTTATCAGGTTAAACCAGAGGCAGGGCAGTATGACGCCAGTTATGGCCTCGTTTTATCAGGCATTGGTAACTGTAAATATATCCCGCTTCCGCCAACGGTCTCCGGCTTTCAGGTTAAGGGTGCAATTCGCGACATCATCCCGGTACAGACCTTATCTTCCGCACTTACCCTGGTGGCCCTGAATAATGACACCCTCAAGGTTTTTCAGATGACCTCTAAATGAATAAACATTTCTTTTTACTTCTGGCAGTATGTCTGACCTTTGCGGCTTGCCGAAGGGAGGAATATAACTGGACTTTTCTATCGCGCTCTGAAACAAATATTTCTTTCATCAATACACTTCACGAAGATGAACAGAATAATATTATTGAATACCTGTACTTCTATAACGGTGCCGGAGTTGCAGCAGGCGATATTAATAATGACGGACTGACGGATTTATTCTTCGTTTCCAATCAGGGCCCGAACGCGATTTATTTAAACCAGGGAAGTTTCCGCTTCAAAGACATTTCTAATTCGGCCGGTATTATGTCAACTCGAAATTGGGAAACTGGCGTAACCATGGCTGACGTTAATGCTGATGGATTACTGGATATTTACGTGTGTGGTGTAGGAGGCTATCGTCATTATAAGGGCCATAACCAACTGTATATTAATAATGGCAATTTAACCTTTACCGAGCGGGCTGCAGAGTTTGGAATTGATTTTTCCGGATTCTCAACGCAGGCAACTTTTTTTGATTTTGATAATGATGGTGATCTTGACATGTACCTGCTTAATCACAGTGTGCATACACCGCGTTCTTATGCCCCCGGTGATGTACGGTTGCTCAGCGATTCACTTTCGGGCGATAAACTTTACCGAAATGAACTGACCGAGTCGGGTAAAGTTTTTTTTACCGATGTAACCAAACAAGCCGGAATTCTTAATAGCCACATCGGTTATGGGTTGGGTGTTTCGGTTGCCGATGTAAACTGGGATGGTTTTGCAGACATCTACGTGGGTAATGATTTTCATGAAAATGACTACCTCTATATTAATAATGCCAACGGAACGTTCACTGAAGTTATTCGGAGTGCCACAACGCATTCAAGCCGGTTTTCCATGGGTAACGATATTGCCGATTTTAATAATGATTTATGGCCCGATATTATAGCGGTAGATATGCAACCCCATAAGGAGTATGTCCGAAAACGCTCAGCCGGTGAAGATGCTTATGATATTTATCAATTTAAACTCAAATACGGTTATCACGCACAGGTGGCACGAAATACGCTCCAGCTTAATTTGGGGCTTACGCAAACAATTCCGGTGTTTTCTGAAGTGGCCTATCTGGCTGGTATTGCCTCTACCGATTGGAGTTGGTCGCCTCTGTTAGCCGATTTTAATAACGATGGTCTTAAGGACCTGTACATTACCAATGGCATCGTGCGAAGACCCAATGACATGGACTACATCAGCTATATCGCTGACGACTCCGTTCAGCTTTCCCTTCAGGTATTCGATAAAAGCGATCTTGAGGTACTGAAGAAAATGCCCGAAGGCAAAGAATCTAACTTTTTATTTCTTAATCAATCCGGTTATGTATTTCAGGATGTGACAAAAGAAAACGGGCTGTTCCGTCCGTCATTTTCCAATGGTGCTGTTTACGCGGATTTAGATAATGATGGCGATTTGGATTTGGTAGTAAACAACATTAACGACCCTGCCTTTATTATTCGTAATGGTGAGGGTTCTAGGCATGGAAATTTTTTAGCTATTTCGTTTACCGGTCCCTATGGAAATACAAAGGGAATAGGCGTTAAAGTAATTCTGTTCACCCGCAGCGGACGACAACTGCAGCAGCTGATGCCAGCCCGGGGCTGGTGTTCTTCTGTGGAGCAACGCCTGCACTTTGGAGTTGGCAGGGATTCCGTAATTGATTCCATAATGGTTATTTGGCCCGGTAATCGTATGCAACTTCTTAAGCAGGTTGCCTCAAATCAGGAAATTACGATCAGCCACCAAAATGCTAACCAGATTTTTGAATATCATAACCTGTTTACTGAGGAAACTAGTTGGCTTGCACCTTTCCCGGATATGCCTGAATACCGGCATCAGGAAAATGATTATAATGCTTTTGCATTCGAACCCCTTATTCCGCACATGAATTCCGAACAGGGACCTCCGGTTTCTGTGGGCGATATAAATGGTGATGGGTTAGACGATTTTTATGTAGGTGGTGGTAATGGTCAGCCGGGCATGTTATATATACAAACAACCAATGGGAACTTTAAACACCAGAATCAACCTGCATTTGCAATGGATGCTTATCAGGAAGATACAGCCGCTGCTTTTGCTGATTTTAACAACGATGGTAAACTTGATCTGGTGGTTGCCTCCGGAGGTCAGGAAAGAAACGGGAATTTAACCCCTCGGGTTTATCTGAACCAAAATGGCCGATTTGAGAAATCCGAATTTCCGCCTGTGACAATTAACGCGTCTTGTATTAAACCTGCTGACTTTGACAACGATGGCGATATTGATTTATTCATCGGGGCCGATGTAATTCCAGGTTTGTATGGTATGAGTCCGCTGAGTTATTTATTTGTTAATGACGGAAAAGCAAATTTTTCAGTAAACAAAATATGGTTGGCCAATACAACTTTTGATAATGTAACCCGCATTCGGCCGGGCATGGTAAAAGATGCATCCTGGATTGATATCAACAATGATGGACTGCTTGATCTTCTTTTGGTTGGCGAATGGATGCCAATTACCCTGCTGATTCAGCAGGGTAACCATACGTTTATAAATCAAACAGAATCCTTTGGTCTTTCCAAAACTTTTGGTTTATGGAGTTCGGTCCAGGCTGCCGATTTCGATAAGGATGGCGATATGGATTTTGTGTGCGGTAACCTGGGTTTGAATTCGCGGCTAAGCGCTTCTGAAGATAAACCCTTACGGATGCTCCTGGGTGATTTTGACCAAAATCAAAGTTCCGATCATATTTTGATTTACCATAATGGCGATTCATCGTACATTTTTCCTACGCGGGACCAGCTTATAAAGCAACTGCCTTTTTTAAAGAAACGATTTTTAAAATATAAGGATTATGCAACCGTACAAACTGAGAATTTGTTTACGCGCGAACAATTGCTGCAAGGCAGTATGCTGCGTATTACCGGGTTGGCTTCGCTGGTGTTAGAGAATGTCGGTGAAAAGTTTATCATCAGATCGCTTCCCCGTGAAGCACAAATCTTCCCGGTGATTACTATACTGGCAGATGATTTGGATGACGATGGTTTAACGGATTTGCTGCTAGCTGGTAATCAGTCTGCAGTTCAACCCGAAATCGGTCCACACAATGCCGGTGTGGGCTTGGTACTTAAAGGAATAGGTGGTTGTAAATTTCAATCGATTGCAACGCAAACTTCCGGGCTGGTTATTAAAGGGGAAACCCGCAGTTCAGGAATTTTAAAAACCGTGGATAATCAACGCTTGTATATTTTTGGAAGAAATGGAGACTCTTTAATTATCTTTAAAAGAAACTAGGGTTTTGATGATGCGCCTGTTTATCCTGCTTTACATTTTTTATACTCCAGTGCTTGCGCAGTCCTCGTGGGTTGTCTCCGCAACGGATATTAATCCTACAAACTATTATGGCGTTACCGTAGCCAACGGTATGATTGGGCTGGTTTCATCACCCGACCCGATGAAAGTGAAAGACGTTGTTCTTGCCGGTGTTTATGATTATTACCAACGGGGCAGGGTCTCCAATATTCTTAAAACCTTTAATCCGGTTAATATGAATCTTGACTTGGATGGGGTTAGGGTTAACCGCAGAGATATTGTTAATTACCGGCAGGAGTTGGATATGAAAAAGGCCGTCTTCACTACACAGTTTGAGGTACCGGGTAAGGTTATCGTAACGCATGCTCTGGCAGCCCTGCGTCATTTGCCGTATACAGCACTCACAACCGTAACAATTACTGCACAAAAGGATGTTGAGATAACACCAATGAGCATTATTGAAGCGCCTGATCACCTTACCGATGTACGTAACACATACAGTGAAGTTGATAGGCCTCATGTTAAAATACCATTGCTTACATCGGTTGCCAAAAGCCCCTCCGGCAGGCATACTGTTGCTGTTTGCAACAGTTTCATTTTTACTGAACCCCATGGTCAGGAACCTGACATCGTTCATGAGAACTGGGACTACAACATGCATCTTGCTAAGTTCACGAAGAAACTTAAAGCTGGCGATTCGTATTCCTTCAGTGTGGTTTCTTCAGCCACTTCTACGGCTCATTATGCCGACCCGCTTAATGAAGCGGAGCGGCTTACCATTTTTGCAGCACTTGAACGTACGGCACGCCTACTGAACCGGCATACCGAAGCCTGGAATAAACTTTGGCAAAGTGATATTGTAATCACTGGTAACACCCATGTACAGCGGGATGTTAGGTTTGCGCTTTACCACTTATATGCATTTGCCCGTGAAGGCACCAGTTACAGTCTCTCGCCAATGGGGCTTAGCGGTTTAGGGTATAATGGACATGTTTTCTGGGATACTGAACTGTGGATGTTTCCGCCTTTGCTGGTACTTCAGCCCGAAATAGCCCGGTCATTACTGGAGTACAGGTACAACCGGCTCGAAGCCGCCAAGCAAAATGCCTTTTCGCATGGGTACAAAGGGGCAATGTTTCCGTGGGAGTCATCATCTGAAGGATCAGAAGATACGCCTGTATGGGCCCTTACCGGTCCGTTTCAGCATCATATTACTGGCTGTGTAGGCTGGGCTTTTTGGAAGTATTACCAGGTAACCAAAGATAAGGTTTGGCTTCGCGATCGGGGTTATCCGGTTTTGAAAGCGGTGGCTGATTTCTGGACCAGTCGGGTTGAACGCAAAGGACCCGGCCACTACGAAATCAATAATGTAATTGGCGCCAACGAGTGGCAGGAAAATATTAACAACAATGCTTTTACCAACGGTATGGCCAAAACGGTTTTGCTCTATGCAACGCAGGCGGCTAAAGAATTGGGTTTTCTGCCTGATCCGGACTGGGAACATGTGGCCCAAAATATTCCGCTGTTGAAATTTGCTGATGGTACAACCCGTGAAAATGAAACTTATAATGGCGAAATGATTAAACAAGCTGATGTAAATTTACTGGCATTTCCGCTTGATGTCATTTCAGACCGTACCCAAATAGAAAAAGATTTAACTTATTATGAATCAAAAATGTCACCCGATGGCCCCGCAATGGGTTTCGCTGTTCTGGCTACGTTATATGCCCGGCTTGGGAAACCTGATAAAGCGTACGAGATTTTTTTAAGAAGTTATAAACCTAACGAAGTGCCTCCGTTTGGGGTTATAGCCGAAACGGCTGGAGGCACTAATCCTTACTTTGTAACAGGAGCCGGGGGTATGCTTCAGGCTGTTATGTTTGGATTTGGCGGACTTCAGATTACCGATACGGGTATCAGTCAGCGAAAGATTCCTTTACCTCAGCATCTGAAGGCAGTAGAGGTGAAAGGAATAGGCCTTAACAAAATCACAATGATTCAAAAGTAGAGATTTGTATGAAAATAGTTCGTTTTTTTTTGTTATCGTTAGCATTAACAGCAAGTTGTACATCCGGCAATAAGGAATATCGGCAGGCCGTTAACAACCCGGAGTTTCTCCATCGCTCAATAAAAGCAATTACCGATCGCATTGTTCACGATATCTTTTCTCCTCCGGTTGCCAGCCGTATTTATGCGTACACCTGCATTGCCGCTTATGAGGCTCTCGTACCTTTTCATCCAGAATTAATTTCCCTGGCGGGGCAGGTAAATGGATTGGAAGCGCTTCCTTTGCCTGAAAACGGACTGGAATATTCCTACACAGTGGCTTCTGTTCAGGCAACCTTGCAAGTAGGTCGTGCACTGATATTCTCAGAAACAGATTTGGATGTATTTTATAATCAGATTATGAACGACATCCGGCAAACCGGAATACCGGAAGATGTTTTTAATCGCTCTGTGGAATACGGTAAAACGGTTGCCAGCCATATATTAGCCTGGGCTGATAAAGATAATTACAAACAGTCCCGATCGTTTTCGAAGTTTACCGTAACGGAGGATCCTTCCAGGTGGCGCCCGACACCACCTGCTTATATGGAGGCTATTGAGCCTCATTGGACAACACTTCGCCCATTTGTATTGGATTCCTCAACTCAATTTATTCCCGCTCCGCCATTGCCTTTTTCAACCAAAAAAGACAGTCCGTTTTACAAAGCTGCTTATGCCGTGTATGAAACCGGTATAAACTTAACTGAAGAGCAACGCCAGATTGCCTCGTTCTGGGACTGCAACCCATTTGTAATGAACGTACACGGGCATGTCATGTTTGCTTCCAAGCAGATATCTCCAGGCGGCCACTGGATAAACATCGTGCGGGTAGCCTGTACAAGCAAACAGACTGATATAGCTACCTCAGCAGAAGCTTACGCCAGGGTGGCCATTGCCCTGGCCGATGGATTTATCAGTTGTTGGGACGAAAAGTATCGCAGTAATCTGGTACGTCCCGAAACGTATATCAACCAGTTTATCGATCAAAACTGGATACCCTTGCTTCAAACACCACCTTTCCCCGAACATACCAGCGGGCATAGCGTAATTTCTACAGCAGCGTCTGTAATACTAACTGATTTTTTTGGTGATAATTTTGCCTTTACGGATGACACTGAAGTTGAATTTGGTTTATCCACCCGAACGTTTCAATCCTTTACTCAAGCCAGCGAAGAAGCTGCCATAAGTCGTTTCTTCGGAGGCATTCATTATAAGGCAGCTATTGATGAGGGAGTTAATCAGGGTCGTCAGGTAGGCAACTGGGTTATTGCCAAAATAAACACAAGGAAAAAAGAGGGTAGAAGTGAAAGAGCGCCAACTGGCCTAAAATAATATCAAACCAGCGTTACCTTTCCAGGCATGGGGTTAATTACCTGCGTGATATGAATAAACCACGACTTTCATTCTGGCAAATTATCAACATGAATGTTGGTTTTTTGGGGATCCAGTATTCGTTTGGCTTGCAGCAAAGTGCGGTTAACCCAATTTACGATTTTCTGGGAGCCTCTCCCGATGAAATTCCAATGCTAAACCTGGCTGGCCCGGTTACCGGATTATTGGTTCAACCGGTGATTGGCGCCCTTAGCGATAAAACCTGGAGCCCCCGATGGGGCAGAAGACATCCTTACTTTTTGATTGGAGCACTAATTTGCAGCGTGGCCTTATTTCTGTACCCGTTCAGTAGTTCATTATGGATGGCAGCCGGCCTGCTCTGGATTCTCGATGCCGGCAACAACACAGCCATGGAGCCGTATCGCGCTTTTATTGCTGACCGGCTTCCGGCTGGTCAGCACCGGCTTGGTTTCCAGGCTCAAAGTTTTTTCACCGGATTAGGACAGACCTTGGCCAATCTTTCATTATTCATTTTTCCTGTAATCATCATCGGTAAAACAGGTGCCATTCCAAATTGGGTATTTGCTTCATTCTTTGTTGGATCGGTTTGCTCGATAGCATCCGTATTATGGAGTATTCGTACCACGCCCGAGTTGCCGCCTGATGAAGTTGAATTAAATCGTATTCGCATTCAGAAACTTAATTTGCTTAGTCCGTTTAAAGAAATTTTCGCAGCCGTCCGCCAGATGCCGGCTATTATGTGGCAACTCGCTTTGGTTTACCTGTTTCAGTGGTATGCATTGTTTTGTTATTGGCAAAATGCTTCCAAAAGTGTGGCGCTTTCTGTTTACGGTGCTACGCCTGCCACCGATCCAACACAATATGAGCAAGCTGTTAGCCTTACCGGATTGATAAACGGCTGGTATAATATTGTAACCTTTATAACTGCCTTTGCTTTGGCTTGGTTGGCCAAGAAGTATAATCCTAAATACATACATCTGGTATGCCTGCTGCTTGCCGCAGCCGGGTTTATATTGTTTCCTTTTATTCATGTAAAGGAAATTTTATTTGTGGCTATTACAGGCTTTGGTATTGGCTGGGCCAGTATGATGGGAATTCCATACCTGTTGGTAGTGGGGGCCATTCCTAAAGAGCGTTACGGAGTTTACATGGGTATTATTAATACCATGATAGTGGTCCCTATGATTTTGCAAAACCTAACTTTTGGATTTATTCTTAAAAATTTTTTGCATAACGATCCGCGAAAAGCCATACTGACTGCCGGTATACTGTTATTACTGGCAGCATTGGCCTTGTTGAGAATTAAAGCTGCAACAACTTCCAGGCAAACGGAGTCTTCAGTAATTCATACCGGATAATGCTGATCTATGGTAACCCAATGGTGGAAGGAAGCGGTCATCTATCAGATATATGCCCGAAGTTTTAAAGATGGGAATGGCGATGGTGTTGGCGATTTGAGGGGCCTTATTGAAAAACTGGATTACATAAAAAGTCTTGGTGTTGATGCTGTTTGGCTCAACCCCATTTATATGTCACCCGGTGTTGATGGAGGTTATGACATCAGCGATTACCTATCCATCGACCCGCTGTTTGGCACAATGGCCGATTTTGATGACCTTCTGCAGGGTCTCCACCAGCGGGGTATTAAGTTAATTATCGATATCGTAGTCAATCATACTTCCGACCAGCATTACTGGTTTGTAGAGTCGAGTAAATCGGTAACTAATCCGTATCGGAATTATTATTACTGGAGGTCCGTAGAACACATGCAACCGCCAAACAACTGGCCTTCGTTCTTTGGTGGAAGTGCCTGGCAATTTAGTCCACCAACGGGAGAATATTATCTGCACTTGTTTTCGAAAGAGCAACCCGATGTGAATTGGGAAAACCCGGCCGTGCGCGATGAATTCAAAAAAATAATGACCTATTGGCTTAATAAAGGCGTTGACGGGTTGCGACTGGATGCGATTACGTTAATCTCCAAGCATACAGACTTCCCGAATACAGATACTTTGAGTTTTAACAAAACTGTTGAGCGTTACTATGCTAACGGCCCTCGTTTGAAAGAATTTATATACGAATTACGTGAAGAAGTGTGGAACAAATACGGATGCTTTACCGTGGGCGAAGGACCCGGCATAACTCCCGAAAATGTAATGGACTATCTGCAGCCAGGTCAGGGTATGGATATGATCTTTCACTTCGGCCATATGTTTCTCGATCAGGGCCGGGGTGGCCGATTTGATCCGGTAGCCTGGACACTGCCGGTTTTTAAGAGAATTTTCGCATCCTGGGATGTGGCCCTCAAAGAAAGTTGGCCAAGTATTTTTCTGGGTAATCACGATTTTCCCCGCATGGTTTCAAGGTGGGGTAACGATCGGCAGTATCACAAGGAGTCGGCAAAATTACTGTTAACACTTTTATTAACCTTGCGCGGAACCCCCTTTATTTACCAGGGCGATGAATTGGGCATGACAAACCTTACACTGCATTCAGTAGCTGAAGCAGTTGATGTGGAATCGCGAAACGGGTGGAATATAGCTCAGGCTGATGGTGTTACTGAAACTGAATTCTTAAAGTGCATCAATTATGCCGGTCGTGACAACGCACGTACCCCTGTTCAGTGGAACGACTCCGAGTATGCCGGTTTTAGTACGGGCAAGTCATGGATTCCTGTTAATTCCAACAAAGCATTAATTAATGTCAGGAAGGAAGAGGCAGATACGGACTCCATATTAAATTATTTTAGAGAGCTTGTCCGCAAGCGAAAATCCCTGCCTGCATTACTTCATGGAAAATTTAAACTGGTTAATGAGGAGGATCCGTTCCTGTTCACCTTTTACCGTACAGTTGAGAACCAGCAATTATTTGTTGCACTAAATTTTTCTGATAAAACGGTTTCGATTGATCTGCCAAAAGGAGAACAAATTATTGGAAATTATCCGGCCAAGACGGAACTTTCAATTCTTAGACCCTGGGAGGCCAGTATTATTCAACCTGCTTATGAAGAACCAGCAACTTTGGGGAATTGATCTTGGCGGAACAAAAATTGAAGGAGTTATCCTTGAGTCGGCCGCTAATCCGGTAGTGGTTTATCGTAACCGAATACCAACGGAAGCGGAAAAGGGGTATGATCATGTACTTAATCAACTGGCCAGGCTTGTTCAGGATATGAAGAATCAGAGCCGACACCCGGTTCTGCGATTAGGTATTGGTACCCCCGGAACAATTGATCCGGTTACCCGACTTCTTAAGAACAGTAACTCAGTAAGTCTAAATGGTAAACCGTTGAAAGAAGATATTGAAAAGTTGCTTCAACTTCCTGTGAACATGGCTAACGATGCGAATTGTTTTGCCCTTGCCGAAACAAAAATGGGAGTGGTTTCTGAAACCTATCCTGAAGCCGAAGTCGTCTTTGGTGTAATACTGGGCACCGGGGTTGGCGGAGGCATTGTAATAAACGGTAACGTTTTGAACGGACATCACGGTATTGCCGGAGAGTGGGGGCATAATTTTCTGGATGACTCGGGAGGACCATGCTATTGCGGGAAAACCGGATGTGTAGAAAAAATATTGGCAGGCCCCTCACTCGAACGGTTTTATGAAAGCCTCACCGGATCGAAAAAGGTGTTGAAAGAGATTTATAATCTTTCGCTAAGTGGTACCGATGAAGCCGCAAAGCAAACCATGCAACGACTTACTCATTTTTTTGGTTTGGGCTTAAGCGTTGTTATGAACATCCTTGATCCGGATGTGGTTGTCGTTGGCGGAGGGGTTGGTAATATCGACTTGATTTACTCGGAAGGTGTTGTTTCGCTTAAAAAATACTTGTTCAACCCTCGATTAGAAACCCCTGTACTAAAACCTAAACTGGGTGACAGTGCCGGGGTTTTTGGTGCTGCCTTTCTGGGGCAACTCGAGGATAAGGTATAGCATCATGTATAATTTTTACCCGTTACCTTACCTGTCTGTATGAAACGCATTGCTATTGTTGGACCAATCCCCCGCGATCATATTGTAACCCATACGGGTGACGTGATAAAAAAGTGGGGGTGTGTTGCCCATCCTGTTATTGCTTTATCGGTATTAAGGGGTGATAAAATTGAAATAATTCCTGTAAGCCATGTTCGCCTTGATGATGTCGATAGAATAAAGGAAGTATTTAAAGGCTACCAAGGTATTAATCTTCATCACATTACTGCGCCAGGTGATCAGGGTGATATTATAAACCTGAAGTTTGTTGATGTAAATAACCGGTTAGAGCAACAAACCGGTTTTATGGACCCGATTATGCCGGCCGACATGAAAAAGTTATTGAATTGTCAGGTTTATGTTTTTGTTCCCATCAGTGATTATGAAATTTCACTTGATACATTGAAATACCTTAAAGCCAAAAGCCAGGGTATTATCATTTTTGACGCCCACGGCCCCACAACCGCCTGTTTGGCTACGGGGGAACGGCAACGGAAATTCTGGATTGATCGGGATCAATGGCTGCCGTATATTGATATTCTGAAAATGAACATTGAAGAGGCGCGGGTTTCATGGTTTAAAAAAGAATACCAATCCTCCGATTTTAAACAACAGGAACTTAGCCGGGAGGAACTCCGTGCATTTGCAACCCATTGCCTGGCTAAAGGCGTTAAGTGCGTTTACATAACCCTGGATTCAAGAGGGTGTTTGGTTTATAATATGAAGCGCAAACGTTTGCAAGAGACACTGGTACCAGCCATAAAGGTAAATTATGTCATCGACACAACCGGTTGTGGCGACTCCTTTGCAGGCGGCCTGGGTTTCGGATTACTTCAAAAATCAAGGGATTATATTGGTGCAGCCCGTTTTGCAAATGCCCTTGGCGCAATGCGCACTCAGGGTAAAACATTTAGTGTTTTTAAACCGCTCCGCGAAACGCTGAAGATCATTCAACAAGGTTATGTAGGTATAACCGGTTAAATAAAATTGCCATTACCATTATGCCAGTAAACATCAAAAGCATTACATTTCGTTAAGTTCTATGATCTGAAATTTACCTTGTATGAATTTAAACATTAATGCTGAAGATAAGAATACCTACGATGCCATCGTCATCGGTTCGGGCATCACAGGGGGTTGGGCTGCCAAAGAACTTACTGAAAAGGGATTGAAAGTTATCATGCTGGAGCGCGGCCGAAACATTGAACACATTAAGGATTATGTCAACGCCAATAAGGAACTCTGGGAATTTCCGCACCGCGGACGGAGAACCCAACAGATGATAAATGATTATCCTGTGTTGAAGCGCGACTATCCGCTGAACGAAACTGTGCTTGATTTTTGGGTTAAAGATAAAGAATGCCCCTACACCGAGATAAAAAGGTTTGACTGGTATCGGGGATACCATGTTGGCGGACGCTCGCTGATGTGGGGACGCCAGAGTTATCGGTTGAATAAATGGGATTTTGAAGCGAATGCCCAAGAAGGCATTGCGGTGGACTGGCCCATCCGGTATGAGGATTTGGCGCCCTGGTACAGCTATGTCGAAAAATTTGCAGGTATCCAGGGAAGCAAAGACGGCCTTGAAGTTTTACCCGATGGCGAATTTATGCCTGCTATGGAGCTGAATTGTGTTGAAAAGGAAGTAAAAAAGCGGATGGCAGAATACTATAAAGGAAAACGGCACCTCATTATAGGCCGAAGCGCCAACTTAACTCAGCCCCACTACGACAGAATAAATTGTCAGTATCGGAACCGCTGCTGGCGCGGATGCCCTTTCGGAGGTTATTTCAGCACTCAATCTGCAACCTTGCCGGCAGCGATGAAAACCGGAAATTTAACACTACGACCTTTCTCCATAGTAACACAAATTCTTTTTGATAAAGAAATAAAAAAGGCTACCGGAGTTGAAGTTCTGGATGCCGAGACAAATCAAACGTATGTTTTCAACGCAAAAATAATTTTTGTCTGTGCCTCCACATTGAACTCAACTTGGGTGCTGATGAACTCTGCTAACGACATCTGGCCAGAGGGGTTGGGAAGCAGCAGCGGTGAGCTGGGCCACAACGTCATGGATCATCATTTCCGTGCCGGTGCGAGGGGGCGCGTAGAAGGTTTTAGCGATAAGTATGAATACGGCAGGCGTCCTACCGGAATTTATATACCTCGTTTTAGAAACATTTATGATGACAAAAGGGATTACCTGAGAGGCTTCGGTTACCAGGGCGGTGCCGGTAGGGGTAGGGGAGTAGAGGTAGCCGAGTTTACCATTGGGGCTGAACTGAAAGACGCCCTTAGCATACCCACTGATGACTGGCAGATTAATTTTTTAGGTTTTGGCGAAATGCTTCCCTATCATGAAAACAAGGTAACGCTGGATAAAAATACCAAAGACAAATGGGGATTGCCTGTGCTGGCTTTTGATGTGGAAATAAAAGAAAATGAAAAGAAAATGCGTATTGACATGATGAATGATGCCAAAGAAATGCTTGAAGCCAGTGGTGTTAAAGATGTTGAAACTTACGATCACGGATATGCTGTAGGTATGGGCATCCATGAAATGGGAACCGCCCGCATGGGTCGCGACCCGAAGACCTCCGTGCTTAACAAATATAATCAGGTTTGGGATGCCCTAAATGTTTTTGTTACTGACGGAGCCTGTATGACCAGTGCCTCGTGTGTTAATCCATCATTAACCTACATGGCCTTAACCGCTCGTGCTGCTGATTATGCCGTTGCTGAACTTAAAAAACGTAACCTCTGAAAATAGCTAACCACCCAGTATGGACAGACGAGATCTTTTAAAACGCATAGCCCTGATTACCGGAGCTACAGTAATTGGTGCCGACTTTTTCCTTACCGGCTGCAAACGATCCAATAAATCAGAGGCCGGCTTTACTCCTGATACAGTCAGCCTGCTTAATGAGGTTGCCGAAACCATCATACCAACAACACAAACGCCTGGCGCTAAGGCTGCCCAGGTTGGTGAATTTATGCAAGTGTATGTAACCGATTGTTATACTCAGCGTCAACAAGATGCCTTTGTTCAGGGATTACAAGCCTTGCAGGAATCCTGCAATAAATTGTTTGGCAAAAGTTTTATGAAGTGTGATCAGGCAGAACGAAAAGAGTTTTTAATTACCCTTGAAAAAGAAGCAAAAGCCTATAACCTGAAACGTGACGAAGAGGATAAACCCAGGCGCGAAGCCCACGAACAACGCAACAGCACGTTACCCTGGAAAGACCAAACCGAATTTGAAGGAGCGCCCAGCCACTATTATACAATGATAAAACAACTAACCCTGCTTGGATTTTTTACCTCGCAAACTGGCATGACGCAAACACTTAGGCACATTCCTGTTCCCGGAAGGTATGATGGGGAATTTCCCTATTCAAAAGGTGATAAAGCCTGGGCGGAGTAAATCGGTGACGGGCTGTTACCTTTGCTAAACCTTTACCGGGTTATCCACTTTATCCTTAAAGAAGACGGCAAACACCAGCATAACAACAGCAGCAAAGCCAGCGGGTACCCACCAGAATTGTTGCCACTGAACAGGCGTTAACCCTGAGGCCGAGCCGAGGTAACTATTGTATAGCGCACCGGCAATCTGGGCACCAATAAGCATCCCTACACCGTAGGTTACCAGTACAAGGAATCCCTGCGCCTGGCCTCTTATTTTTTCGGTTGATTTTTTATCTACATAAATCTGACCGGTTACAAAGAAGAAATCGTAACAGATACCATGCAATGCAATACCTGAAATAATCATCCAATGAATGCTTTCCGGGGCACCAAGAGCAAATAAACCGTACCGCAAGACCCAGGCAAACATACCTACCAGTAACATCCATTTAACTCCAAGCCTGGCGAAAAAGAGCGGCATCAGCAGCATAAAAATTACTTCGCTCATTTGACCTAATGTTTGTGTGCCGGCAATGTTGGTAAAACCGCTTACTCCAAGATATATCTGGGTATAGTTATAATAGGCAGCCAGGGGAATGCAAATGAGGAAAGAACAAAGCAGAAAAATATAAAATGGTTTGCTGCCCAGCGATTTAAATGCATCAATACCTGCAATACTACGGATGGAAACCTTTTCTCCCGCACCCTTGGGCGGTGTGTGGGGCAACGAAAAACTATAAATCCCCAGCAAAATAGAGGCTATGGCTGTGGTATAAATCGGTAAGGCAGTTTTCTCGGCAACGCCATTGATAATTTTGCCTAAAACAAAACTGATAAATAACCCTGCAATAATCCAGCCTATAGTTCCGAATACCCGTATAACCGGAAACTGTTTTTCCTGATCATGAATGTTATGAAAGGCGAGTGAGTTGGCCAATCCTAGGGTAGGCATATAACACAGGTTATAAGCAAGCAGCAGAATGATAAACAATGTTGGCGACTGACTGGCTTGCGGCACCGCGAACATAATAAGTCCACCCGCTATATGTAAAACTCCCAGAACCTTCTCTGTGGCGAAGTAACGATCAGCAATCAAGCCCAGAAAAAAAGGGGCAACAATGGCCGCAATCGGGTTTACGGTGTAGGGCCAGTGCGTCAAGTTGGTCATCCCAAGCTCGGTCATGTAAACAGCTACAGTGGTGTACCATGCACCCCAGATGAAGAACTGAAAAAACATCATCATGCTAAGCCGGGGAACAAGCAATACGGGTGCTGCCATACGGTATTAGTTTTTCGGGAATATCAGGGTAAAATTGATATTCTGCAAGACACAAAACACAATCGTTTGCACTAAAAATCCCTTATACAAATTCTTTACTTTTAAATATATTGTCGTTCATAAACGAAAATGCATGCACGGAAAGATTCGCTTAGGTATGGTAGGTGGTGGCCTCGGAGCCTTTATTGGGGCTGTTCACCGAAAAGCTGCGGCACTTGACGGTGCCATTGAATTAGTGTGCGGCTCTTTTAGCAGTAATGCCGACACTTCCATCGCCACCGGTAAAGCACTTTTTCTTGACCCGAAAAGAATTTATCCGTCATATTCCGCCATGATTGAAGGGGAGAGGAAACTTCCATCTGATCAGCGTATGCAAGCCGTTTCCATTGTTACTCCCAATCACCTGCATTTCGCTCCGGCTAAACTGGCTCTTGAAAATGGATTTCATGTAATTGTGGATAAACCCTTGTGCATTTCTGTTTCTCAAGCAAGGCAACTGGTAAAAACAGTAAATAAAACCGGATTAATTCTGGCGCTCACACACACCTACACGGGTTACCCGATGGTGAAGGAAGCAAAACGGCTGGTGAGCAGCGGAATGTTTGGAAAAATCAGAAAAGTATATGTAGAGTATACCCAAGGATGGTTAGCTCAACCCATTGAAAAAACAGGGCAGAAGCAAGCGGCCTGGCGATCGGATCCAAAATTCTCCGGCTTAGGGGGTGCCATTGGCGACATCGGCACACATGCTGCTAACCTGGCTGAGTACATCACCGGTTCATTTATTACTGAGCTTTGTGCTGATCTTCGTGCCATCGTAAAAGGACGTGTGCTGGATGATGACGCCTCTATGCTCATCAATTTTGATAATGGCGCTTCCGGTGTTTTGATCGCCACACAGGTGGCAGCGGGTGAAGAGAACAATTTGTTTATTCGCGTGTATGGTGAGAAGGGTGGACTTGAATGGCGACAGGAAGAACCCAATACGCTAATCGTTAAATGGCCCGATAAGCCGCGTGAGTTCTATCGCACCGGTATGAGTTATACATCATCTGCAGCCAAGCAAAATACCCGTGTTCCGTCAGGTCATCCCGAAGGGTACCTTGAAGCGTTCGCTAATGTGTATCTGTCATTTGCCCGGGCTGTAAGTGATTTTAAGCCCGGAAGAAAAATTGATCCGATGAAATACGACTTTCCCGATGTGCAAGACGGTCTCCGCGGCATGGCATTTATTGAAGCATGTGTTAAATCATCAAAGCAAAAGCAAAAATGGGTTCCGATAAAACTATGACGACCATCAAAGGTCCCGCTTTATTCCTTGCCCAGTTCATGGGTGATAAACCTCCTTTTAACAAGATGGAATCCATCTGCCGGTGGGCATCGTCCCTTGGATTTATTGGTGTTCAGATTCCGACCGTGGACGCCCGTTGTATCGATTTAAAGAAAGTAGCTGACAGTAAAGACTTTGCTGATGAGTATAAGGAAACCATACGTAGCTATGGGGTTGAAATAACTGAACTGTCAACACACCTGCAGGGGCAGTTGGTGGCGGTGCATCCTGCCTATGATCAGTTGTTTGATGGCTTTGCCCCTAAATCGGTACGAAATAATCCGAAAGCCCGCCAAGCCTGGGCGGTTGATCAGCTGAAAATGGCTGCTAAGGCCAGTCGCAATCTCGGCATCAATGTGTGTGTAACCTTTTCGGGATCGTTGTTGTGGCACACCGTTTATCCCTGGCCGCAGCGTTCACTGGGATTGGTGCAAGATGGATTTAAGGAGTTAGCCAAACGGTGGTTGCCCATCCTGAATTATTTTGATAAGCAAGGCGTTGATTTATGTTTTGAGGTGCACGCTGGCGAAGACCTTCATGATGGTATAACCTTTGAACGTTTTTGGGAAGCTACCGGAAAACATAAGCGGGTAAATCTTCTCTACGATCCCAGTCACTTTGTATTGCAACAACTCGATTACATCCAGTATATTGATCACTATCACAGTTTTATAAAAATGTTTCATGTAAAAGACGCTGAATATAATCCTACAGGTAAGTGCGGAGTATATGGCGGCTACCTCGATTGGCGCGATCGTCCCGGCAGGTTTCGCTCACTGGGTGATGGCCAGGTAGATTTTAAAAGAATATTTTCAAAGCTCGCCCAATATGGCTACCCGGGTTGGGCAGTGCTGGAGTGGGAGTGTTGCATTAAGCACCCGGAGCAGGGAGCAGCCGAAGGCGCAAAATTCATAAAGGACCACATTATTCGGGTAACTGATAAAGCGTTTGATGATTTTGCGGCTTCACAAAAAAATACCAAATTGAATAAGCTAATACTTGGACTATGAATAAACCTGCATTTTTTCTGTTGTCCGTCATTTGTTTTGCCTGTGGTGGAGGTAAAGCGGGAGGAAATACAGATGAAGCCCCAGCGGCATCAGCGGAACTTATAAAAAAAGGCGAGCAACTGGTAAATGCCAGCGATTGCAAAACCTGCCATCATCAGGTAAATAAAATCATTGGCCCTTCACACCTGGACGTGGCAAAAAAGTATGAATTTACATCAGCAAATGTAACGTTACTTGCCAATCGAATTATCCAGGGTGGCAGTGGCGTGTGGGGAGATGTGCCGATGACCCCACACCCGGATTTATCGGTAACGGATGCAGAAAATATGGCCCGTTATGTTCTTTCCCTTGACGGAGAGGCTGAGAAACAATAGGTTGAAGGATGATCCTTCAGATTTTTGATAATGAATATGTGACCTGCGAACTGGACGATTCACTTCCTGTTCTAAAGCATCGCTGGAAAAAGCCCCTACCCGGAAACATTTTTCGGGATACCCTGGTCTCCATTCAGCAACGTTATGTTGAATTAAAAAAATCATACTCAAACTTAGCCTGGCTTGCCGATACACAACTGCTCGGTGAGGTAGATCAGGAAACCGAAAAATGGTTTGATGATGTTTGGGAGGATCTTTTATTCAACAAAGCCGGAGTAAAAGTGCATGCGGTTATACTCGGTGAGGATATCTTTGCCGACTATCCCATGGAGAAATTCAAACTGCATGCCGCTGAAAAGTATAAAACCCTTCAGGTCCAGCTCGAAGTGTTTTCTGACGAGCAGGAAGCCTATGATTGGATTCGAACCCGATAACCATACCTTATGAACCGGAGAACATTTATTCAACGATCGGTTTTAACCGCTACAGGAAGTTTTCTGATACCTTCTTTTGTAGGATGCAATGCGGCAAGTACGGCAAAAAACAAACCCATTGGCTTGCAACTATATACCTTACGCGATGTTATTTTTAAAGACCTGCCGGGCACGCTTCAGGCAGTTGCTGCCATTGGATATACCGAGGTAGAAACTTTTTCGTATGCCGATGGTAAAATTTTTGGACAACCCTTTGCCGATTATGTCAAACGGGCTGCTGACCTTGGCCTGAAAACGGTAAGTGGCCACTATATGTCTGGTTTTAACCTGCAAACCTCCGGAAACCTGCGCAACGGATGGGAGAGGGCCGTAGCTGATGCCAAAGCAGCAGGGCAGCAGTACATGGTTGTGGCCTACCTGTTTAAAGAAGAGCGCGAAACTATCGACCAGTACAAAGCGCTATGCGAATTACTGAATAAAAGTGCAGAAGTGTGTAAACGTTACGGCATTAAACTGGCCTACCACAACCACGATTTTGAATTTACCCCGCTGAACGGCCAACTGCCCTATGATGTTATGTTAGCTGAACTGGATAAGAACCTGGTAGCCATGGAATTGGATTTGTATTGGGTGGTGCGTGCAGGATTTTCTCCATTGGATTATTTTTTAAAACATCCCGGACGTTTTGAGCTTTGGCACGTAAAAGATATGCACAGAGACGATCCTACTAAAAATACCGACCTGGGTTCAGGCACTATTGATTTTAAGGAAATTTTTAATAGGCAGGAGCAAGCGGGCCTTAAACATTTTTTTGTTGAGCAGGAAACTTATGAAATCTCTTCGCTGGAAAGCGTAAAGAATAACTATGGCTACCTGAAGAAGCTTGGGTTGTAAACACAGAGCCATGCGACTCTTAAATTTTCTTCTGGCAGCCTTTTTTTTAATTCTGGCCTCTTTCCAGGTCAATGTAAAAAACCCGGTAATCTGGATAATCATTTTTGGTGCGATGTCGGTATCGTGCATCTTTGCCGTGTTTGAATATTTTCCGAAGCACTTTCTGGTTATCCTTTGCGGGCTGTTGTTGGTTGGTGGTTTATACCTGGAGTGGCAACCTCAGCCTTCCGGCTGGTATTGGGCTAACGGCCCTATTGGTCTTGTGGTTTGCGGGGCAGTATTGGTCCTTCATGCAATGAGAGCCTACCGTCTTCGTTAGGTTCAATCGATTGCATAAAATCTTTGCTTTCGATTAATATTAAGACGCCCAGTGTTTTGCTGTAGGCATAGTTTATCATATTTTTAACCATGGTCAGAATTAACCTTTTATTTCTTTTTCTATTCCTGCTTGAGTCGTGTACCCGTACAACCGAAAAAATTCCTGACGTGATTCCTACAGACGAGCCTAAACGAAAAATAGTCATCTACCAGATGATGACCCGGCTTTTTGGAAACAAAGTAAGTACAAATAAAAAGTATGGTACACTGGCAGAAAACGGTGTCGGAAAGTTTAACGATATTAATGAAGCTGCACTGAATGGGCTAAAAGCATTGGGCATTACGCACATCTGGTATACCGGTGTTATTGAACATGCCTTGCTAACCGATTATACTGCGTACGGAATTCCCCTCGATGATGCCGATGTAGTAAAGGGCAGAGCCGGTTCTCCATATTCCATAAAAGATTATTATGATGTTAATCCGGATCTGGCAGTACATGTGCCCGAGAGAATGAAGGAATTTGAGGCGCTTGTTGAGCGGACACATGCACACGGCCTTAAGGTGCTCATTGATTTTGTACCAAATCATGTGGCCCGCGCTTATAAATCCGATGCGAAACCCAGGGGTGTTCGCGATTTTGGAGAGGATGACGATAAAACGGTTGCCTTTAAACCTTCCAATAATTTCTATTACCTGCCTGGGCAGCGCTTTAAGGTTCCCGAAGGCTATAGCGCGCTGGGTGCCGAAAACACGTTTCTAACCAAAGATGGTGTGTTTGAAGAATTTCCGGCAAAAGCCACAGGTAATGATAAGTTTATTGCACAACCCGCAATTACCGATTGGTTCGAGGCCGCAAAACTGAATTATGGCGTGGATATACAGGGCGATGGTAAAAAATATTTTGACCCTGTACCCGATACCTGGCAAAAAATGCGCGATATTCTGTTATTCTGGGTTGGGAAAAAAGTAGATGGTTTCCGCTGCGACATAGCCGAAATGGTGCCCGTTGAGTTTTGGAATTGGGTAATTCCCCAGATAAAGGCAGTAAACAACGACCTGATTTTTATTGCTGAAATCTATAACCCGGCAGCCTATCACAATTTTATCCAAATAGGCCGGTTTGATTTTCTTTACGATAAAGTACAGCTATACGATACCCTTCGTAAGCTTATGAAGGGCATCGGCACAACAGCCGAAATCCATACCATTCAGCAATCGCTTTCCGGAATAAACAGCCACATGCTTCACTTTTTGGAGAATCATGATGAACAGCGTATTGCTTCGAAATATTTTGCAGGTGATCCGTGGAAGGCTGTTCCGGCTATGACAATCAGCGCCACCATCGATCGTGGCCCGGTAATGATCTACTTCGGTCAGGAAGTTGGTGAGATGGCCGAAGGAGATCCGGGGCATCAAACCCTGGAACAACCGGGAACGACCACTAAAATGGATTATTGGGGTGTACCGGAGCATCAGAAGTGGATGAACAACGGCTTGTTTGACGGAGGCTTGCTTTCGCAAGAACAAAAGCAGTTGCGCCAGTTTTATACTGAACTGTTGAACCTTGCAGGGCATTCAAAAGCTATTTCATTTGGCAACTATGCCGATTTAACAGCCCATAATCTGGAACAGAAAAAAATTAGTGATGATATTCACGCCTTTGTTCGCTGGTATGGTGATGAGCGGCTGCTTATTATTACCAGTTTCCGGTCTGCTCCTGCCGATGTAACCATTACCTTCCCTGAAACAGTAGCTCTGCAAATGGGTTTACAAAAGGGAAGTGCCTATGTAGCCCGCGATTTGTTATGGCGCGAAATTGAAACCGGCTTGGATGAAAACCTGTCTGTCAGGGTTCGGTTAAATTCTTTTGGAGCATTAATTCTTAAAATAAAGTAAATGTTAATGGATTTATCTGTTTCAGGAAAATCCCGTGTAATTATTGAAAATATTCAGCCACAGATCGATGGTGGTCTGTTTCCTGTAAAACGTACTGTTGGAGAACGTCTAACGGTAGCAGCCGATATTTTTACGGATGGACACGACCATGTGCGTGCCGAAATACTGTATAAAAAGGCAGCCGATAAAACCTGGAGCCTGGCCCGGATGCATCCGCAGGGAAACGATTCATGGGCAGGTCATTTTGTAGTTACTGATAAATCGCCTTATGTGTTTACGGTGCGGGCCTGGGTTGACCACCTGCAAACCTGGTACGATGGTATTCAAAAAAAAATTGAAGCCAATCTTAACGTTCAACTCGAACTTATCGAAGGAGGCCTGTTACTGGATCAGTTACCGGAGAAAACGAAAAAGGAAATCCGGAAAATAGCTGACCAGCTTCAGGATGTAGATAAGTATGCCGAGAACATCGGACTGATTTCAAGCGAAGAATTTGCTGCACTGATAAAAAGAAATCCATTACGTAAACATGCAACGGTTTATCCAACTGAGATACAGGTTGTTGTTGAGCAGGTAAAGGCCCGCTTCAGTACATGGTATGAACTGTTTCCCAGGTCGGCTTCATTACACGGTAAACACGGTACGTTTGCTGATGTTATAAAATTGCTTCCGCGCATTGAAGCTATGGGCTTCGATGTGTTGTACTTACCGCCCATACACCCCATAGGAAAGATTAACCGCAAGGGTAAAAATAACAATGTGCGTTCCGAAGCAGGCGAACCCGGCTCGCCTTGGGCTATCGGCAGTGATGAGGGCGGGCATAAGGCCATTCATCCGGAGTTAGGTAGCCTTACCCAATACAAAGAACTGGTGGCTAAAGCCAAGAAAAGGGGTATAGATATAGCAATGGATTTGGCCTTTCAATGCGCACCTGACCACCCCTATGTAAAGGAGCATCCGCAATGGTTCAAAACCCGTCCTGACGGCTCCATTCAATACGCTGAAAATCCTCCTAAAAAGTATCAGGATATCTACCCTTTTAACTTTGAATGTGATGATTGGCAAAACCTCTGGAATGAATTACTAAGCATCGTTTTGTATTGGATAGATCAAGGTGTCAGAATCTTCCGTGTTGATAATCCCCACACCAAGCCCTTCCGCTTCTGGCAGTGGCTCATTGCCGAAGTGAATAAAAACCATGACGACATTATTTTTTTATCCGAAGCATTTACCCGACCTAAAGTCATGGCAGCGCTGGCCAAACTCGGGTTTACTCAGTCGTACACCTATTTTACCTGGCGTGTTACCCGTAACGAAATTGTAGAGTACATGAACGAACTTGTTCATGGTCCTTTGCGCAATTACTTCAGACCTAACTTTTGGCCCAATACGCCTGATATTCTTCCGTATCACCTACAGCACCAGAACGACACCGTTTTTATTACCCGGTTTATACTGGCCGCCACCCTTTCGTCTAACTACGGCATCTACGGCCCTCCCTTTGAGTTTTGCGAAAACACCCCGATACCCGGTAAGGAAGAGTATCTTCATTCAGAAAAATTCGAAATAAAAAACTACGATTGGAAGAAGACTACCCGCATAACGGACATTATCTCCATTGTAAACAAAGCACGTAAAGAACACGCGGCACTTCAGTTTACCTGGAACATCCACATCTGTGCCTGTAACAACGACAACCTGCTGGCCTATTTGAAAATTACTGAAGACCTGTCGGATTGTGTACTCGTGGTTGTAAATTTTGACCACCACAGCCGGCAATCCGGATATTTGCAACTGCCTAAAGAAGTATTGCAGCTTTCAGATCGGATTAATGTGAAATTGCATGATTTGATAACTCATGAACGGTATACCTGGACACAGGAATGGAACTATGTTGAGCTTGATCCACATAAGCTTCCCTTTCATCTGTTTCACCTTTCTATACATGAATCGTTGGCATGAACAAACAGCAAAAGAATAACGAATCGTTATGGTTTAAAGACGCAGTCATTTATGAACTGTCAGTTCGTGCATTTTACGATAGCAACCAGGATGGGGTGGGTGATTTTGCCGGTTTGGTGCGGAAACTTGACTACCTCGAAGATCTTGGCGTAAATACCCTTTGGTTGTTGCCGTTCTATCCTTCACCTATGAAGGACTACGGTTATGACATCACAGATCATTGCAATGTGCATCCCGATGTGGGTACCCTCGCTGAATTTAAATTTTTTCTAAAAGAAGCACATCAGCGGAATATTCGCGTTATTATCGATTTAATTCTTAACCATACTTCCGACCAGCATCCGTGGTTCAGGCGTTCGCGTAAAGCCAAGGCAGGCTCACGATACCGCAATTTTTATGTATGGAGCGATACCCCTGAAAAATACAAAGAGGCACGTGTAATTATTCAGGATGAAGAACCTGCAAACTGGACGTGGGATACCGAGGCCAAAGCATATTACTGGCATCGGTTTTACAGCCATCAGCCTGAACTGAACTACGATAATCCGGAAGTTCAATTTGAAGTTCTGAAGATCATTGATTTTTGGATGAAACTGGGGGTTGATGGTTTTCGGATGTCTTCCATACCTTACCTCTTTGAAGAAGAAGGCACCAGCTGTGAAAATCTTCCGTCAACCCACGCCTTTATAAAAAAAATTCGCAGCCATATTGATAATCATTATAAAAACAGGATACTCATTGCCGAGGCAAACCTATGGCCTGAAGATGCTGCCTCCTACTTTGGCAGCGGAGACGAATGCCACATGGTATTCAATTACCCGCTTATGCCCCGGTTGTTTCTTAGTCTTCGTACCGAAGACAGTTATCCGATTGTGGATATTATGGAGCAAACGCCCGAAACACCTGCGAAATGTCAATGGGCCCTGTTTCTGCGAAACCATGATGAACTGGGCCTTGAGATGGTTACCGAAGAGGAGAAAGATTACCTTTTTAAAGCCTACGCCAGCGATTCGCAAACCAAATTTAACACAGGTATTCGCAGAAGGCTCGCGCCATTACTTAACAACGATCGCAGAAAGATTGAACTGTTGTACGCTATCCTTTTTTCATTACCCGGTACACCGGTAATTTATTATGGCGATGAAATCGGTATGGGTGATAACGTTTACCTCGGAGGCCGCCAGGGTGTTCGAACCCCCATGCAATGGAATATGAACCTTAACGCAGGCTTCTCAAAGGCCAATCCGCAAAAACTTTACCTCCCCGTTATTTCCGATCCGGTTTACCGCTATGAATCAGTTAATGTAGCTACCCAGCTTGAAAACCCCTCATCGCTCATCTGGTGGATGCGCAATATCATTGCCATGCGTAAGCGCCTTAATCTGTTTGGCCGTGGAGATACCCGGTTTATTGAAACGAATAACAGCAAAGTATTATGTTACCTGCGCACACTGGATAAACAACGACTGGTGGTAGTAGCTAACATGTCGCAGTTTTCTCAAGCGGCTATACTGAATCTGTCCGATTACAAAGATTGTGATGTCACTGAAGTATTTAGTCAAAATCGGTTTCAGAACGTTGGCAACGGAGATTATCCTATAACCCTTGCCCCTTACGGATATTATTGGTTTCAGCTTGATCTCGCTGATAAAACCGAGAATGCCAAAACAGGGGGCGAATTGCCCGTGCTGGAAACTGATGTATCGTGGGAAAAAATTTTTACCTCTTACCACGATAAGCGTTTTATCGAACGCAAAGTATTACCCGTGTTTATGAAAAAGTGCCGGTGGTTCGGGGGTAAAGCCCGCGTTATCAGCAAAATAGGTATCGATAGCGTGTATCCGGTAAAGATTGAAGGAACAACCTACTACCTCTCCTTAATTGAAGTGCACTATGTGCAACGCTTGCCGGAACTGTATTTTTTGCCGATGGTGTTCGCCCCGTCTGAACGGATACTGGAACAGGTTGAGTATAATGCGCAAAGCGTTATTTGCCGCGCGGAAATCCGTGGGGAGGCAGGCTTTATTATTGACAGCAGTTACGACAGCTTGTTTCGTAATTTCCTGCTTACCGGTATGGAGCGAAAAACGCGTATTAAATATGCCGACAGTGTTCTTGAATTTAATGCCAGCGTATTTAATAAAATGGATTTAACGGGGGGTATCGAATCGAAAATATTAAAAGCTGACCAGAGCAACACGGCTATCATTTACAACGATCGGTATTTTTTTAAGTTCTACAGGAAACTGGAACGCGAAATGAACCCCGATCTGGAGCTTGTGCGATTTCTGAGCGAGCACGCCAGTTTCTCTAATAGTCCCCGTTATCTGGGCAGTGTAGAACTTCATCAGGATGACGGTGTGGTGGTGTTTGGTTTATTACAGGAAAAAATAGATAACCAGGGTGAGGCCTGGAGTATGTCGCTGGATTCGGTTGGCCGTTTTTTTGAACGCGTTATGGCCGGAGCTAAACAAGAGAAACTTCCTAAACTGGTAAATAAGCCCCTTATGCGCTTCGAAGAAGCTCCTGAGCTGATCCAGGAATTTATAGGGCGCGGTTTCTATGAACGGGTAGTCAGGCTGGGACAACGCACAGCCGAAATGCACATGGCATTGGCCTCTAATCAAACCGATCCGGCTTTTGTTCCCGAATATTTTACCTCGAACTATCAGCGTTCACTCTATTCTTCGCTGCGGAAACTGGTGCGCGATCGCTTTAGTCTGTTAAAAAATTCCTTGAGTAAACTTACTCCAGATGTTCGCGACCTGGCCAAAAAAGTGCTTGAACTGGAATCTGATGTGCTGTCATGCTTCCGCGAAATATATGAAACCCGCATCACGGCAATTAAAACGCGCATTCATGGTGATTACCATCTCGGGCAGGTATTGTTTACGGGTAAAGATTTTGTAATCATCGATTTTGAGGGTGAACCGGGCTTTGCGTTTAGCGAACGCAGGCTCAAGAAAAATCCTTTAAAAGATGTGGCCGGCATGATGCGCTCATTTCATTATGCGGCATTCGGAAAAATTCTGCTTAATGAAAACTACCGCGCCCGCGATATGCAATTCCTTGAAGCCTGGGCTGAACAATGGCAACATTACATCAGCCGGTTTTACCTGGGCGCTTATATGGACCGTTTAGGAAAAGGCAAGGAATGGTCGGATGAAGACGACCTGCTTATTCGTACTTTCCTGATAGAAAAAGCCATTTATGAACTCGGCTACGAACTAAACGGCAGGCCCGATTGGGTGAGTATTCCCTTACGGGGCATTTATTACCACCTGAACCGGTATTTTCAGGAGCGCGACAGCCGAAAAAAAATCACCGGATAACCTTGTTGTTATGGGAAAGAAAAAATTAACCAAACCAAAGGCCGATGCAGCCGAAAGTTATTCGCGGTTTACCGACTTTGATATTCACTTGTTTAAATCGGGTAAACATTTTAAGCTCTATGAAAAACTTGGCGCTCACCCGGCTGAGGTTGCCGGTAAAAAAGGAACCTACTTTGCTGTATGGGCACCTAACGCCAAATCCGTTTCCGTTATCGGTAACTTTAACGCATGGGATAAGTCATCGCACCGACTTTACCCTCGATGGGATGAATCAGGAATTTGGGAAGGATTTCTAGATGAAGTGCATTCTGGCCAAGTCTATAAATACGCTATCCAGACTTCTGGCGGCTCATGGCTTGAAAAGGCCGATCCGTTTGCCCGGTATGCGGAAATTCCTCCTCGCACCGCTTCAATCACCTGGCAATCCGATTTTAAATGGACAGATAACAAATGGATGGAGACGCGTAAGCAGCAATTGCAAAAACCCAAGCCGTATGCGGTTTACGAAGTGCATCTCGGTTCCTGGAGGCGCGTTCCTGAAGAGGGCAACCGTTCTCTTACGTACCGTGAACTGGCCACTCACTTAGTACCGTATGTAACCGAAATGGGTTTTACCCATGTTGAGTTTCTGCCTGTAATGGAGCATCCGTTTTTTGGATCATGGGGTTACCAGGTTACCGGATACTATGCACCCTCGAGCCGCTATGGCAGCCCTGATGATTTTATGTATCTGGTTAATTCACTTCACCAGGCCGGCATTGGCGTTATTCTGGACTGGGTGCCTTCACATTTTCCGGGCGATGAACATGGTTTATTTCTCTTCGATGGTACGCACCTGTATGAACATGCCGACCCGCGTAAGGGTTTTCATCCTGACTGGAAGAGCTACATCTTTAACTATGGTCGTAACGAGGTACGCTCGTTCCTTATCAGTAATGCCATATACTGGCTTGACCGCTTTCATGTTGATGGCCTCCGGGTTGACGCTGTGGCCAGCATGCTCTATCTCGATTACTCCCGCAAGGAAGGGGAGTGGGTACCCAATCAATATGGCGGGCGTGAAAACATTGAGGCGATTAATTTTCTGAAAGAATTTAATGAAGCTGTTTACGCTGAATTTCCTGACATCGTTACCATTGCCGAAGAATCAACCGCATGGCCCGGTGTTTCTAAACCAACTTATTTGGGCGGCCTGGGCTTCGGGCAGAAATGGATGATGGGCTGGATGCACGATACGTTGAAATATTTTAAAGAAGACCCGATCCATCGGTCGTGGCATCATAATGAAATTACCTTTAGCATAATGTACGCCTTTACCGAAAACTTTATGCTCCCGCTTTCGCATGATGAAGTAGTGCATGGCAAAGGTTCCTTAATCGGAAAAATGCCCGGTGACGAATGGCGTAAATTCGCTAACCTGCGCCTGTTATTCTCCTACATGTTTACCCATCCGGGCACTAAGTTGCTGTTCATGGGAGGTGAATTTGGCCAGTATGCTGAATGGAACCACGACCACAGCCTCCATTGGCACTTGTTGGAATATCAGCCGCACAAAGGGATTCAGTTGGTAATGAAAGATCTAAATACGCTGTACAAGCAAGAGCCTGCACTCTATACCTATGCTTTTGAAAGCCGCGGTTTTGAGTGGATTGATTATGCTGATCGGCTCAACTCCGTTATCGCTTATCAGCGGAAAGCCAATGAAAGACAGGACACGCTTTTGGTGATCTGTAACTTTACACCAGAGGTCAGGCATAATTACTACATAGGTGTTCCTTATCGCGGCCAGTGGAAAGAAATATTTAATTCGGATGACCAACGATATGGGGGGAGTGGGGTGCTTAATGCAGGGTTGCTGGCAACCTTACCGGTTAAGTACCACACGCACGATTATTCACTTTCCATTACCTTACCTCCCCTTGGCGTAACGGTGATTAAACTGCAGAAAGAACAAACTGAATTTGAAATTGAATCCTGAAGGGCATTATTAACAGGTCTTCTGCTTAACACATGGAACGACTTATCTGCATTCATGGACACTTCTACCAACCGCCCCGCGAAAACGCATGGCTTGAAGTTATTGAAGTACAGGACTCAGCGTATCCTTACCACGATTGGAACGAACGCATCACCGCAGAATGCTACGCACCCAACACAGCCTCCAGAATTTTAGATGATAATAAGATTATCCGAAACATCGTAAACAATTATGCTAAAATAAGTTTCAATTTTGGCCCAACATTGCTTTCGTGGATGGAAGAGAACGACCCGGAAACATACCGGGCTATTCTGGAGGCCGACAAGGAGAGCATCAATGCCTTTGGCGGGCACGGTTCGGCAATGGCCCAGGTATACAACCACATGATTTTGCCGCTTGCCAGCCGCAGGGATAAGGAAACCCAGGTGATCTGGGGTATTCGTGATTTTGAATACCGTTTTCAACGAAAGCCCGAGGGAATGTGGCTTTCTGAAACAGCTGTGGATACCGAAACGCTGGAGGTGTTGGCGCAGGCAGGTATCCGTTTCACTATCCTTGCGCCACGCCAGGCAAAAGCTTTTCGCAAAATTGGTGCTGAACAATGGCAAGAAGTAACTACCTCCGGCATTGATACCCAACGGCCTTACCGGTGCACGCTGCCGTCAGGAAATTCAATCGTGTTGTTTTTTTACGATGGCGAGTTATCACAGGGAGTAGCCTTCAACGGTTTGCTTAACAACGGGCAGAAGTTTGCCGAAGAATTGATCAGCGCATTTCACAAAAATGATGAAACCCGGCAGTTAGTACACATTGCTACAGATGGAGAAACGTATGGCCACCACCACAAACATGGTGATATGGCGTTGGCTTACTGCCTTGATTATATTGAAAAGAAGGAGGGCGTTCGCCTTACCAATTACGCTGAGTTTCTTTCTCTTCAGCCTCCGGAGTATGAGGTGCAGATACATGAAAACAGTTCATGGAGTTGCGTACATGGCGTGGAACGATGGCGCAATAACTGCGGTTGCAATTCCGGTAAGCCGGGCTGGCAACAGCACTGGCGCAAGCCCCTTCGGGATACACTCGATTGGCTGCGGGATCAACTCAATGAATTGTATGAGCACGAAGCTGCCCAGGTTCTTAGAGACCCGTGGGCAGCCCGGAACGACTATATCCAGGTGATTCTGAAGCGAAATGATGATACCATTCGTAAGTTCCTGAAAGACCACGCCCTTCAAACAACGGAACCGGGCAAGGTTTTACGGTTGATGGAATTGCAGCGCCACGCCATGTTAATGTACACCAGTTGCGGGTGGTTTTTTGATGAAATCTCAGGGATTGAAACGACCCAGATTATGCAGTACGCCTGCAGGGCTATGCAACTGGCCAGCCAGATAGCAGGCAACGAACTGGAGGCGGAGTTTATGAAGCGACTCGAAGCAGCCCCCAGCAACGATCCGTTGCTGGTAAATGGAGCGGTAACCTACCAGCGGCTGGTGCTTCCTTCCAAAACCAATTTACAAAGAGTGGGAATGCACTATGCCGTTGCTTCCTTGTTTGAAGATGATCCTGAAAACTTCCCGATATTCAATTATACAACTTCCAACGACTTTTTTGTGAGGAGAGAGGCAGGTGAGCAGCGGTTGGTTGTTGGAATTACGCGCGTACGTTCAAATGTTACGCGAACCCAAAAACGGTTTACGTTTGCGGCTGTTTATCTGGGTAAGCACAATATTCTGGGTAATATTTCGCTGGAAATGGATGAAGGTACCTTTTCCTCCATGCAAACCCAACTTGTAGCTGCATTCGATGAGGGGCGCTTGGGTGATGTGATCGGCAATATGCAAACCTACTTCGGTCCCGAAAAGTATACCCTGTGGCAATTGTTTAAAGATGAAAAACGTAAGGTGCTCGATATGATTACGCAACAAAGCATGATAGAGTTGGAAGAGACCTTGCGCAGGGTATATAACCGCGACTACCCGTTGGTTAATGCACTGGCACATAATAATATCCCTATACCTAAAGCTTATACAACAACCTTTGAATACATTCTCAATGCCGATCTGATCAACAGCTTCAATGGTGAGAAGATTAACGTGAAAAAGATTGAGCACGTGATGGGTGAACTTGCAGCATGGGAATTGACAATTACTGATCCTGACAAAGTGGCCCGATTGGCCGGGGAGAGTATTTTTAAAGAACTCAGACGCATAAGTGCCGAACGGGCAAACCTCAAACGGTTAGAGCGCCTTAACAGACTGTTTCCGCTGCTGCAGAAATTTCAACTGAAGCCCAATCTGTATAAAAGCCAGAACCTGTACTTTGAAATATTCAGGGAGGAGGAGGCGGAAACGCTTAACGCCAAGCCTGAATGGGTTGCGCAATTCAAATTACTGGGCGAAAATCTGGGCGTAAAGGTTTAGGGTACAACGCCTTCTAAACTATATTTAATCAACTAAACCTATCCACTATGAAGGTAGCATTGCTTTCAGTTTGTCTGTGCTCTACTGTAGCCATCGCATTTGCGCAGTTTTCATACGACAGAGGATATTATGTAGACAACAACGGTGAACGCATTGAAGGACTTATCAAAAGACTGGACGGGGCCTACAACCCTGATAAAATTGAGTTTAAGGAGAATGAAAATGCTTCCCCGGTTACTCTTAACGTCATGGATGTGAGCGAATTTGGAATCGAAGGACAGGCCACATTTTACCGGTTTAGCGGTAATATTGATCGGTCGAGTTTGGATTTGAATAAAGCCGGTACAAACCGAAATCCGGAGTGGAGATATGAGAATTTGTTTTTGAAGATCCTTGTTCGTGGTGATGCTAAGTTGTATGAGTATAAAGATTACGGATTAACCAGGTACTTCTTTCAGACAAAAGTAACTGAAATAGAACAGCTTGTTTATAAAGTGTACTATCCAAAATCCAATCAGGTAGCCTATAACAAAATGTATCTTGCACAATTGCAAAACACCTTGATATGCGAAGGTATGCCTTCAACGATCAATGTACCCTATGACGCAAATGCGTTAATAAAATTGTTTCAGAATTACAATTCGTGTATGGGATCTGAGTCAGTTGTTGAAAAGAGCGATATGAAAGGCCCCGTTATTGTTAATATTAACTTTCGTCCCGGGATTAATTACTCAACCTTTACCATTACCGGTTATTTCGGTGTAGGTCAGTACACCACTAATTTCAGATCAAAAGTAACCGGCCGCGTTGGCCTTGAGATTGAGTTGTATCCATCCTTTAACAATCGAAACAAAAAATGGTCAGTCACGATTGAGCCGAACTACCATTATTACAATGATGAATTTATGGAGGGAACAAAGGCCTATACATCTGATTACAGGGCAATAGAATTACCCATTAGTTTGAGGAAGTATTTCTATCGTACTAACGGCAATTCAATTTTCCTTAATTTTGGTATTGTACTTGACTACCCCATGGGTAACAGTGGTGGAAAAATGACGATTTCATCATTAAGTGGAAATACCGAGTTGAATTATACCATAGAGGCCAGTGGCATTACATATTCGGCAGGGATTGGCTTTTCAGTTAAAAGATTTCTTACAGAAATCCGACTTTATTCAAACCGGAGCTTGGTAAGCTCGACTGTCTTCGATAGCTCCTTTTCTACAATTGCACTGGTAATGGGTTATCGCCTGTTGAAGTAGTCATCGAAAGATAGTTCCAAACCAAACTGCTCGCACCCAGTATTGGTGCGGCCTGGTTCTGTAAACCGGAAGGCAGTACTTTCACCTTTCCCCTGAAAATTGGCATCAGGTTGATTTCCATATGCCTGATGGTGGGCTTAAAAATCAAATCACCCGCCAGCGATAATCCGCCAAACAGAAAGATAGCCTCCGGGTCAGTATGCACCACGGTGTCGGCTAATTTAGTGCCCAGAATGCGGCCGGTGTATTCAAAAGCAGCGAGGGCAACAACGTCTCCGCGGTGGGCAGCTTCTGTAATCATCTTTGTGTTTAGCTTGTCAAAACTTATGCCCCGCAGTTCGCTGGGCTCTAAGTGGTCGGCAAGAAGTTTATAAACTGTGCGTCTTATGCCGGTTGCTGAGACGTAGGTTTCAAGGCATCCACGCTTTCCGCAATTGCAGTACCTGCCGGTATAATTTACAGTAGTATGACCAAGCTCTCCGGCAATGCCGTGTTTTCCGTTTACCAACTGGCCGTTGCACACAAACCCGCTGCCCAGTCCCGTGCCCAACGTAATTACAATAAAATCTTTCATGCCTTTGGCAGCCCCGTACACCATTTCGCCAACAGCCGCAGCGTTGGCATCATTGGTTACAATAACCGGTACTTCGAACTGTTTCTTTAGTAAATCGGCCAAAGGAATGATGCCCTTCCATTTCAGGTTCGTAGCATGTTCGATGGTGCCTTTATAATAGTTTCCATTCGCAGCGCCAACACCTATGCCAATAAGGTTGCAGTTGGCCGGCATAGCTGCTTTAATTTTAACCGATAATTCACGAACGTATTCGGTAAATTCGTTGTACGCCAACGTTGAAATTTTGTCCTGAAAGAGAACATTTCCCTGCCTGTCGGCAATGCCGAACTTGGTATTGGTACCACCGATATCAATGCCAACGGTTACGTCTTTCATCAGATGGACAAGATTTTAGCTATCCGAAGATCTTCCTCGTTAATATCATGTGTACCCGATTTCACCTGTTCGTAGGGCGTGTAGGTAATTTTATTATCCCGAATTCCTACCATTACATCCTGTTTTCCGTTTAGTATTCCCTCCACGGCAGCAACTCCCAGTTTGCTCGCCAGTACCCGGTCAAAATATGTGGGTGCTCCGCCTCGCTGCAAGTGGCCCAAAACCGTCACCTTAATATCGAAATATGAGGAACGTTCCGCAACTCTACGGGCCAATTCAATGGCTCCGCCAATTTTTGAACCTTCGGCCACTACCACTACGTTTGACTTTTTGGCGGTGTCTTCTCCCGGCTTCAGGATTGCATAAAACTCATCGAACGTCAGGTGGTCTTCCGGTATAATAATAGCCCCAGCGCCACCTGCAATGCCGCTGTTAATGGCAATGTACCCGGAGTTTCTTCCCATTACTTCAACGAAAAACAACCGGTTGTGTGAGAGGGCGGTATCCCTGATTTTATCGATGGCCTCAACAGCCGTATTGGTGGCTGTATCATATCCGATGGTATAGTCGGTTCCGGGAATGTCGTTATCAATTGTGCCGGGAATGCAAACCGAAGGTAATCCGAACTCTTCAAAGAACTGATGAAGCCCGGCAAAACTTCCATCACCGCCAATGGCAATGAGCGCATCAATACCGTGTTTATTTAACTGACTAAAAGCTTTTTTTCTTCCTTCGGGTGTTCGGAATTCCTGACTTCTTGCTGATTTTAAAATAGTACCACCGCGTTGGAGGATATTACCCACCGATCGTGCTCCCAATTTCACAATATCGCCCTCTATCATGCCTTCGTAACCCCGCATGATCCCAAAAACTTCTTTTTTGTAATAGATAGAGGCACGAACAACAGCGCGGATAGCCGCATTCATACCGGGTGCATCGCCACCGGAAGTAAATACACCAATTTTTGAAATAGCCATTTGCTTATTAACCTGCTAAAAATAGGGTTTTAACTGAAGTTTTTTGATGCTTTAACAACACAGGTTATTTCAATCGTTTGAAATAATTGATCAGCCCGTTGGTTGACGAATCGTGTGATGTTATTTCTCCGGATGTACTTAGCTCAGGCAGGATTTTTTTTGCCAGTACCTTACCCAGTTCAACACCCCACTGATCGAAACTGTAAATATTCCAGATGATGCCTTGTACGAAGATTTTGTGCTCGTACATCGCAATTAAACTGCCGAGGGTCCGGGGTGTAAGTTGTTTAAACAAAATGCTGTTGGTAGGTTTGTTACCATCAAAAACACGGAAGGGTGCTTGTTCCCTGATCTGCTCCTTATCCAGTCCGGCCAGGGTTAATTCATCGACAACTTCATTATAAGTTTTACCTTTCATTAATGCTTCGGTTTGAGCAAAGAAGTTAGAGAGCAATTTTTCGTGATGATCGCCAATCGGGTTATGGCTTTGTGCCGGAGTAAGAAAGTCGCAAGGTATCATTTTCGTTCCTTGGTGTATGAGTTGGTAAAAGGCATGCTGGCCATTGGTGCCGGGCTCGCCCCAGATAACAGGACCGGTTTGGTAGTGTACCGCATTTCCGTTTCGGTCTACCGACTTTCCGTTACTCTCCATGTTGGCTTGCTGAAAGTACGCTGCAAACCGATGCATGTACTGATCATAGGGAAGAATTGCCTCCGTTGAAGCGCCAAAGAAATTCGTGTACCAAATGCCCAGCAGCGCCAGGATAACAGGGATATTTTTATCGAAGGGTTCATGCCTGAAGTGGTTGTCCATGGCATGCGCACCATCCAGCAGTTTTTCGAATTGATCAAAGCCAATGGTGCAGGCAACAGATAGCCCTATGGATGACCAAAGGGAATAGCGGCCGCCTACCCAATCCCAAAATACAAACATATTTTCAGGTGCAATGCCAAAGGCAGTAACCGCGTTCGTATTCGTGGATACCGCTGCAAAATGTCTGGCGATGTCAGCATGTTGCGCACCACTTTTCAGAAACCATTGCTTTGCCGTTTCTGCATTGGTCATGGTTTCTTGTGTAGTGAAAGTTTTTGAAGAAATAATGAATAAGGTAGTTTCAGGGTTAACTTTCTTCAACGTTTCTGCAATATGGGTGCCATCAACATTGGAAACGAAATGAGGGGTGATGTTACCCCAGTACGGTTTAAGGGCTTCCGTTACCATCAGTGGACCGAGGTCGGAGCCCCCAATGCCAATATTCACAATGTCGGTTATCGGTTTACCGGTGTATCCCTTCCAGTCGCCACTCCGCAATTGTGTGCTGAACTGGCGCATATGTTCAAGCGCCTTGTTTACCTGCGGCATAACATCATGCCCGTCAACATAAACGGGCGTGTTGCTGCGATTACGTAAGGCAATATGAAGCACTGACCGGTTTTCGGTGCGGTTGATTTTCTCACCTGAGAACATAGCAGCGATAGCTTCAGGCAAGCCGCACTCCTCCGCCAGGCTAATAAGGGTTGTAAGCGTTTCTTCTGTGATGAGATTTTTAGAATAATCTACCAGGATGTCTTCAAAGAAAACAGAAAACCTTCGAAAACGATCGGGATCATCGGTAAAGAGATCCTTCATATGCGTTGCCTGCATGGTAAGAAAGTGGATCTCAAGGTTGTTCCAGGCAGTAGTTTCAGTTGGATTTACAGATCGTAGCATAACAGGTTCATCAACAGAAAAGGCCCCACCGAGTTGGAGCCTTTGTAGCGCGGGGGGGAGTTGAACCCCCGACCTTTGGGTTATGAATCCAACGCTCTAACCACCTGAGCTACCGCGCCATTCACTTCAAAAGAGCCGCAAACTTAACAAGTTTAAACGGATTCACCCAAACCTGAATTTCATTTTGCCTTCACGGAAAATTCCTCTAACTTAAAAACCAGATATGCAAACCATGGCCAAAAAGAGGTTATTCACACGGGACTATGAGATACACGCATCCATCAAAATGCTGTACCCGTATATTCAAACCGCAGGTGGCCTTGCTGAATGGTTCGCTGACAATGTGAAAATCAATAATGAGGATAAGACCTATACATTTTTTTGGGATAATGAAGAGCATAAAGCCCGG
>JBKBOE010000019.1:0-42822 GCA_046294915.1 Cyclobacteriaceae bacterium | reverse complement strand
GTGGGGCCTGTCGCCCGGGAGCTCAAGCCTAAAGACACGTTGCGGTCGGATGTAGCCAAAGGCATTACCGATTTCCTGGCCGAAAATGCCGCACCCGTTACCGATAACCTGCAAAGCACCCTGCGTAAACTCAACACCATTCTCGATAACCTGGGAAGAAATTCAAATAAACTGGATTCGATTTTTGACGGGTTTAAGCAAACACCGGTATTGCTGAACAGCACCATTGTCAATGCTAATAATAAACTCGATAGTGTTTCCCAAAACATCGGGTTGTTGTCGCGCAGCCTTCGTGGAACGCTTAACGATTTGCGTCCTGCGATTAATAACCTGAAAATTTTTTCAGATTCACTGAAAGCAGTGGAGGTAAGTAAAACCCTCAAGAACATTGAGGGAACCCTGGCAAAACTGAATGAGTCCCTGTCGCGCCTCAGCAAAGGAGATAACACCATGAGTAAACTGATGACAGAGGATACGCTGTATGTAAACCTGAACAAACTGCTGGTGTCGCTCGATTCGCTGGCTGTTCACCTCAATGAAAATCCCAGGCATTTTATGGCCCCGCTGGGTAAAAGCCGTAAGAAAATTCAGCGCGAACTGGAACGCCAGCGCAAAGAAGACGCTAAACAGTAGCCATGCCTGAACGAGACCTGGAGTTCAACAAGAACGAGGATCACTACAAACAGATGATTCATCGCCTTCATGTGAAAGGCGTAGCGACCAAACTTGGCGGGGGCGAGAAGAAAATCAAGGAGCAACACCAGAAAGGAAAACTTACCGCGCGTGAGCGCATAGCATACCTAACCGACAAGGGTTCACCGTTTCTTGAGATGGGCTTATTTACCGGAGATGGAATGTACAAGGAGCAGGGTGGTTGTCCTTCGGGAGGCGTAGTTGCCGGTATCGGGTACATTAAAGGGCGGCAATGCGTTGTGGTTGCCAATGATGCCACAGTAAAAGCAGGCGCATGGTTTCCGATAACCGCCAAGAAAAATCTCCGGGCTCAGGAAATCGCCATGGAAAACCGGTTGCCGATCGTTTACCTGGTGGACAGTGCCGGAGTTTTTCTGCCCATGCAGGATGAAATCTTTCCCGATAAAGAACATTTCGGCAGGCAGTTCAGAAACAACGCAAAGATGTCATCCATGGGTATTGTGCAGATAGCTGCCATTATGGGCAGCTGTGTTGCCGGTGGTGCTTACCTGCCCATTATGTCGGATGAAGCCATGATTGTAGATAAAACCGGTTCGATCTTCCTGGCGGGTTCTTACCTGGTTAAAGCAGCCATTGGTGAAGATATTGATAATGAAACTCTGGGTGGCGCTACCACGCATTGTGAAATCTCGGGCGTTACGGATAACAAGTTTCCCAACGATGAAGCATGCCTGGATTACATCCGCTCGGTATTTGATAAAATGGGCCATTATGAAAAGGCAGGCTTTGACCGGATAGCACCTGCGGCACCAAAAGAGGATCCAAAAGAAATCTACGGACTTTTTCCAAGCGACCGGGTAAAGCCCTACGATACCATGGAAGTAATAAAGCGACTTGTGGATAATTCCGAGTTTGATGAGTACAAAGCCCTCTATGGTAAAACGCTGATCTGCGGAACGGCCCGGATTGACGGCTGGGCTGTTGGCATTGTTGCCAATCAACGTAAGGTTGTTAAATCAAAAAAAGGAGAAATGCAGATGGGTGGTGTTATCTACTCCGACTCAGCCGATAAGGCCGCCCGATTCATTATGAATTGTAATCAACGCAAGATACCGCTGGTCTTTCTTCAGGATGTAAGTGGTTTTATGGTCGGCAGCAAAGCAGAACATGGAGGAATAATTAAAGACGGTGCCAAAATGGTAAATGCCATGGCTAACTCAACGGTTCCGAAATTCACCATCATCATGGGTAATTCCTATGGTGCGGGCAATTATGCCATGTGCGGCAAAGCGTACGATCCGCGATTGATTTTTGCCTGGCCATCGGCCCAGATAGCCGTAATGAGCGGAGCTTCGGCAGCGAAAACATTGCTGCAGATACGCGTTTCAGCACTTAAGGCCCAAGGCAAGGAAATCACTAAAGAAGAAGAAAATAGTTTACTCAAAGAAATTACCGACCGTTACAACGAACAGCTTAGCCCGTATTATGCTGCGGCACGCTTGTGGGTTGATGGCATTATTGATCCGGTTGAAACCCGACAGGTTATTTCCATGGGGATTGAAGCGGCCAACCATGCACCGGTTGAGCGGTTTAATGTTGGCGTAATACAAACCTGAAGTTAAAATTCAGTAATGACAACCTGATGACGGAGAAGGAACTGAAAGCGCTGGTTTCCCTGCTTGACGACAATGACGATCAGGTGGTTGCCGAAGTAACGGACAAAATAAGGTCGCTCGGCAAGGAAGTTATTCCCTACCTTGAACAGGAGTGGGAAAATAATTTTAATCCGCTTGTACAGCGAAAAATTGAAAACCTCATCCACGATCTTCAGTATGAATTGCTGAAATACCGGATTACGGAGTGGTACGAAAGCAAGGACCAAGACCTGCTGACCGGCCTGTGGTTAATTGCCACCTATCAGTATCCCGACCTTGAACTGGAAAAACTGAAGCAGGAACTTGAACAAATTTATTACGAAACATGGCTGGAGTTTAAACCCGATTTATACACCTTCGATCAGGTTAAGGTACTGAACAGTGTGCTGTTCAATAAGCTGAAATTCGGGGCCAACAGCAAAAATTTTCACTCACCGGGCAACTCCATGATTAATGTGGTGCTTGAAACACGCAAAGGAAACCCCATTTCGCTTTGTGTAGTGTATATGCTGGTGGCTCAAAAACTCAAGCTGCCGGTTTACGGGGTTAACCTTCCGAATTTATTTATTCTTACCTATAAAGACGATAAAACCCAATTCTACATTAACGCCTTTAACAAGGGCTTGATCTTTTCGCGACAGGATATTGAAAACTATATTCACGAACTACACCTGGTTCCTCAGCCTTCGTATTTTGAGCCATGCTCCAACCTTGAAATTGTGCGCAGGGTATTCAGAAACCTCATCATGTCATTCGATAAAATGGGCGAGCATGGGAAAGCAGAAGAAGTGAAAGAATTGCTATTACTGATTGCCGATGGAGCCGATCTGGGTGTGTAGGTGTTATACCCGTTCAAGCACTTTCTGTATCAACGCATCAACCACCTTATCGTGATTTTTCATAAACTTCTTTTTTACCCTGTTGGCAATAATGGCATTTACACTGATCACCTCATGGTCCAGCAATCTGCCAAGGGCGTAATAGGCAGCGGTTTCCATTTCAAAATTGGTTAACCAGAAGTTTCCGGCCTTGTTGTGGTAATACATAAAGTTGTCGAGCAACCTGGGGTAGCGTGTGGCCGCCCGTATTTTCCGGCCTTGCGGAGCATAAAATCCGGGAGCTGTAACGGTGTTACCGGTAATCATATCATGCCCGATACGCCTGAGCAGCAAGTCAGAACCGCCAACCACATACGGTTTAAACGCAAGGCCGGTTTGGCGCTTGATATCCTTGCCGATGCGTTTCTCAAACGTGGTTAAAGGCAGGTCATAAAAATTCATCAGGTTGTCGAGCCCCACCCCATACGCTGAAATTAAATGAGAACCCACAGGTATATCTTCCTGCAACGCGCCTGAGGTGCCGATGCGGATGATTTTCAGTTTCTTTTTTTTGGTTTTTGGTTCGCGGGTCTTCAGGTCTATGTTCACCAATGCATCCAGTTCGGTCAGGGCAATCTCAACATTGTCGGTACCGATGCCGGTGCTCATTACGGTAATCCGCTTCCCGTTAAAATGGCCTGCGTGGGTAATGAACTCGCGCTTGTTCATTTCAAATTCGATTTCATCAAAAAACTGGCTTACCCGGTAAACCCGCCCCGGGTCGCCCACCATAATCACAATATCGGAGACATGCCGGGGCAGCAGGTTTAAATGATAAACGCTGCCATCTTTATTTAAAATCAGGTCGGTTTCTGAAATGCGGGCCATGCGCACAAATTACGGATTTGAAAAGAACCTGAGGTTACCGGGCGATCAATTTTAATCCAGGGTTTCCGAACAGAATCACGCGGACTTTCTCAAGCTGACAACGCCTGACACGGCAGAGGGCAGACGGGTACAAGGGGCGGGGTAACCCCCTACATTTAGGGCATGTACCTGAACTGCCATACGGTTTTTAGTTTTCAGCACGGCACACTTACCGTTCAAAAACTGGCGGACGAAGCCCGCAGGTGCAGTGTGCGCAAACTGGCGCTAACCGAAATCAATAACGTGGCCTCGTACATAGAGATGCTGCGGATTAAAAAGGATATTGAAGTGGCCCTCGGAGTTGAATTCAGGAATAAGGAAAATGACCATGAACCGCTGTACATCATTCTGGCGCGCAACAACAGCGGCTTTGAAAAAATAAACCGGTACCTGTCGTACCACAACGCCTCGGGAAAGCCGTTTCCACAGCGCGCCCCCGAAATGGAGGAAGTATTTGTTATTTACCCCTTCGGAAGAAATGAACCCGAACTGCTTCGCCCCTGCGAGTACATCGGAGTTGGCCTGCATCAGCTTAATCAGTATGCCCGTTCTGCCGGCCGAAAGGAGCTTCCTGAAAAATTTGTACTGCTTCACCCGGTAACGTTCTCATCGAAAACTGATTTTAATGTACACCGCCTGCTGCGGGCTATCCATTACAATACCCTGCTTAGCAAACTGCAGCCTCAACAGCAGGCCCGTGCCGATGAAGTAATGATGCCGGTTGATGCACTCAAAAATCGCCTGGTGCATTACCCGGAACTGATCGAAAACACCGAGCGACTGCTGGAGCAGTGCTCCGTTGATTTTACGTTTGGCGAAGACAAGAACAAGAAGTTCGTTACCGATAGCGAACAAGCCGATTGGGATTTTCTGGTTACCCGGGCATGGGAAGGATTTCAGCAACTGTACGATGCCCATAATCCGGTTTTACGCGAGCGCTTCCAGCGCGAACTCAGCATCATCCGCCAGAAGCGCTTTTGTGCATACTACCTTATTGCCTACGACCTGATTTGCTTTGCCCGCGCCAGCAATTTCGATTTTGTGGGCCGTGGCAGCGGTGCCAACAGCATGGTGGCCTACTGCCTGGGCATTACCCATGTTGACCCGGTTGAACTGGATCTGTATTTCGAACGGTTTTTAAATACCGAGCGCACATCACCACCCGATTTTGACATCGACTTTTCGTGGGACAACCGCGATGCCATTTATGAATACCTGTTTAACCGCTACGGCAACGATTATGTTTGCCTGCTGGGTACACACGTTACCTACCAGAAGCGCTCGGTATTGCGCGAACTGGGAAAAGTTTTTGGTTTACCTAAAGCAGAGATTGATGCACTGGTGGATTATCCGGAAGAAAACCGAAACCGCGACCACATTACCGAGTTGATTTTCAACTATGCCGAGCGCATAAAAGACCTGCCCGCCAACATCTCCATCCATGCCGGAGGGGTGCTCATCACCGAAAAGCCCATTTATGCCTACACCGCCACCGAACTTCCACCGAAAGGCCTGCCGGTTTCGCATTTTGAAATGCACAATGCCGAAGATTTTGGCATTTACAAGTTTGATATTCTCAGCCAACGCGGACTTGGCCACATCAAGGATACAGTAAGGCAAGTGAAGCGAAACCGGAACATCGAGGTGGATGTACACCGCTTCCGCGATTTTAAGAATGATGAAAAGATCAGAGAGCTGCTCCGAACGGGAAGAACAATGGGGTGCTTTTATGTGGAGTCGCCTGCCATGCGCATGCTGCTGGGCAAACTGCGATGCGAAGATTACCTCACGCTGGTGGCGGCCAGTTCCATCATCAGGCCGGGGGTGTCGCGGTCGGGCATGATGCGCGCCTACATCGAACGCTTCCATGCCGTTCGGAAGGGGGGCACATACGAATCTATCCACCCCAAGATGGATGAACTGATGAAGGAAACCTACGGGGTTATGGTGTACCAGGAAGATGTTATTAAAGTGGCGCACTATTTTGCCGGCCTTACGCTTACCGAAGCCGATGTATTGCGCAGGGGCATGTCGGGTAAATACCGCTCGCGTGAAGAATTTAAGCGCGTACAGGAGAAGTTTTTTGAGAATTGCCGCCAGCGCAATTATCCTGAGCCGGTTATTGAGCGGGTGTGGTACGAAATTGAAAGTTTCTCGGGCTACTCCTTTGCCAAGGGGCACTCGGCAAGTTATGCCGTAGAAAGCTACCAGAGTTTATACCTGAAGGCGCACTATCCGCTGGAATTCATGGTGGGCGTGATTAACAACTTTGGCGGATTTTATAAAACCGAGTTCTATGTTCATGAAGCGCGGATGAACGGTGCTGTCGTTGAAGCACCCTGTGTAAACCACAGCGAATACCTCACCACCATTTACGGCAAGTGCATTTACCTGGGCTTTATCCACCTGAAGGGCCTTGAAACCCGTGTGGCACAACAGGTTGCTGCTGAACGCGGGCACTCCGGAGAATTTAAAAGCCTGCATGATTTTTTGCGAAGAATAAACCTGGGGTTGGAGCAGGTGCGCATTTTAATCCGTATAGGGGCCTTCCGGTTTACCGGAAAGTCAAAGCAGCGCCTGTTGTGGGAAGCGATGCTGTACTATAGCCATGCACGGACGAAAACCCCTGCGGCAGAATTGTTCGATACCGGGCCGGTGGATTATCCGTTGCCTGTGTTACAGCGGGGTGAACCGGAAGATGCTTTCGATGAAATTGAACTGCTGGGTTTTCCGCTGTGCGATCCGTTTAAACTGGTTACACCCGTTGAAGCAGCCCATACGGCAAGTGATTTACCGAAACGTATCGGAAAGTCTGTTTGTATTTTAGGCTACAGGGTAACCACCAAGCCCACCAGCACCCTGAAAGGCGAGCCGATGTATTTTGGAACATTTTACGACAGGCAGGGGGAAGTTTTTGACACGGTTCACTTTCCGGATGTAGCCCGCAGGTTTCCTTTTCGCGGCCGCGGGTTTTACCTGATTAAAGGACGTGTCGTGGACGATTTTGGCGTGAGCATGATTGAGGTTAAATCCATGGAGAAAGTGCCTATGGTAAGCAAACGGGCAGAGGAGTTTATGCGAGAGGAAGTTTTTAGCAAAACTGCAGCTATCAGTAATTGACTGTGGCCTGCACTATTTTTTTAAGTGGTGGAACTGAACAACCCGTTTATTCGTAATTAGCGTAAGTTTTGAATAGCCGAAGTGAGAGCACGTTCCCATTATCTTCCTTACATAGCCCTGGTAGCAGTATGTTTTATTTGGGGTACTACGTACCTGGCTTTGCGCATTGGCGTGTTGCACTTTCCGCCCTTTTTGTTTACAGCCATACGGCAGGCGAGTGCGGGCGTGATTCTGATGACCCTCATCTTTAGCGTTAAAAAGTCTGCATGGCCATCGGCCAATCATGTTTTACAACAGGCCGTTGCGGGTTTTTTTTTGATTACGCTTGGAAACGGGCTGGTGGCCTGGTCGGAAGTGCATATTCCCAGCGGGGTGGCGGCCATTATCTGTTCGCTGATGCCGGTTGCGGTTATTCTTATTAATCTTGCTATTGGACATGATGAAAAACCCAATATCACCATCGGGCTTGGTGTCCTGCTCGGCCTGGGTGGAATCGTTTTGATGTTCAGCGAGCATGTTGCGGAGTTTTCGAAAACCGAGTACCTGGTGGGCATTCTGCTCACGCTGGGCGCGGTAGTAAGTTGGGCGTTGGGCAGCATCTGGATTAAGAAACACCACAGCAACAGCAATCCGTTTGTCAATGCCTCTCTTCAGATGTTTTTTGGGGGCTTGTTTTGCCTGCCGGTGAGTGTGGCCGTGGATGATTTAAGCTCCATAAGCTGGTCGCCTGAAGCTGTTTATACATTATTCTATCTGATTATTTTTGGTTCTATCGTGGCTTATGCCAGCTACCTGTATGCCTTACGAAGCCTTCCGATGACCATCGTATCGCTGTATGCTTATGTTAATCCGTTAGTGGCCGTTATCCTGGGCTGGATTGTGCTGAACGAAAAGCTCAATCTCACCATCGGGCTGGCTATTGCAGTTACCCTGGTGGGTATTTACCTGGTCAATCGCGGGCACCAGCTTCGCACGGTATGGAAAACACAATTCTCAAAATCGTAGCTTTAAAACCGGTTTTTGACGTAACGGCTGAAATTACCCCGTGCTGAGTTGGCTATCTGATTTTCCTGAAATCAGCAAATAATTTATACCTTGAAAAAATAATTCAGGCCATGACCATTACCGAAAATATTCCTGTTGAGCGGATCGGCAAATCGCGGATCAGCGAAATTGATTTTAAAAATCTGGAGTTCGGCAAGTACATCTCTGACCACATGGTTGTTGCTGACTATCGCGATAAAAAGTGGCATACTCCGGTTATCCGGCCTTACGGTGAAATGGCCATGACGCCCGCCATTCTTGCTTTGCATTACGGGCAGGCGGTGTTTGAAGGCATGAAAGCCTTCCGCATGACCGATGGAAGCACTTCCATATTCCGGATACAACGGCATCATCAGCGCCTCAATAAATCATTGGAGCGAATGTGCATGCCAGCCATTAAGGAAGATTTTTTTGTGCAAAGCTTACACGCCCTGGTAGAGCTGGATCAGGCCTGGGTTCCGAATGATGAAGGCAGTGCCCTGTATATCCGGCCGGTGGTCTTTGCCTCCGAGTCAAGACTGGGCGTTAAAATATCCGACCAATACAAGTTTGTGGTGATGACCAGCCCGGTAGGCCCGTACTTCAACAAGCCCATAAAGGTAAAGGTGGAAGAAACCTATGTTCGTGCTGCTGAAGGCGGAACAGGATTTGCCAAATGTGCCGGCAACTATGGCGGAGCGTTTTACCCAACCCAGCTTGCCCGCCAGCAAGGGTACGACCAGGTATTATGGACAGATGCAAAAGAGCATAAATACATTGATGAATCAGGCGCGATGAACGTGATGTTTGTGCTGGACGGAAAACTGGTAACTCCCCGATTAACCACCGCTTTGCTGGATGGTGTAACCCGCGACAGTATTCTTACCCTGGCCACCGATATGGGTGTGCCGGCCGAAGAACGAAAAGTAAGCCTTGATGACCTGATTGCCGGCTTTGAGAAGGGAACCCTTACAGAAGCATTTGGCGCAGGGACAGCCGCAGTGGTTGCACCAATAGCCACCATCAACATTCATGGAAAGGATTATCAGTTACCCGCTATCGGAGACCACTCGTTCCAGATGAAGGTTAAGAAAAAACTGTATACCATCCGGCACGGCATTGAGCCCGATACGCACAATTGGAATTACATTATTATCCCCCGGTAAATCGATTACTGTTTTCAGCAAGCAGTAAATCATACAAAGTGAAATTTGTACGTTTTAACATTACACTCAATTTACCATGAGCGAATTCCCGAAAACCGAAAAAACCACCATTACCCGCTTGCCCAAGCGCGGGTCGTACGATAAGGCAACTGTTTATGCCCTGTTGGACGAAGCCTTATATTGCACAGTAGCCTTTGTACAGGGTGGAAAACCGTATCAGATCCCTACCGGCTTCTGCCGTATAGAAAACAAATTATACATCCATGGATCAGTTGGAAGTCACTACATGCGTGAACTTGCTGATGAGAAATCGGATGTTTGTATTTGTGTAACGCTGATGGACGGACTTGTTTTGGCCCGCTCCGCATTCCATCACTCCGTAAATTATCGTTCGGTAGTTTTATTCAGCAAAGCCGAGCGGGTAACCGACCAACATGAACTTTACAAAGTTCTTGAGGTATTTACCAACAAAATGCAGCCCGGCCGGTGGGATGATGTGCGTAAGCCTACAGAAGGCGAGTGGAAAGCAACGATGGTGTTATCCTTTGCGATAGAAGAAGCATCTGCCAAAATCCGTACCGGGCCTCCCAAAGATGATGAAGACGATTATGACCTTGACATCTGGGCGGGCGTAGTTCCGTTGCAGATCAAACGGCTGGATCCGGTTCCTGATCCGGTGTTGAAGCAAGGCGTTTCCATTCCCGCATACCTGAAATGAGATCCATTGTCCGGCCCACACTTCTTCTTGACGAGGAGAAATGCAAGACCAACATTTCCCGTATGGCGGAGAAGGCCAGGCGGTTGAAGGTGAGTTTCCGGCCGCATTTTAAAACACATCAGTCGCACGAGGTGGGGAGATGGTTCAGGCAGCACGGAGTGGAAAAGGTAACGGTGTCATCGCTTGTGATGGCGGAGTATTTTGCCAGTGATGGCTGGGAGGACATCACAGTGGCATTTCCGGTTAATGTCTTGGAAGACCAACTCATCAACCGGTTAGCCGCTAACATCAGGTTGAATCTCTTGGTAGAATCGGTTTTTGCTGTGAACCAATTGGGTGAAAAGATCAGGCATCCGGTAAACGTATATGTTAAAATCGACAGCGGATACCATCGTGCGGGGATCAATCCTTCTGATGAGCGATTGATGGGTGCTGTGCTATCGGAGATAGCGCAATATGATAACCTGAAGTTTGCGGGCTTCCTCACACATGCCGGGCACAGCTACAAGGCGCGCTCAAGGAATGAAATTGAGCAGATTCATAACGAGTCGCTTGCGGTGATGCGTAAAATCAAATCAACCTATGCGGCTAAGTACCCTGATCTGGTTATTTCGGTTGGTGATACGCCTTGTTGCAGCACAATGGAAGATTTTTTAGGAGTTGATGAAATCAGGCCGGGTAATTTTGTTTTCTACGATATAACGCAGTCGGTGATTGGATCGTGTGGGTTGAACGATATAGCCGTTTGCATGGCATGTCCGGTGGTGAGCAGGCATCCGCAGCGAAATGAGTTGATCATTTATGGTGGCAGCGTTCATTTTTCAAAGGACACTGTAGCCGACAAAGGTGTACAAATTTTTGGAAGAGTAGTCAGGCTAAATGATGCCGGTTGGGAATTGCCGCCAACCAATATGTATATAAAATCCCTTTCGCAGGAGCATGGCCTGGTGCATGCAACCCCTGAAGATCAAGCCGGAATCCGTGAAGGCGATGTGTTGGGTATTCTTCCGGTACACGCCTGCCTTGCGGCTGAGTGTATGGGCGCATACAGGAACCTTAACGGTAATTCAGTGCAGCGATTTCGGTATGGCTAAGCGCTGAGTATCCTTCCATCGCTCATTTCCACCACCCGATCGGACCGGCTGGCAAAATCTTCATCATGGGTAACGGCAACAATTGTTTGCCGGTAGGTATGTGTAAGTTCCTGCAGGATGTTGAATACCAGGTTAGAGTTGTATGAATCCAAGTTGCCGGTAGGCTCATCGCCCATGATTATATCCGGCTCGTTTATCAAAGCCCGGGCAATAGCCACCCGTTGTTGCTGGCCACCCGAAAGTTTTGATGACATTTTAAGAGCCTGGTCGGCTACCCCGAGTATTTTTAGTTTTTCGTAAGCACGGGATTCGATTTCTTGCCTTGAATACCGGCCTAGTTTCAATGCCGGCAACATTACATTTTGCAGAACGGTAAACTCGGGTAACAGGTAGTGGAACTGAAAAATAAACCCGATGTGTTTGTTGCGGAATGCGGAAAGATAATTCTGACTTTTGCCTTTCAATTGCTCTCCGGCTATTTCAAGTTCTCCTTCGTAGTCGGTATCCATGGTGGAGAGTACATACATGAGTGTAGACTTACCGCAACCTGATTTTCCCATCAGGCACATAAATTCACCCCGGTTTATGGTCAGGTCAATTTGCTTTAATACCTGGAATTTTTCCGGTTCGTAAAAGTATTTACTGAGTTGGCGGGTTTGAAGTACCGGTTTCATAAGTTACTGGCCGCGTATAATTTCAATAGGATCAACCCGGGCTGCTTTTCGCGATGGTGTGTAACCGGCAAAGGCGGTGGTGAGTACACCAAAAACAATTCCGATTACATAGTACATCGGGTCGAAGTTTACCGGGAAGTGATCCAGGCTAACCACATCACCGCCATCAAAAGGCGCTTTTGAAATCAGCCACGAAAGCACATAGCCTATCAGCAAACCCATAAGGCCGCCAGCAAAGCCAATAACCAGCGACTGGATCATGAAAATCATACGCACATCGTTTCCGGCAAACCCCATGGCTTTCAGTATGGCGATATCTTTCATTTTATTGTAAATGGTCATCGTGAGGATGTTATAAATACCAAAACCGGCCACAATAAGCAGCGTAACCGAAACCGACCACGTAATGATATTACGGATAGTAACACCTGTTAAAAAAGTGGCGTTAGCTGTTTCCCAATCTTCGGCTTTGTAGTGAAACATAGCCTCATATTCGGGTGCAATGGCTTTAGCACGGAGGCGGTCGTGTACTTTAATGTTGATATCGGTAATGTAAGTCTGATCCTGCTGCAGGATGGTTTGCACGGTGGTGATATTGGCGTACGCACGTACGTTATCCACTGCACCAATACCCATTTGAAAAGTGCCGAGTATCTTCAATGTCATGGTATAACCTTGCGGGGTAGTAATTACCACGCGGTTGCCCGTGGTGGCATTGAGTTTCCGGGCCAGGCCGGTACCTACCAGGATGCCATCCGGATTGGATTTCAGATCTTCCAGTCTGCCGGATTTCATTCGGGATTGGATATCGAAGAGTTTATCTTCTTCAAGTATATCCACGCCCAGTATTTGGCCATTCAGTTGCACGGGTCCGTAATTATAAAATACCTGTGATGAAAGGGTTGGAGCCACACCCGATACCCGCGGATCTTTTCGGATGATCTCCACAAGTTGCAAAGCATTGCGCAGTTTGGCGGTTTCTACTTTAGGTTTTTGGTGGTGCACCAGGTTGAGGCCGGCTGGATTCATTTCTTCCAGAATGGATTTTCGTTCCCGGGTGATGTCATGGTAGATGTGAATATCGGGCGAAGAGGTCATGGTAACATCTTCGGTAAATTGATTAAGGCCGGTCATTAAACTCACCAGGGCGATGAACATGCCGATGCCGAACGTTACCCCCAGCATGGCAATAATGGTTTGTTTTGGTTTTGAGATAATGTGTGTCCAGGCTATTTCAACAACAGGCGGCATAGGCAGCAGCATTACTTGATTTTTACCTCTGTTTGTTCGTCAATACCGTTCACGACTTCCGCTTCGTCCATGGTGGTAATGCCTTTGGTTACTTTTACCTTACGCATGCCGGATTCACTCCGGATGATTACAGAATCGCCCGGAAGCAACGCGCTTTTGGGAATTACCAAAGCTTTGTGATTTTCCCGGATGATGATGTTGGCCTCCAGGGCAAGACCGGAAAAATTACCAGGCAGTTTTTCGTTAAGGGTTGCATCCACCCGGAAAGATTGCTGGCGGGCATCAACCAGTGGATAGATTTTACTTACGGTGGCATTGAAAATTCTATCGGGGTAGGCATCAATTTTTACAACTACTGGCTGGCCTATCTGAATGCGCTGAATGTCCAATTCATCCACACTTAGCTGTACGTAAAATGCACTGGCGCTGCCTAATACGGCCACGGTTTCATTTCGCCTGATGAGTTCTCCTTTTTCTTTAAATGTTTTAAAAACGCGTCCATTTATATGACTGCGGATGATGTAGCGGTCCGATTCATCACGGGCAATGCGGTATTGGTTTTCGGCATTTTTTAATTCCAGCTCAAGTTGATCGCGAGTGCGCTGGTACCGGCTTATTGCCAACAAAAAATCGTTCCTCGAATTTTCATAGAGCAGTTTCATGCGGTCGTACTCAGCCCGTGAAGTGGCGTTGTCTTTTAGCAGGTTGGTGTAGCGAACAAAGTTTACCGAGTCGTATTGCATTTTTGATTTTGCCGTAGTTAATGTTGATTTTAACTCGGACAGAACCGGTGAATCATCGCGAAGATTTTTCAGGGCAAGCTCGTAGTTCTCGCGGGCAATACGGTAACGGGCGTTTTGCTGATCGGCCTGAATGACAAATAGAGCATCGCCCTGCTTTACGGTATCGCCATCCTGCACGCGTTTTTCTTCCACATAGCCGTCAACCTGGGCAAAGGCCTGGTATTCATTTTCAGAAACAATGTTCCCCGAAGCATACACTGCCTCGATTAAATGTTTTTGCCGGGGTTGTTCAAATTCATTTTTAGAATGGCATCCGCCAAGCAGAAGTACACCGGGCAGTACGAGGGAAATAGGTAGGTGTTTCAATGTTGTAAAGAGTAATTGATGTTATTGTTTTCTTTTTCGACTACGTTTTTTTTCCTGGTTTACCAGGCTTTCCAGCGTATCTTTTTTAAGCATCTCCACGGTGGCATTGCGTACATCCAGAAACGCCTTTCGGATACTGCAGGTTGCCTCATCTTTGCATTCGTTGCACGGTTCATAGTACTTAAACGTTGCACAGGGAATAGCGGCAATCGCCCCATCAAAAAGGCGCACTACCTCGGCCAGGTTTACTTCGCGGGTGGATCGCCTTAAGAAATACCCGCCTCCTTTACCCGCACGGCTTCCCAGAATACCAGCCCGCTTTAGTTCAAGCAGAATATTTTCCAGAAACTTTTTAGGGATGTTACAGGAGGAAGAGATCTCGCGGATCAGATACTTTTCTTTCGGATTCCTGGCCATGTGAACCAGTGCATGGATAGCGTATTTGCATTTCTTCGACAGCATAGGGTACCAGGCGGCCCGGGTTCTACAGGAGGCTAGAGCCGAGGATGAGATTTGAACTCACGACCTGCTGATTACGAATCAGCTGCTCTACCCCTGAGCTACCTCGGCAACAGGCCAAAAATACATATTGCCGGTAAATTGTAACTTCGGGCTATGAAGATTGTATTGATAATTCTTGGCGGAGGCATCGGATCACTTGCCCGATACAGTGTTTCGGGGTGGGTGCACGGCAAATATGCCGGAGTTTTTCCGCTGGGAACCTTAACCGTGAACCTTGTGGGTTCATTTTTAATTGGTGTTTTGTGGGCCTTATTTGAATCCGCAACGATGAGTCCTGCCTTACGCGTTTTTCTTTTTATTGGTATCCTGGGAGGGTTTACAACTTTTTCTACCTATTCACTCGAAACACTCAGTCTGGTGCGCGATGGCGAGGTGCGCACAGCGCTGCTCAATATTCTTGTAAATAATGTGGGCGGAATTCTCCTGGCCTTTGCCGGATTTGTTTGCACAAGGGAAATTCAACAACTGATGACCAAACTATGAAACTGCCGGAAAATGGAATTATGCTTCGAATTCATATAGGCGAGTCGGACCAACTCAACTCCAGGCCATTGTATGAAGCCATTGTGCTGAAAGCACGCGAACTGAACCTTGCCGGAGCCACCGTGTTTCGCGGCATAATGGGCTTCGGGGCCGAAAGCCGCATTCATACCGCCAAGGTGCTCCGCCTCTCTGAAGATCTGCCGATCGTGATTGAAATTGTTGATACCGAGGAGCGTATCAACAAAATTATCCCTTTTCTTGACGAGCATGTAAGAGAGGGCCTGATCACCATGGAGCCGGTAAATGTTATTAAATACCGGCATAGCCGGTGATCTGTGCAAATTCCGAAAAGCTTATTACTTTTGTCGCCCTGATTGCCCAGGTGGTGAAATTGGTAGACACACTACTTTGAGGGGGTAGCGCCCGAAAGGGTGTGCTGGTTCGAATCCAGTCCTGGGCACTCGATTGATCTTTACCTTTTGCCGAAGTGGTGAAACTGGTAGACACGCACGTTTCAGGGGCGTGTGGCGCAAGCTGTGTGGGTTCGAGTCCCACCTTCGGCACCAGTTATAATGTCATCTTATGAGATGACTTTTTGTTTAAAAGAGAGGTTAATCTGATGCTTTTCTGATGATAAGCAACGGCCATATACCCTGAGAAGACAACGTGGCAAATTCATCAAAAATCATTTTCTTGAATGAAATTAATCATTCCACTCATTCTCTCCATTGGTTTATTAACAGCTATGGCACAACCCATAAGCAAAACTGAGCGCGTAACCTTTCTGGCACTGGGCGACTCGTACACCATTGGCGAAAGTGTACCGGAACATGAGCGCTGGCCAGTACAATTAGCAAAACTTCTTCAGACCAAAGGATACACCATCGAAGAGCCCCGCATTATCGCCACCACCGGCTGGCGTACCGATGATTTGAAAGGTGCGATTGAAAAGGCCAATCTTAAAAATGAGTACGGGCTGGTTTCCCTGCTTATCGGTGTAAACAATCAGTACCAAGGCAAAACGGTTGAAAGCTATAAACCGGAATTTGAAGAGTTGCTGAAGAAGGCAATAGAGCTGGCAGGCGGGCGAAAGGACAGGGTGTTTGTTGTTTCTATTCCCGATTATGGATTTACGCCTTTCGGAGAACCGAAGCGTGAAGCAATATCCAAAGCTATTGATGAATTTAATCAGGCAAACCGCGAGATTACGTTACGGCACGGTATCCGTTATTACAACATTACCGGTTTAACCCGGAAGGGCCTCGAAAACCCCGGACTGGTGGCTCCGGATAAGTTGCATCCTTCCGGTATCATGTATGCGCAATGGGCCGAATTGATTGCAAAGGATTTTTAAAGCCAGACCAGACTTAACTCCATCGGCCTGATTCTTCAGAAGTGTTTTGCGATTTTTTTACCTGATGTGCACCATAAAAGATCAGGCTGTAAAGTGCAGTTAATGTTGTAAAGAAAATATATACCATACCTACCCGTTAAAATCCGTGACAAAAATGCAATCCGAAAACCAGTTAAAGACAGTTAAGTGGATTTGCTCTTAACCAGCGTAAGATTTGGCACGATTTTGCTGTTTTCCGGATCGTTACCGATTAAATAATTTGGTGCTTGAAAAACGGGGCTAAAATGTAACTTGCAGTTTCTTAATAAATTAAACGGAAGGTCATGCTTATAAGATTAAAGTGGATCGCGCTGGTTTTTGTATGGGTACTGAGTTACCAAAAGGGGGCAGCACAAACCAGTGCCTCTGAAAACCTGACTAAACCGGTGCCGGCTGATTGGTTCTTGCTTGACCCGGAAACCGATTTCTTTCAGGGCGTTAGTGCCGAACGGGTATATAACACGCTGCTTAAGGGCAAACCTTCCCGTACGGTAATTGTTGCGGTAATTGATTCCGGAGTGGATATTTTCCATGAAGATCTGAAGGATGTGATCTGGATCAATACCAAAGAAATACCCGATAACGGTATCGATGATGATAAAAACGGCTACGTGGATGACGTGTATGGCTGGAATTTTATTGGTGGGAAAAACGGAAATGTTAATGAGGATACGTATGAACTTACCCGCGAATACATAAGGCTGAAGCCACGGTTTGAAACGATTGATGAAAAGAAGATCGGGAAGAAGCAGCAGGCAGAGTATGCATACTGGAAAGACATTAAAAGCAAATTTGAAAAGCGGTCAAAGGAGGCAAGCAGCCAATACAACATCTACAACTCATTCTATCAGAACATTTCATTTGCCAATGATACCCTGAAGAAAATGTTGAAGGTTGACCGGCTGACGGCCGAGATGGTGGATACCCTGAAGCCAAACACCCCGGTTAAAGCGTTTGCCAAAAACGCGATGAATGTACTTTACAATAACGCAGGCCCTGATACCGATGCAGAAAGTTTTCTGGAAGAACTATGGGGGGCTGTGCATTATTATGAAGTACAGGCACTGTATGGCTATAACGAAAATTTCGATTCGCGCGCAATCGTGGGCGATGATTACAGTAATCCGTATGAGCGGGCCTACGGTAACAACGATGTTAAAGGTCCGGATGCCGAGCACGGCACCCATGTGGCCGGCATCATTGCGGCAAACCGTACGAATGAACTTGGCATCAGGGGCATTGCCGATAATGTGAAAATCATGTCGGTACGGGCCGTACCCAATGGCGATGAACGCGATAAGGACGTAGCCAATGCCATTTATTATGCCGTTGACAACGGAGCGCACATTATTAACATGAGTTTTGGCAAATCGTACTCTCCACAAAAAGAAGTAGTGGATAAAGCCGTGCGCTATGCCGAATCAAAAGGTGTGCTGCTTGTTCATGCGGCTGGTAACGATGCCAAAAATTCGGATGAAGAGATTAATTACCCTTCACGCTTTTACAAAGACGGCAAGGAGTGTAAAACCTGGGTTGAAATTGGTGCCTCTGCCTGGGGTGCTGATAATTCGTTTGTCGGATCGTTCTCAAACTATGGAAGAAAATCGGTTGACTTGTTTTCGCCCGGGGTGCGAATTTATTCTACCGTTCCGGATGACAAGTATAAGAATAACGATGGCACCAGTATGGCCAGTCCGGCAACAGCCGGTGTAGCGGCCATTTTGATGGCGTACTTCCCTGAACTAACGGCCACACAGGTACGCGAAATTCTGCGTCAATCAACCCGTAAGTTCGATAACTTAAAAGTTGCCAAACCGGGCAGCGGTCAGGAGGTAATGTTTAAAGAACTGAGTATTACCGGAGGATTGGTGAATGCTTACGAAGCGGTGAAACTGGCAATGACCATGAGCAAGCCGGTTGAAAAGTAGGGCTTTGACTGATAGTTAGAAAAAGAAATACCGGATAAAGCCAAAGCCCCCCAATACCAATAATACAAGCCCCGGAATCATACGGATAACCCGGTTATCCTGAAATGAGGAAGCAAGGCGGTGCGCCATAAACGTAAGCAGTGAAAGTAAAGCAAACGCGCCAAGCGAAGTACCCAAAATATAGCTGTGTAATCGCCAGGTAGTGCCGATGTCAATCCATCCCTGCAGTTTTAAATAAGCCGTTAAGGCAATCCAGAACGGAATAGCTTGCGGATTGAGGATGCTCAGAAAAATGCCCCTTCGAAAGCCGCTTTGCTGAAGTTTAACGGAAATGGCTGATGGTTTGCGTACAGTCCATAAACTTATTATGCCGATTACGGTCATAATAACAGCTCCCCATAACTGTAAATTTTGGACCACAACCGGAGATGAGGTAATCACCTGTTCAAATTCCACGGCAATCCAGGCATACGGATACTCCACGAGTGCTACCGCCAGCGCAAACCGCAGGGCAACATTGATTTTACGCTCCAACCCAAGTTGCAGTACCATCATGTTTAGCGTGCCGGGCGGGATGGAACCCAAAAAACTAAATACAAACCCAATGATAAATACCTGAATAATCAATACCTTCTAAGTTTAGGCGTGCAAGTAAATGAAGGGTTATTATTTCACAATGGGTTTGCCTGATCGAACCCAGGCCGACAATCCGCCATTGAGGTCATACACCTCTTTAAAGCCCTGGCGAATGAGTTCCCGGGCTGCTGAATTACTGCGTACGCCACTGGCGCAATACACAAATACAGGTTTGGTTTTATCGAGTTTGTTTAATTGCGAACTGAAATCACGCTGGTAATAGTCAATTAAAACAGCTCCTGATAAATGACCCCGGCTATATTCTGAAGCCGTTCGCACATCAAGGATTATTTTTTCCGGCAGGGTATTCAGTTTCGTTTCAAATGCCTGGGGGGTCAAGACCTGTGCCCCCGATTGGCCCTGGCAACTTGCTGAACTTATGAGCAAGGCGAGGCTGAGGAGTTTTATCAAAAATCGGTTCATGGTTTTGCTAAAGTTAGTGTAAAAACAAAAATCCTGCTTTGCCGGCAACCGGCATGTGATTTAAGTTACACTTTTTGATTGATGGGCAGGTTGTGCAGGTAAATTGGTTTAATGCGTAGCTGTGGCTCTCTGCTAGGGTGTCAGAACAGGAGCAAATAATGGGTTCTTTTTTCTTGCTCAAAGAAAAGGCCCTTTCGGGGCCTGCTTGCTTTCTTTAGTGATCCCGCTGGGATTCGAACCCAGGACCCTTACATTAAAAGTGTAATGCTCTACCAGCTGAGCTACGAGATCAATTTATTTAGCTATGTCAAATTACGTCTGTTTTTCTTGACCTTGCCGGCCCTGACCGGAGCGTCAGGGCTGAGCTACGAGATCAATTCATTTAACTATGTCAAATTACTTCTTTCGTTGTCTTAGCTTGCTTAAGTCGCGATCCGATTGTAAGCGCCAACTACGAGGTTCTCACAAAATAACATTATTGCCTAAATTTGGGGCTTTTCCGTTATTGAGGGCACAAAAATAGCAGAAGGGCACAACTATGCAAAACAGGTTTTTAAAAATCGCCCTTGCAGCAGTAGGGCTGCTATTCCTACTTAATTCATCACATGCACAACCGTCAACTGATGTGCTGGCCAAAGCTGACTCGCTCTTCAGTCTCAAAAAATATACGCAATCGCTTGAGCTTTATTCAGAACTCTTCCGTGGAAAAAAATATTCACCGGCCATGTTGCTGCGGATGGCGTTTATCGAAGAAGGGCTTGCTCATTATGCCAATACCCTCTATTACCTGAGCCTGTATTATCAGCACACCTTCGACAGGGCAGCAATGGAGAAAATTCAGCAATTGGCTGCAACGCATCGGTTTACCGGTTATGAACAATCCGACCTGGACCGTATGGCGAATGCCTGGCGCAGGTACGGCCATAGGGTAACATTGGTTTTAGCAGGGTTAGCTTTGCTACTTACTGTTGCATTGGTGCTGTATAAAAGAAAACCAATCAAAACCGCAGTTGGGATAAGCCAGTTGGTGGTTCTCCTGTTGCTGCTCATTCATCTCAACTTTCCGTTTGCTAAAAAGGGCATAATTGATAACGGCATTACCTACCTCATGACAGGTCCTTCGGCAGGAGCTTCCGTTGTTGGTAAAATTGGTGAAGGACACTGTGTAACGATGCTTGATAAAACCGATGTATGGGTGAAGATCAGGTGGGAAAACAAAGAAGTATTTGTGCGGGAGTCAAACCTGAAGCCGCTGTAACGCTAATCTCAGAAACGAAGCGTAACCGTTCCGCGGTATTCCTTATGCGTGTACTTTACCAGGTAATAGTACACCCCGTTGGGTAAGCCCTCACCAAGCCATTTAAAATTGCGGTTAGCACTTTCAAAAACCTGGCGGCCCCACCGGTTGTAGATGCGAATATTCACAAATTCTCCGATGCAATTATCAAGAGGAAGGATGTTAACAAAATCATTGCTGGTTTCGTCCCATTCCATCATCGCAAAAAAATCGTTAACGCCATCGTTATTGGGCGAAAAGAAATTGGGTGGAAGGAAGTTGGTATCACTACCGTCAACATCTTTAATGGTAATGGCCAGTTCAAGTGTATCGGTTTTGGCATTAAAACACCGGTTATCGGTGAGTAAAAATTTGAACAGGTAATTGTTCTCGTAAATGCTGTTTTTAAAAATGCTGCAATCGGGCTCCCAGGTAAATGGGGATGTGAGAGGTGAAGGGCCTTCTGCATTCTGGAACGAAAATCCGGTGGGCTGTACATTGCCGGTTTTTCCAATCAGCTCAAGTCTTAGCAAATCTTTACCCGGTGCCACGTCAGCATCAAAGCCGGATAGTGACAGGGTTATCGGGTTGCCTAAAATGGCGGTAAGCGCATTATCGGTAATGGTTATTTCCGGATTTGTGCTTGCAACGGTTAACTCCGGAGCAAAATTGTCGGGAGGATCAACATGCACAATAACGTGCAGCGTATCGGCTTTGTAGAAACGGCACTTGTTGGCGTTATCTACCACAATAAACCGGAAGTCGAATTGATTTTTTGTGTTCAGGTTAATGGTACTGCAATCGGGTAACCATGCAAATGTTGAAGTGACCATGCCCCGGTCAGTAACTTCGTCAAACGTTGCTTCGTAGTCGGCAGGTGTAAATCCTAGTCCGTCCATACGTAATACCAGCAGGTCGTTGTCGGCATCGGTACCGGTAACGGTAAACAACAGCGGCTCATAAATTTTGCGGGTTACTTCAATGGTTTTTTCGCTGGCCGTTTGCAACGATGAACTGATCACCGGATCGGAATTTCCGGGCAGGATGATGTTGAGGGTAATCAACATGGTATCGGGGTGGGCAAACAGGCACTGGTCGCGGTCATCGGTAATGATTTTGAAATTGAAGTTGGTTTTTTGGGTAAAGTCATACACATCGCAGCGCGTATCCCAAACCAATTGGCCGGTAAGCTGGCCGGCAGGAGAGGTGCTGAGGTCGAGTGTCATGCCAACATTGGAAAGAATAAATCCGTCATTGATGACAAAAACATCAAGTTGGTCGCCATCAGCATCTGCGGCATGAATGGGTATGGTAAGGGGAGGATCGCCTTCGTTTAGGGTGGTGTTTACATTGGCCGTAGTAAACGCTGGTTTGTTGTTTGGCGGAGGCTGAACAAACACACTCACCACCAGGGTGTCCGATAAGGGTAAGCTGCAGGCATCATCGTAGGCAATGATGCCTACCTGATAATTTCCGTCAGGCAGGTAAGGGCATTGCGGAAAGCAGATTTCAAAATCAACGGTGCTGCCGTTAATCAAGGTTGCATTGCTTACAGGAGGCAGGAGTTCGTTCAGGTAGCGGGTGCTTTTTTTAAAATTGAGCGGAAATACGCGGATGGATACTTTTTCCTGGAAGTTATCATCAATTTTTTCCGAATCCGGATCGGAAATGCGCACCTGCACACAGCGGTCGGCATCGGTTACAGTATTGGCAAAGGATACATTTAACGGCTGGTTTGGTGTTGTAAAGGTTGAGGTTCCTTTTTTTCTGCCCACAATCTGGGGTGGCTCCGCCACGGGGCAGGCCTCTACTACCAGCATCTGGAAGTCGCGCCTCACTTCGCCAATTTTCACGCCATCGCGAAACTCTTCGCATTTCACGGCAAATACGAACAGACCTTGTACGGTAGGTGTTACGGTTAAAAAACCATCGGTACTGATTTGTAAATCGGGAGCACCGTGCAAAATGTCATTGAGTGAAAATCCGGTTTGCCATTTTACCAATGGGTAGGGCCGGGTGCCCGGGCCGCCTGCGGGTATAGCAACGGATGCGTGCGTGTTAAGCGGAGTAACCAGTGAATATACAAGCGAATCGCCATCATCATCGGTACCGGCAAAATCAGTGTAATACGGCTTGCGCGGGCAGGCGTAGTCGTTAAGCGGAGGAAACAGCCGGGGTGTTGAATTGATAAAGGGCTGCCCGTCTTTTACTACCGGGGGAAATTCAAGGTAAAAGGTTTGGCCGGCAGCATTGGGAAAGAACGGATCGTTTGGAGGTGGTGCCTGACTGATAATATTCGTAATGGAATAGTTGCGGCAGCAGCGCTCCCAAACCAGATAATACCCTTGCGGATGGTTGTACAGGTTGTCGGGAAGGATAATGGTAGTAGTGTATATTAACTTGAGCGTTTCAATTTCACCGTTCGAACATTCTGGCTGGGTGTAGGAAACTTCTTCTTCGGTGGTAAGCGGCAGAAACACATCGGTCATAAAGGCGTTGTCGTGCATGCGGTAGATGCGGGCCGTAACGTTCAGGTCTTTGGCACCTGGCAGGCCGTTAATTTTATCAAAATAGAGAATCAGGTTAACCCGGTACGTATTGCCGGTAAGGTGTTTAAGTTCAAACTCACCGCCCACAATGTGGGAGGCACGGGTGAATAGACCAACCGCACAGAAAAAGCCAACAAGTATTGTTTTCTTCATACCCGGATGGGAAAGATAAGAAAACCTGGGCAGCCGGAAAAACACGCATATTTGTATTTTATGGTGTTAAAGAAAGGCGATATCCTTAACGGGTTACAGGTAGAAACCATGGCGGCCGAAGGTAAATGCGTAGCCCGCCTGGATGGAAGGGTGGTGTTTATTGAAGGCGCAGCTCCCGGTGATGTGGTTGATGCCCGTATAACAAAAATCAAAAGCAATTTTCTGGAAGCTAAACTGAGCCGGGTGGTTACTCCTTCGGCCAACCGGATTGAGCCTCTCTGTTCGCACTTTGGGTTTTGCGGAGGTTGCCGGTGGCAGCATTTGAACTATAAAACGCAGCTTCAGTATAAGCAACAGCAGGTAGTTGACAGCCTGGAGCGGATTGGCGGGTTAACCTTTCCGGCAGTTCAGCCGATCATACCGTCTTCAAAAACCACCTATTACCGCAACCGGCTGGACTTCAGTGCCACGAATTACAAGTGGCTGACTTCACCGCCTGTGCGGGAAATGCAGGACGAAGGCGGACGCGAGGGCCTCGGCTTTCATGTTCCGAAAAGTTTTGACCGCGTGTTTGATGTTGAGCATTGTTACCTGCAGCCTGAACCCAGCAATGAAATCCGTAAAGCGATTAAAGAAATTGCTATCCGCAACGGTTTACCCTTTTTTGATTTGCGCCAGCAAAGCGGGTACCTGCGCACAGTAACCGTTCGTACCGCAAATACCGGTGAGGTGATGGTTATTGTGCAGGTTGCGTTGGACGAGCCGGAATGGCTCTCGGCAATACTGAATGAAACTGCCACACGTTTTCCGCAAATCACTTCGTTGATGTATGTGATCAACAGCAAACGTAACGATACCTTTCATGATCTGCACATTAAAACATGGAAGGGAAAAGCCTACATTACCGAAATGATGAATAAGCCGGATGGAAGCGGAATGTTGCAATTTCGTATAGGGCCAAAGTCGTTTTACCAAACCAATTCCGAACAAGCAGAAAAGCTCTACCGTGCAGCCTGGGAGTTAGCTGGCTTATCCGGTAATGAGTTGGTTTACGACCTCTATACCGGCACAGGAACCATTGCCAACTATGTGGCCGGGCAGGCAAAAAAAGTTATCGGCCTGGAATATGTTGCCGCTGCTGTTGATGATGCCCGCGTTAATGCGCAACTGAACAACTTAACCAATACCGATTTTTTCTCAGGCGATATTAAAGATTTGCTGGATGAGCAATTTTTGAAAACGCATGGCAGACCCGATGTGGTAATTACCGACCCGCCCCGTGCCGGCATGCATGAAGATGTTTGCCGGATGTTACTGAGGGCTGAACCTGAACGAATTGTTTATGTAAGCTGCAATCCGGCTACCCAGGCACGCGATTTAAAAATCTTATCAGAAAAATATGCCATTACAGCAGTTCAGCCGGTGGATATGTTTCCGCATACCATGCATGTGGAGAATGTGGTTGCTCTTCAATTAAAATAACCGAAGATGAATTACCCAGGCAATGAGTTTTAAGCGGAATGGTGCCACGCTTACAGTTTACTTTTCTGATGAAATCAATCCTTGCCTTTCAAGTTTATTTTTAACCTGCTGTGGGATGGGCGTTAATTTCCGGGCGGCATAATCAAAGCAAACAATGCCGGTTTTTCCATGTGCCACTTCTTTACCGGTGGCCTTATTTCGCAGTCGGTACACCAGGTCAAAACCGTATTTATTAAAATCAGTGGCCGCTATGTCAATAACAAGCACATCGCCCAGAAACGATTCTGACTTATACACCACAGCCGCATCGGCAATAATCTGGCCGATGGTGCCTTCCAGGCTTATTTCGCTTTGAAAGCCCAGGTGCCGGTAATACAAAACCCGGGCCTCCTGCATAAGGGTGAGGATGGAATCATTCCCTACATGCCCGCCATAGTTCAGGTCGGACACCCGAACAGGAAGTTCGCAGGAGAAAGGGTAGGTTTCAGGCAGAGTAATATGAAGGCGTGGCATAGGTGGCAGATAATCATGAACCTAAAATTAAAAAATCAGAATACTTGCTCAGCCATTTCATCCTTGCGGTATTAAAATTCGCGGCCGCAATCCCGGCAATGTGAAACCATCTTTGGCGGGAATAGTACCATGAAAAGCGAGAAAAACAACGAGAGAATAACCGAGGCCGGCTTACGGCTGTAGCCGGTTTCAATGTTTACAGACCTGCAGCGCGGACAGCGAATGGGATCTTCATCCGGCAGGGTAGCAATTTCATTCAATACTTCCTGCGCCCGTGCTTTATCTTTTTCAAAAACATGAAGCCGTACACTAAAGCGTGGATTTCGGATAGGGTAAAGATTAGCCAGGTTTTCCTCAGTTAAAAAACAGGGAATTCCGTATGCATCCAGCTTGGTTTTGGCAATATTGGCCTCAATGCTGTCGGCAAAGTTTTTTAATACAACAATCTTGTCAGACTCCTCCACGGCTACCCGGATTGCCCGGTAAATGTTGATTAAATATGCGCATAAAAAACTTTTGCAATAACCTGTAACAATTAAATCGTGCGGGCGTCTGGTTAATGGATTTGAAAGTATGGATTTGGAAACTTTTCAAAACCGCGTTCTTCCTGCAAAAAACAAGCTTTATCGATTTGCACTGCGCATGCTGGGCAATAATGAGGAAGCCAGGGATGTAGTACAGGAGGTTTTTATAAAAGTGTGGAACGGGCGTGAACAACTTGTCGACATCCAAAATATGGAGGCGTGGTGTATGCGGATAACCAAAAATCTGAGTTTAGACAAACTCAGATCCAATAAACGGAAAGCAACCTTTTCGATGGCCGATGGATTTGATGCAAAACATACCGATTTGACACCCGATGTGCGAACTGAACTTAGCGAAAGCATGCAACATGTAAATGAGTTAATAGCGGCTCTGCCTGAAAAACAACGGCTGGTTATGCACCTCCGGGATGTAGAAGGGTACACGTACAACGAAATCTGCGAAACCCTTGAACTGGATATGAACCAGGTAAAGGTGAATCTTTTCAGGGCACGAAATGCGGTACGTGAGAAGTTGATAAAAATAAATGCGTATGGACTCTAACCAATTGGATGAACTGTTGAAAAAGTACTGGGCGTGCGAAACATCCCTGGAGGAAGAGGAGCAGTTGCGCGCTTATTTCAGGGGAGGCAGTGTGCCCGGTGAGTTAACGGGTACGGCAAATTTGTTCAGGTACTTTGAAGCACAAAAGCGGGGTACGCTTTCTGATAACTTTGATGCATTGTTTCTGAAAAGAGTTAACGAAACCGCACCGGTAAAATCAGGAAAGGTAAACACGTTAATCAGCTATTCGCTTCGGATTGCCGCTGGTGTGGCGGTGCTGGTTATGGCTGTTTTCCTGGTGCGCCAGGAACTTCGTAAACCGGAATCCGTTGCTGTGAACGGTGAACTGGTAGATACGTTCGATGATCCCCAGAAAGCGTTTGAAGAAACCAAAAAGGCCTTGGAGATAATTTCAAAAGGTTTTGCCCGGGCCGAACAGCAAGCCAGAAAGATTAACACCTTTAATGAAGCTCAGGAAAAAATACAGACGCAACTAAAAAAAGATAAAGAATTATAAATCACTTGAATTAATAGCCATGAAAAAAAGTATAGTCATTTTACTGTTTATCGCTGCAGGTACGGGAGTGTATGCCCAAAGCGAGGCGATTTCAAAGTTCTTTAACAAATATGCAACCGATGACTCGTTTACCACGCAGGTAACCGTATCGGCAAAAATGTTCAACCTCTTCACCAACATGGATGCCGATTCGCCCGAAGACAAAGAGGTGCTCGATGCCATCAGCAAACTGAAAGGACTGCGCATTATTGGAAAAGAGAATACAAGCGATGCGCGCAACCTCTATAAGGAAGCCTTCGGTATAATCAGTGCCGGCCAGTATGAAGAGTTAATGGCCGTGCGCGATAAGGACAAAGACATGAAGTTTTACATTATGGAAAAAACACCGGGTAAAATCAGCGAACTGGTTATGCTCTCCGGTAATGGACAGGACTTTATGCTGCTGAGTTTGTTTGGTGAGATTGATCTGAAACAGGTATCCCGGATTGGCCGCAAAATGAATGTGGAAGGTCTGGAGAAACTGGAGAAGGTAGAGGAGAAAAAGAAGAAAAGTTAAACCAGAAAACACGTAACGGACCGGAAGCAACAGGCAAACCCTGCTGTTGCTTCCATCGTTTTAACCCTCCTTGTATGAATCGAATAATGCTTTTGTGGCTGGTCAGCCTTCCGGCTTTCGCTTTGGCTCAGAGCAAGGTTACCGAGAACCTGCAGAAGAAGTACAGCGATTCGTTTTCGCTGTATTTTTATCACAATACCTTGCGCATGATCAATCAAACGGAGAGCAAGGAATTTGATGAGTTAATCAGGGATATCGAGAAGATGAAGTTTCTGATGATTGAGAAGAGAGAAACCTTCAAACCGGCTGATTACCTGAGTATCAAAAAAGCGTATGGTGGCGAATCCTTTGATGAGGTAATGACCAGCCGCTACCAGGGAAGAAATCTGGACGTGCTCATGAAAGAAAAAGCAGGTAAAACACAGGGTATGGTTGTGCTGGTAAACGATTCAACAAGTTTGTATGTACTGGATATTGTAGGCCGGATAGCGTTAAACAAGATTACTTCATTGTACAAAGCCATTGATGAGAGTGCCGACATCGGGAATAAAATAAAAACCTTCGCTGAGCGTAATGCCAGGCGCAGATATAGCGACAAAGAAGACAATCCTTAATTTCATAACCTGGCAACGGTTCTTTCCATACAAAATCTGACCAAGCACTTTGGCCGTATCCGGGCGGTTAATAGCCTGAACCTGGAAGTAAAATCCGGCCAGGTATTTGGCATGCTTGGCCCTAACGGCAGCGGCAAAACCACTACGCTTGGAATGTTAATGGGAGTAACGAATCCTACTTCCGGAAATTTTTACTGGTTTGGCGAAGAACCCACACCACACATCCGGAAGAAAATCGGTGCTGTGCTCGAACATCCTATTTTCTACCCCTACCTCAGCGGACAGAAGAACCTCGAATTGAATGCCATGATTAAGCAGTGCCCGGAACAAAATATTCCGCGCGTACTGGAACTGGTTGAACTGACCGATCGCAAAGACGATAAGTACAAAACCTACTCGTTGGGTATGAAGCAACGCCTGGCTATTGCATCGGCCTTGCTCAACGATCCGACCGTATTGATCCTGGATGAACCCACTAACGGGCTGGACCCGATGGGTATTGCGGAAATACGGGAGATAATCCGGAAAATTGCTGTGCAAGGTAAAACCATTATCCTGGCCAGCCATCTGTTGGATGAGGTGCAAAAAGTATGTACCCATTTTGCAGTGTTAAAAAAGGGAAATTTGATTTATACCGGCCCGGTGGGCGAAGTGGGCAGCGGTTCCGAAGTGGTTGAAGTGAATGCCGATGCAGAGGGTCTGAACGAAATTCTGCTAGCATTTTCGGGAACCACATCTGTTGCCCGCGAAAACGGCAGCTATCAGGTTACGCTGCGCGATGGATTTACCGGCAAAGATCTTAACCGGTTTCTGTTTGAAAAGGGGGTGGTTGCTTCACACCTGGTAACCAGACGAAAGAGCCTGGAGCAACAGTTTCTGGAAATTTTGTCTGAATCGGAATAATCCTGCAACATGTTACATCTTCTTAAAATCGATCTCAAGAAGTTACTGAGCTACCGCACGTTCTGGATTATCTGCGGGCTTTACTTTTTCACGTTGCTGATGGCTACTGCCAGTGGCATGGAGTTTTTAAAGTGGTTGGCCCGCACGGTTGAAGGTTTCGGTCAGTCCATCAACATCAACCGCATTCCGCTGTATCATTTTCCGGATGTGTGGCAAAACCTGGCATGGGCCAGTGGCTTGCTGAAGATTATGATTGCCATTATGACGGTGATCTCCATAACCAATGAATACACGTATCGTACAATTCGGCAGAATATTATTGACGGACTGAGCCGATGGGAATTCCTCGCATCAAAAATACTGACTAACGTGGTGCTGAGTGCACTCAGTATGGTGCTTGTGTTTCTGGTGGCATTCACCACCGGCCTTATTTATTCGCCATCGTATGATTTGGCCTACCTGTTTAAGGGTATAGAATTTTTTCCGGCTTACTTCCTTGAAGTTTTCGCCTTTCTTTCATTTGCCCTTATGCTGGGTATTTTTGTACAGCGGTCAGGATTAAGCATTATTTTAGTATTGAATTCTTACCTGATTGAATTAATCATCAAAGAAAATCTGGATAACTATTTTCCCGGGGTCATTCGGTTTTTCCCTCTCGAATCGATCATGAACCTTGTTCCTATGCCCTTTGCAAGGTATGCCTTCCAGGAGATTCAGGATTATGTGAGCCTTTCGGCTGTGGCCATTGCACTTGGGTGGACGTTCCTGTTTAACTACCTCAGTTACCTGAAGCTGAAGAAGGCTGATATTTGAAGTGTTGAGTTAACCTCAAACGACTAATCATGATCACATCTGCAATACCTGTCGCTTGCTGCTTTCTCAAAGCATTCCTTTCCTTCTTTGTAAGAAAACCAGGCCAAACCCAGGGTGCCGGCTGCATCGATGTAAGGAAGGCCGGTGAGTTCGTACAATCCGCTTGAAACAAGCAATATCACCGACATGTACACGCACACCAGTGTGCAATTTGCATCGGCCAGTATGGCCTCAGACTTCAGCCGGTTGCCGGTATACCGTTTGCCATAAATCAGGCCGAGCATTACTATAATGCTGATGGTTGAAATGATAACCCCCCAGAATGTTGTTTCCGGCTTTTTACCCAGGTAAATGGCTAATGCAGCTCCGGCCACCAGGCCGATTACCAGCAGGTAAAAAGCTGTGCCGGTTATCCGCAGCGCAGTGCGCTCGAATGAATCGCGGTTGGCGTTTGGATGATGACGGATACGTAGCACCAGGTGCATAATACCAATGCCCGAAATCATTTCAATGAAACTATCAACCCCAAAGCCAAAGAGTGTGAGTGTTTCATCTTCATAACCGAACCACGTGGCAATACTGCCTTCTGCAAAGTTGTACAGAATGGTGAACACCGCCAATGCCAGCGCTATGCCGTACAGTTTCTTTTCCCGTGCTATGTTGGATGCTGACATCGCGGAACAAAGGTAACGGTCTGTTCGTTAACGATTATTACATCTTACCTTTAAGACTATGAGCCATCCTGTTAAAGCCATAAAGCCGCTTGGTTTTCCCTGGGCTACCCAGGATCCGTTTTTATTCTGTGTTCATCATAAAGACAATTACCCGCGGGGTAATGCTGGTATGGGACCAAACGCTTCGCTGGTTGGCAGGGCGCTCGGGCACGATTTTGCACCAAACAGCCAGGGGTGGCGCATGTACCATGGAAAAAAAGTGCCGGGCTTCCCGGCTCACCCGCACTGCGGGTTTGAAACCGTTACGGTGGTTACAAAGGGGGTAATTGATCATGCTGACTCTCTGGGTGCCGCTGGTCGCTTTGGCTTTGGCGATGTTCAGTGGATGACTGCCGGCAGAGGCGTACAGCATTCCGAGATGTTCCCCTTACTGAACAGGGATAAGGAGAACCCACTGGAGTTATTCCAGCTATGGCTTAATCTTCCGAAAAAAAGCAAAAAGGCTAATCCCTATTTCTCCATGTTCTGGAGCGAAACGATACCCGAACTTAGTGTTACCGATAAAAACGGGAAAGTGACACGCATACAAATCATGGCGGGTTCAATAGGTGAAAAGAAAGCTCCGGCCCCTCCTCCGGATTCCTGGGCAGCCGATCCTTTCAATGAAGTAGCCATCTGGACAATTTCCATGGTGCCCGGTGCGGAGTGGAACTTACCCGTAGCCTCTGCTTCGGTTAACCGAACACTTTTCTTTTACAGCGGTGAATACGTGGAGGTATCCGGGCAAAAAATCGCATCTCATGCGGCTATCGAATTAAACGGAGAGATAAAGGCAAGGCTGATCAATGGAGTTACCGAGAGTTGTTTTCTGTTTCTGCAGGGCAAGCCCATAGGCGAACCGGTTGTACAACACGGCCCGTTTGTAGGTAACCGCATGGAAGATATTCAACATGCTTTTGATGAATACCAGCGAACGGAGTTTGGTGGCTGGCCCTGGCCGGATTACGAGCAAATACACCCGGGTGATAAAGAGCGGTTTGCGCGGTATCCTGACGGAAGAGAAGAAGTAAGGGCCTTTTCAAGAAATAACCGGTAACGATCAGAGATTACGTTCAGTCATTTATTGCCTGATAGGTAAGCACTTTAAACTTCTCGCCAATACTCCAGTGAGCCGTTTCATAAATATTAGTGAAGATGAGTCCGATCAGTTTCTCTTTCGGGTCGGCCCAGTAATGGGTGTTAAAGGCCCCGCCCCAGGAAAACGTTCCAAGAGAAACAACTGAGGTATGGTCGTTTGAAGTTGTTTCCAGTCCGAAGCCCAGGCCAAACGGTGAAGCCGAAAGCGTGGGGATTTGGTTGGTGAGCATGAGTTCAACCGTTTTGCGGCTAAGCAGTCGCCCGTTGTTGTGCTGCCCGTAATTCAAAAAGAGTTGAAGAAACTTAGCATAGTCTTCCACGGTGGAGGAAAGCCCGGCACCTCCCGAAAAATATTTTCCATCCAGTTTCGGGTAATCCGGATTTACGTTATCGTAAGCCTGGCTGGTAACTTTGGCCAATTTCCCGTCTTTTCCTGAATAAAGCGGCACCAGTCGCGCATGCTTTTCCGGTGGCAGGTAAAACCAGGTGTCGCTCATGCCCAGCGGTTCGAAAATGCGCTTGCGCAGGAACTGATCGAACGGCATGCCCGACCAGATTTCAACCAAGTAACCGAGCACATCGGTGTTCAGGCCGTACGTCCAGCGTTCACCGGGCGCATGTTTCAACGGCAACGAGCCCAGAATTTTCATTTTGTCGGCCAGCACATCCTTATCATTACCAATGCCACTGGGAACACCCGCCTTGGCGTAAATGGCCTTAAACTCTTTACTGCCGATGGCTGCGTAATCAATACCTGCGGTGTGGGTGAGCAAATGGCGTATGGTGATCTCCTTGTTGGCAGGTTCGGCTGTGTATGTGCTGTCGGAAGGGTTGAATGTTTTTAACACCTTGGGGTTTTTGAACTCGGGAATGTATTTCGATACCGGTTCGTCCAGCAAAAATTTTCCTTCCTCCCACAGCATCATTACCGCCAGGCTGGTAATGGCTTTGGTTTGCGAGGCAATGCGAAAGATGTGGTCTTTTTGCATGGCTTTTTTTGTTTCCACATCGCTATAGCCGTAGGCCTGGTGGTACACGATTTTGCCGTTGCGCACAATGAGTATTACCGCTCCCGGTATTTCCTGCCGGGAAATCAAATCGGTAACCATGTTGTCAATCCGCTTCAGCCGTTCGGCAGAAAAACCGGCTGCTTCAGGTTTTACCGGAACGAATACCTGGGCCTGTGCATGAAGCGTTACATACACAATAGTTCCTGATGCCGCCATCAGGATGAAGAGGAGAAGCCGGAGAGCTTTCATAGGTGTAGATTAAAATTATTTAAAGGTACAAAGCAAACCTAAACGCCTGAACCTGACTATACCTTTACATGCCCCCAGTTCTTCCCCGATTTAATCCGGTACAGTTGCATTTCTGAGATTCCAAATTGTTTAGCGATGATTTTCATGCGCGTTTTTCCTTCGGCCAGTTTACGCTTAATCAGTTTCACCCGATCCGTGGTAAGTTTCTGTCCGCGGCCCGAATACTGAGCTTTTGATTTAATGTAGTTCGGATCTTTTACCATGTGCGCGTTTTTTTCATCGCGCGTAACCCATTTCAGGTTTCGGTAGTAGTTGTTTTCTTTTTTGTGGTCAAGGTGTATAACAAATTTATGGGCAGCGCTGGGGCGTTCGCAGAAATATTCGGCCACCAGGCGGTGTACCAGAAATCCGTAGCTTCTCCCGTTTTTGCGTAGTTGAATGCCGGGATATTGTTTAATGAAACTGTATTTCATGAAATATCCGTTGTCGTGAGAATTCCAAAAGGCAACGATACGTCCAAAATTAGTAACGGCATAGCGTTGGCCATCACTTGCTTTAAAGCCACGTACGGTTTCCGTTTTTTCGGAAGAGTGAAACTTTAATTTCTGAATTTTTCGGGGTGTACTCATAGAAACAGATAAATTCTTGTTAAGGCATAAAGCTTTATGTGAAACAGTTGGTTAGCAAGGTATTCACGAAAAAGCGGAAATTAGATATACCTCAAAATCGTTGAATACTTTTTCTAACTCCGGTAGTTTATGCTGACAAACGGTTAATCAAACCCTATGGCTATTCTCGCAATTCCTATAACTTTGACCAATGAATACACTTCGTATGGTTTCCTGGAATGGTGTTTACCCGGCTTTAACGACCAAATTCACTTCGGATGATAAACTTGATTTTAAACTTTTTGAAAAAAATCTGAATGCCCAACTGGAAGCAGGAGTGGAAGGCGTTATTCTTGGTGGCACATTAGGCGAGGCCAGCGTGCTGAGTAACGAAGAAAAGTTTTCTCTTGTAAAATTTACAGTCGAGAAGGTAGCAGGTAAAGTTCCGGTGGTAATGAACATTGCTGAAGGCAGCACACGCGAAGCGGTTAAACAGGCCGCAGAAGCCGGGAAATGCGGGGCCTCCGGATTAATGATGTTGCCGCCTATGCGGTATAAGTCTGACCACCGCGAAACCGTTTCGTTCTTTAAATCGGTAGCCGAGTCAACTGCATTGCCCATAATGGTGTACAACAATCCGGTTGATTACAAAGTTGAAGTTACCCTGGATATGTTTGCCGAACTGGCGGAAATTAAAAACATACAAGCGGTAAAAGAATCCACACGCGATGTGTCTAATGTAACCCGTATGATCAATCGCTTTGGCGATCGGTTTAAAATTTTATGTGGTGTGGATACCCTGGCCATGGAAGAGTTAGTACTGGGTGCCCACGGCTGGGTTGCCGGATTAGTATGTGCTTTTCCAAAAGAAACCGTGGCTGTGTATAAACTTACCAAGGCTGGAAAAACAAATGCAGCACTTGAAATTTACCGGTGGTTTTTGCCGCTGCTGGAGTTGGACATCCATCCCAAGCTGGTTCAGTATATTAAGCTGGCCGAACAGGAGGTTGGATTAGGCTCGGAACATGTACGCGCTCCCCGGTTAACGCTGGTGGGCGAGGAGCGGGAAAGGATACTCCGCATTATTCATAATGGGATAAAGAGCAGGCCTGAACTGGATACTAGATTCTAGATACCGGATGAAATACACTGATGCAACAATAACGGAGGTGAACGAAGCGCTGAATGAGTCACACCTGGCGTTTCTGTCGTACAAAAATTTTTCAGGGAAAAAGAAGGCAGCTTTCCTCCGTGCCATTGCCGATGAAATTGAAGCATTAGGAAATGAACTGGTGCAGACGGCCATGCGCGAAACCAACCTGCCCGAAGCCCGCATTATTAATGAACGAGGGCGTACCACGGGTCATTGCCGGATGTTTGCCGATTTGGTAGAAGAAGGTTCGTGGGTGGAAGCCCGCATTGACACCGCGCTACCCAACCGCATGCCTGCCCCTAAACCAGATATCCGAAAAATGCTGGTGCCCATCGGGCCGGTGGTGGTATTCGGTGCAGCCAACTTTCCGCTGGCGTATTCTACGGCAGGTGGTGATACCGCCTCGGCATTGGCTGCCGGCTGCACCGTGGTGGTTAAAGCTCACCCGGCCCATGCGGAAACATCAACCCTGATAGCCGGGGCTATACAAAAAGCTATTGCAAAAACCGGTATGCCCCGGGGTGTTTTTCAGCATGTGTATGGAGCTGACTTTCAGGTTGGTCAGGCGTTGGTAAAACATCCGCTCACAAAGGCTGTAGGATTTACCGGCTCATTGGCTGGAGGCAAAGCATTATTTGACCTGGCCAATCAGCGACCGGAACCCATACCCGTATTTGCCGAGATGAGCAGCATCAATCCGGTAATTCTGTTGCCTGAAACCCTTACGCATGAAGCCGAAGCAACGGCCAATAAACTGGCGGCCTCCATTACACTGGGTGTAGGACAGTTTTGCACCAATCCGGGGCTTATCATTGCCCTTGAAGGTGAAGGATTAAATCGCTTTGCTCAAAGTCTTTCATCCGAAATCCGGAAAGCACTGCCGGGCACGATGCTGCACCAGGGTATTGCCGATAATTACCAGAATAAGGTAAAGCAGGCATTGGCGCAGAAGGGCGTTACCGTTGAGGGGCAATCAGATGAAGCCGGTGGGAAAGATCAAGGCCGGCCGCTGGTAGCTTCGGCACCGGCAGAAGAATTTGTTAAAAACCCTGCATTAGCCGAAGAAGTATTCGGCCCCTTTTCTTTGATTATCCGGTGTAAAAACATGGATGAATTGCATAAGGTCGTTAACCGTATCAGGGGCCAGCTCACCATCACGGTTGTAGCCCATGAAGCCGAATTGATGAAACACCGCAATTTGCTTAATGTTCTTGCCGAGAAAGCAGGCAGGCTGATTATGAACGGTGTGCCTACCGGTGTTGAAGTTTGCCCGGCCATGATGCATGGCGGACCTTTCCCGGCTACTACGGATTCTCGTTTTACGGCTGTGGGAACAGATGCGATTAAACGTTTTGTGCGCCCGGTTTCTTTTCAGCATTTCTCCAATGCGCTGTTGCCGGATGAATTGAAGGATGAAAACCCATTGGGAATTTGGAGAATGGTGAATGGCAATTTCATGAAATAAGCTGAGTTGTTGGTTATTTAATAATTGGATAATGGTTGATGTCGTTAACAAGAACCACCTCACTGCCAGCCCACAACAAACAACTCGTAATCAAATACCAGATGAATGTTTTCAAATGCATAGATGCCCACACCTGTGGTAACCCTGTGCGCGTGGTTATCGAAGGCGGTCCGGTACTGCAGGGGGCTACCCTGAGTGACAAACGCCAGCATTTTATGCGGGAGTACGACTGGATTCGAAAAGGGCTGATGTTTGAACCCCGCGGGCACGATATGATGAGCGGAAGTATTTTGTATGCTCCTTCCGATCCGGCCAACGATGTGGGCATTCTGTTTATTGAAACCAGCGGCTGCCTGCCCATGTGCGGGCACGGCACTATCGGTACGGTAACGGTTGCCATCGAGCATGGGCTGGTGAAACCGAAAACACCCGGTGTGCTTAACCTGGAAGTACCGGCCGGATTGGTGCGTGTGGAGTACCGGCAGGAAGGGAAAAAGGTAAAGTCGGTAAAAATCCGGAATGTAAAATCCTACCTGGCGGCCGAAAATCTTAAAGCCGAATGCCCCGGCCTGGGTGAATTGACGCTGGACGTTTCGTATGGCGGGAATTTTTATGCCATTGTTGATGTGCAGGAAAACTTTCCCGGACTGGAGCATTATACAGCCGACCAGTTGATAAGCTGGAGTCGCGCTTTACGTAAAACCATCAATGCGAAATACACCTTTGTGCACCCCGAAAACCCTACCATCAACGGGTGCAGTCACATCCTCTGGACAGGGAAGACCCTTGATGCAACTTCAACGGCACGCAATGCAGTTTTCTATGGTGATAAAGCCATCGATCGTTCACCCTGCGGTACCGGCACATCAGCAAGACTGGCCCAATGGTTTGCAAAGGGCAACTTAAAGCCGGGAGAAGAATTCATTCATGAAAGTATCATCGGCTCCAAATTCATCGGGCGCATCGAAGAAGTGACTGAATTAAACGGAAAGCCAGCCATTATTCCGAGCGTGGAAGGGTGGGCGAAAGTATATGGCTTCAATACCATCACCATCGACCCGGAAGATGATCCGTATGCATACGGGTTTCAGGTAATTTAATCCGGCATTATGAAAGTAGCCATCATTGGAGGGGGCATCATTGGGTTAAGCTCGGCTCATTATATAATGAAAGCGGGTCACTCAGTCACTATTATAGATCAAAGCGATCTGAAGGACGGCTGCTCGTTTGGCAATGCCGGTATGATTGTGCCCAGTCACATCATTCCACTGGCCTCTCCGGGGATGATCACCAAAGGCATCCGCTGGATGTTCAATTCAACCAGTCCGTTTTATGTTAGGCCCCGGCTTAACGGAGAACTGATTAAATGGGGCTGGCAGTTTTACAGGCATGCAACAAAAAATCATGTTGAACGTGCCGCTCCGGCACTCAAGGAATTAAGCATGCTCAGCAAAGCCATGTATCAGCAACTTGCCAAAGAACTTCCATTTGATTTTGGATTTCATGAACGCGGTTTGCTGATGCTCTATCAGACAAAAGAGACCGAACATGAGGAGCGCGAAGCGGCTGCATTTGCCAACAAACTGGGCATTGAAGCACACGTGCTGTCGGCTGGCGAAGTTCAGAAACTTGAGCCCGATATGCGGGTGAGCGTGCGAGGCGGAGTTTATTACCCGGGCGATGCACACATTACCCCACATGCCCTGGTGAGCCAGTGGATTCCTTATTTGGAAAAAAGCGGAGTTGTAATCTATTCATCAACCAACGTAAAGAATTTTATTACGGAATCGGGAAAGATAAAATCGCTGATAACCGATCGGGGAGACTTTACGTTCGATGAAGTGCTGATTGCCACAGGCTCCTGGTCGGGCACACTGATTTCAAGGCTGGGCATTTCGCTTCCGATGCAAGCCGGCAAGGGGTATAGCTTTACTCTTGACAAAGTAGAAAAGAATTCACGGATACCTTCCATTTTTCTTGAAGCGCGCGTGGCCGTTACACCAATGGGCAGTTCATTGCGGTTTGGAGGCACCATGGAAATCACCGGGGTGAACCACGCCATTAACATGAATCGTGTCAGAGGAATTGTAGAAGCCATACCGCAGTATTATCCTGACCTTTCGGTATCCATGCCAAAGAAAGATGATGTGTGGCACGGGCTTCGCCCGTGTTCACCCGATGGGTTGCCCTACCTCGGCCGGTCAAAAAAATTCTCCAATCTGGTAATTGCCACGGGGCACTCAATGATGGGATTGAGTTTAGGGCCTGGAACAGGTAAACTGGTAAGCGAACTTGTAAATCGTGTGGATACGAGCATTCCGCTGGAGGCTTTTGATCCGGAAAGGTTCTGAAGCACCTCACTTCTTCACCACCAGCAAAAACCAGTCTTTGTCGGTTTCCAGATATCCCTGGTCGTAGATGTATTTATAAACAGCCCCTTCTTTGGTGGTGTAGATTCCGGTGAAATAGGTGAAGTCGAACCCCTTTTCGTTGAGTTTGGTACGGTGTACTTTGGTTTTGCCAGTGGTGTTTAACTCGGTAAGAATACGCCTGTTTTTGCGCAGAATGTTGTTCACATTGCGCATGTAGTTGGTTTCATCGCTGTTGAGTTTGTTGTTGTAGCTTATGCGGCACTGGTCGGAGCAAAATTTTTTATCCGCCCGGCCTTTTATTTTTTCGCCACATTCCAGACATACTTTTTCTGCGGTTTTAGCCATGATTTACGGGATTTTAGCGGATTTCTAATCCGTTTATAAACGTTTACAAACGAATATAACCGAAAGTAAGCGATTATCATACGAGTCGGGTTTTTTTCTCCCCACACCTTTGCATCGTCAATCGACAATAACCGGTTGGCAGTGTTCACAAATCGTATGTTAAACCAATAAACAATACAGTTATGAAAAGTTTAAGAAACAGTGTGCAGTTGATCGGTCGTTTAGGCAAAGACCCCGAAGTGAAAACCTTTGGCGACAAAACACGGGCTTCATTTTCCATTGCCACCTCCGATTCGTACAAAAACCAGAAAGGCGAAAAGGTGCAGGATACCCAATGGCACAACGTGGTGATCTGGGGTAAACTGGCCGGCATAGCCGAGAAGTATCTGAAGAAAGGTAATGAAGTGGCGGTTGAAGGCAAGCTGGTGCACCGCGTGTACGAAACCCCTGCTGGCGAAAAGCGCTACATCACCGAAATCAATGTGAATGACCTGGTGATGCTGGGCGGGAAGCAAGTATAGACTCGTATCTTCAATTAACAGAAAAGGGGCGAAATGCCCCTTTTTGTTTCTTGGTAAAATGCGGATATTCGGGCTCAATACAGTTGACGTGTCTCGGTTAATTATTCAGAAAATTTCGCTTTTATCCATTTTTCTGAGTCTGGCGCTCACCGCGATGGCTCAGAGTCAATCTCCTTATCGCCCGGGGGTTATTCATGTAAAATTCAAAAAGGACTCCTACCAGCAGCTAACCGTTAGTCCGGGAGGAAGGAAGAGCGGAATTTCGGAAGTTGATGCAGTTTTTGAGTCGATTGATGTTAAATCGGTTAAGCGCATTTTCCGGGAAGCCGGCAAATTCGAGAAAGCCCACCGTGCATTCGGCCTTCACTTGTGGTATGAAATTGAGGTTAGCAGGGAACTGCCGGCAGGCATGGTCGTTCACCAATTAAAAGGGGTCAACCACTTTGATATCGTTGAGCCCGCACGCGAATACCGGCTAACCGAGCCACTTCTTGAGAAGCCCTTTCCTGTACAACATATTCTAACCGAGCCTCCCAATGATCCGCGATTTCCTGAGCAATGGCATTACCGCAATACGGGTCAAACCGGAGGAACACCCGGTGCTGATATCAGTTTGATTCAGGCGTGGGCACTTGAAACCGGAAATCCTTCTGTTGTTGTAGCTGTTATTGACGGAGGCATTGATTATCTGCATCCTGACATTACACAGTCTATGTGGATTAATACCGGTGAGATACCCAACAATGGTATTGACGATGATCAGAATGGGTATGTGGATGATATCTATGGATATGGTTTTGGTGATGGAACAGGCACCATCTTCCCCAACTTTCATGGGACCCATGTTGGAGGAACAATTGCGGCAGTTACGAATAACGGAATTGGCGTTGCAGGAATAGCCGGAGGCTCAGGCTCTGGAGATGGTGTGCGCCTGATGTCGCTGGCAGGATTTGGAAATTTTGGCACCGGTGGTTTTGAGGATGCCATGGTGTATGCTGCTGATAACGGAGCAGTGATTTCGCAGAACTCGTGGGGCGGAGGTGGTTTCGCTATTGAGGCAGCTATTAATTATTTCATAGCCCGTGCGGGGCTTGACAACAGTGATGCTAATTTTTCACAAAACATTCAAATCGGCCCGATGGCCGGTGGAATTGTAATATTTGCTGCAGGCAACAGCAATACCGATAATCCTTCAGTTGGCTATCCAGCTTCCTATCCGCCAGTTATGGCTGTCGCCTCCACCGATCACAACGATCAGCGGTCAGGGTTTTCGAATTTTGGGCCATGGATTGACATTGCGGCTCCGGGCAGCGATGTGTTGAGTACATATCCTACACACCTGGGTAGCTATGCCTTGCTTTCAGGTACATCCATGGCCTGTCCTCATGTTTCGGGTGTGGCCGCACTGATCATTTCCAAGTTTGGCGGCACCGGGTTTGTCCCCAGTATGGTTTGGGACCGTTTACAAATTTCAGCAGACAATATCGACAGTAAGAATCCGGACTATGTCAATAAACTTGGTAGCGGCCGGTTAAATGCACACCATGCCCTTGAGGCGAACGATGATATTCCTCCGGGAACGATTACCGACCTTACCATAGTTGAACCTCGACTTACCAGCATTGTATTGTCATGGACAGCCCCTGGCGGCAGCGGCATGGAGGGTTCGGCTACAAGCTACGATCTCCGATATTCGCTGGCCCCGATCAATGAAGGAAATTTCAGCACGGCCACTCAGTATTATTTACCCGGTAGGCCAAAGCCTGCGGGAGCTAACGAAGAAATTGTAATCGCTGGCCTGGTGCATAGCAGTACCTACTATTTTGCCGTGAAGACCAGGGATTTCTCAGGTAACACATCAGAGATTTCAAACATAGCCTGGGCCACAACATTGCTTCCACCGGTTATTGAGGTTACACCGCTATCGCTTACCGAAAATTTGTTTTCAGGCGAAACATCAACGCGAATGCTAACTGTAACCAATACGGGAGCCAGTCAGCTTGAGTTGAATGTTAAACATCGTGTGTTTACACAAACAGGGATGACTTCTGCACGTAAAGGCAGGTTTAAACTGTCGGCTATTCCGGAAGAGTTTTTGGCGGCAAGGACTCCTGTTGAAGATCGCTACAAAAAGTTAGGCACTAGGCCTCCCACAGGTGATAAGCCGACTTATCACACAATGCAAGAACAACAACCCCTTTCAGGGGGTAAGTTGTTTACCCTTAACAGTTCGTTCAATACCATTGACCAAATACACCCTGCAACAGGTTCCATCCTCAACTCAATCCCGGCACCGGAATTTATTTCAGGCGGTCCTGATGGATTAGCGTATGATGGTCAATACCTGTATTTTATTAATGGTTTTGGCACTAACCAGCTCTACCGCATCAATCCTGAAACCGGTGGTGTTGTTTCTTCCATTAACCTCACAGGGCTGGGCAATTTTGATGCACTCGGTCACTCAGGCAAGTTTCTTTATGCGCTCGACTATGGCTCAAATCGTATTTTGGAAATTGATTTTGACGCAGGCACCATTGAGCGCGTCATTGTTCCCGGGTTGTCGATAATCGGAGGACTGACTTTTGGTGGGAGCAGGGGAACCGTTTTTGTAACAAATTCACCCTATGCTGTGTTCGAAATTGATTTAGAAACCGGGGTGCTTATTAATTCCTTTGATTTGGGATTTTATGTGTATGGCTTAGGCTACTCAGATGAGTTGGGAGTTTTATTTTCAGCGGATCCGAGCTACGGAATTTTGCGTGCCCACAATCCCGACACGGGTGAATTACTTTACACGCTTTCCATAGTGTACTCTTCTGCATTGGCTTCCGATGAAGCCGGAGCCGGCAGGTGGCTTGATATCGGAAATTTTACAACCATACTATTGCCCGGTGAAAGCACGGAGATACCAGTACTGTTTGATGCCCGTGAATTGTATGGCGGAACCTACCAGGGTAGCATAACCATTACAAACAACGATCCGTTGAATCCCGTAATTGAAATACCGGTTACCTTGCAGGTTACCGGGGCTCCTAATATTGACGTGAAGCCGCCTACACTTGATTTTGGTAATGCCTACGAAGGATCGCAGAAAAACAGAACACTTGTCGTGCGAAATACAGGTACCGATGCCCTTGTGGTAAACAATATGACAACCGATAATGCGGCCTTTAGTGTTGCCTTCAATTCAACAGAGATTAGCCCAAAGGACAGTGCCTTATTCGTTGTAACC
>JBKBOE010000018.1:0-44554 GCA_046294915.1 Cyclobacteriaceae bacterium | reverse complement strand
GTTTATAGTTCCGGTTGACCGGATACCACGATTATCGAGTGTAATCACGCCCTCAAACTTGCCATCGCCTTTGTATAGCTGATACCCCCCACGCGGAACAATGTGCTCAAAGCCCAGTGATTTATCGGGCATGGTATGCAGTTTTTCTTTGAAGCTGGGGAACATACCGCTTGATACAAAGGTGCCCTCGAAGTTGATGGAGGTTGGGTCGGCATCGTTCAGGCTATCCAGCTTAAAGGGAGGCACTACAAAAAACACCGAACGATCGTACACGCCATTGAGCACCTCGGGCCTGTCGAAATAAATCACACCTCCTGTGGTCGCATCGAGGCGCGGGTAATTGGGGATTTTTTTCTTGCCCGATTTATTGTCAGGCCGGCTGATGAACAGGGTACCCGATGATTTTGAAATGTCACCAAGCCCTCCTTCGGCAGCCGCGGTTGAATCAGCACCCACCATGGAGTTATTTATTTTTCTCCGAACCATCTGGCCTCGTGCATTTTTCTCCATCGTAAAAAAGTTAATGGAGTCAATCCGGTTCAGGTTAATGAAGAAGCTGTCGTATTTCAGCGTAAAGTCCTTACCGGATATTTCAAAGTTGCCGGCCGTAATGGTGCCGTCAAATTTGATGTCGCGGTTTTGAAGCACGGTGATTACACTGCTATCGGGCTTGATCACCACATTGAGCGAATCGCTTAAACTGAATTCTTCTACTCCACGCACCACCATATTGCGGTTTTTAAAACTCAGGGTAGCATTGGCGTGCAGCGGCTTTTTCAGGTCGGCCATGGCAAACGATCCCATCACCGAATGAATTTTCATATTATCGTAATCCATTTCGCCTTTATACGCCAGGTATTGCGAAACGGCTTTTTCCTTAACAATTGCCAGATCTTTTTCGGGCCAGTATTCAAGAAGGCCTTTGATGGCCAGGAATTCAAGGGCTTTTTGTGCATCAACAATTTTCAGGTTAAATACCTGCGCGATGTCGCCACTGTGTATTTCGCGTGTGTTATTGTCCAGACAATATTTAGCCACAACGGCCAGCGGATGAAAATTAAATCCGGAGCCATGTAACTCATGAAAATCCCGGGGATCATAATAATCGCGTGATTCGAGGATCATCGGCACGGTGGAGCGGCCGCCCACTGTTGAAATATCCAGGCTGTCGGCCGCCAGGTTCCATCGAATAAGGTCGGCCGTAAAATCCAAACCAAAAAAGCTGGCGGTAAAGGGGGTGGCCTTGTAAGGTCCCCTTTCAGTCATCAGTACAACTTTGTTTTTTTTATAATTGAAGTTCATCTGAACGGAATGATGGACTACCGAATCATTGAATTGGTATAAAACAAAAGCGGTACGCTTTGAAGAGACGGTAGAGTCATTAAAAACAAAGTCGCGCGATTTTGCCTGAAATTGTTTTGACCCCAGGCTATCGGCCACCGCCAATGTAGAAAATTCGTTATTTACATTGGCGCTGCTGATCGTTGATCCCTGCAATGAAAAACCCCCGCGGTAGGTCATCCTTTCATTACCGAAACCACGGATGGCCAAATCGCTTTGGTAGGAGATAAAATGCGGCCATGCCGATTTTACTCCTGCTTTGCGGGGCTGCGAGCGGAATTCAAACTTGCCAAAAATAAAACCGGGGGTTTTACCGGTGTAGTTAAATTTTACAAGGTCGGCCTTTAACTCCGGTTTGTTTACCTTAAACGTATAGGTTGTAAAGTTACAGTACACCGAATCGGCACCAAGGCCTGCCGATGTCCAGTCAAACTTTCCTTCTTCTCCTACAAACAAGTTTTCTGTTAGTGAAAAAATGCCTTTCGTGTTGCGAAGCCAGGCCGAGTCAGAAGGCGTAACGATGTTCAGCGATACGCGATTAAAACGAATTACCGGTCCTTCAATAGTGGGCTGAGGCGCTGGGGTCATCCAATACGGTTCAATTACCTGCGGGGTGGTGTCCAGGGGCTCATCCTGCCAATCGTCCCAACTTGTCTCCTCAACGGTTGTTGTATCCACAGGTGGCGGGATGTATTCCAGATAATCAAACTGATAGTCATCTTCGCGGGCATACAACCGGTAGGTTTTATCGTAATACAAAGCATGATGAAGAAAAAACTGTTTTGATGCGGAAAGAAACTTGAGTGCTTTATCGGGCTTGTAATTAGCCACCACCTTATCGACAACTCCCAGAAATTGATTTAGCGTAGTAATATCGGCTCCTTCAACGCTCACTGCGTTAACAATGCATCCGAAATAGTCAACGAAATGCGGGCGCAGTTTGTAGCCGTTTCGCTTCATCCGGTAAAACTGATTCTGAATACGGAACTGCTGATCCTGGCCCAGGTTATTCCATGCCGTGGTAAGCCCGCCACCCACCACCATGGCCTCGGTATTCCGGGTATTTTCAAGCACCACCCGAATGCTGTCGGGGAAGCTGGTAAACGTTACCGGTTTATTGCGGCTTTGGGCAAACACTCCCACAGCCAAAAGAAGCAGTGAATATTGAAAAAGCGCTTTCACACCTGTTAAAACCTTTGAAATTCGCAAAAAATAGCCGCATGCCCAAACTGCTGCTGCTTACCTCCTTACGAGCAGCAGGCTGGCCCAGTTATCGCGCACATCGGCTTGTATCTGCATTAACGCATACCGGTGTGCTTCCGTGAGTAAATCGGGAATATCTTTTTCATAAAAACCGCTTAGCAGCAACCGCCCGCCAGGCTTCAGGTAAGCCACATACTGATGCAATTCTTCAAGCAGAATGTTTTTGTTGATGTTGGCCAGGATAATGTCAAACTCTGATTCAAAAGTAAGCTCGCTGATCTTTCCCTGCCGGATGAAAATGTTCTGACAGCTATTTACTTGAGCATTCTCTGTACTGTTCAGGATGCTCCATTCGTCAATATCAAATGCCTCTACCCTAAAGGCTCCCAACTTCGATGCCATGATAGCTAATACTCCCGTTCCGGTGCCGGCATCCATCACGGTTTTGTTGGCATGATCCATTTCAAGCTGGGCTTTGATCATCAGGTACGTGGTTTGATGATGCCCTGTGCCAAACGACATTTTGGGTGTGATGATGATTTCGTAAGGATAATTTTTCTCCGGCTGATGGAATGCGGCCCGGATCAGGCATTTGTTTTCTACCAGAATGGGTTCGTAATTCTTTTCCCATTCTTCATTCCAGTTTTGTTTTTCTACCCGATCCAGATAAAAGACAACCGGAGTTATGCCCGAATACTTTTGTTTAATCTGCTGAAGTTTTTCCTTGTCGTACTGATTTTTTTCAAGATACGCTTCAAATCCCTTTTCGGTTTCCATAAACGTAGTAAAGCCGGCTTCCGCGGTTTCGGCCATCAGGATTTCCGAAAACTCAGGTGTGCATATTACCTGCAGGCGGGTGTAGTACATGGTTAGGCCGGGTTAGCTGGAACCTGCTCGAACAATTTCTGCAAACTCACTTGGCTTAAGCGAAGCGCCTCCTACCAGTCCGCCATCCACATCGGCACAGGCAAACAGTTCACGGGCGTTGCCTGCATTTACGCTTCCGCCATAAAGTATAGAAATGCTTTCAGCGGCTTCTTTACCATAACGGCCGGCAATGTGTTTTCGGATAACAGCATGCATCTCCTGGGCTTGTTGTGCCGTGGCAGTTTTACCCGTACCAATTGCCCAAACGGGTTCATAGGCAATGATAAGTTTCTTGATTCCCTCAGCCGGCAGATGAAATAAACTCTCCTCTATCTGTGCTTTTACTAAATCGTTTTGTTTGTTGTCTTCACGCACCAGCAACGATTCGCCACAGCAAAATATCGGGGTAAGGTTGTTGGCCAGGGCGGCATCAATTTTTTGGGCCAGCAGTGTGCCTTCTTCGCCAAAATATTGCCTGCGTTCGCTGTGCCCCAGAATGACATACTTCACCCCGATGGATTTCAGCATGGGTGCAGACACCTCGCCTGTGTATGCTCCCCACTGGTGTTCGCTGCAGTTTTGTGCACCCACCGAAAACCGGGAGTTGTGGCGGATGAGGTTAACAATATCTGCCAGGTAAGGAAAAGGCGGGCAAAAAATAACATTTGGCAGCGTGTATTCTGGCTGCTGAAATGCGGAAATCACGGCTGAAACCAATGGGCCGGCTTCTGCGTGTGTTTTGTTCATTTTCCAGTTCGCGGCCACGATTTTCTGTCGCATAGGGATTGGGGTTGGCATCAACAAAGATAAATAAAGTGCCGTGCTGCCACGGTTAGTGTTTTACAGGTTTATATTTTGATTCCTTAAACAGTTTATCGGCATCAGCAAATTGCATCAGTTGCTGCAGGGTAATTTGCGGATGGGATTTCATATAACTTTTTACAATTTCCCAACCCACCCATTGGGCAATCCGGCCAGGACACTCATCTCCCACTTCAATAGTTTTGGGCCGGTCGCCCAGGTAACGTTGTTTTACCAGGTGGCTGGTAGAGTAGAGTACCTGGTCTTCAATAAACCGGTACCAGATCAGATCCTGATTTTCGTTTGCTCCCTTTATTTCTTCTGATGAATACCATATGAAAATGCTGTCGGGTACGCAGGGCAACATGTGTTTGGCGAAATAAAACGACTTGCCGTAAGCCATCATGTCGGCTAAAATGGTTTTGTCGGTTGGATCGGTAGCATTGAACTTATCGCTTATTCCATTCAGCAGCATTACCGAGGGTACAATGTTGTGCGGAGTATATTGTCGTAAAAGGTATTCGTACATATTGGGTCTGTATCGCGCACCTTTGCCCAGGTAAAAATCCAGGCCGATAATGATCAGCGAATCGGTTACCACCATATCCGTATCCAACCCGCTGATGGCTGTAATGATACGCGGAATCTCCGCATCGGGGTAGTAGTAAAGCAGGTTGGTATAGGCTTGCTCAAATTCCCTTTTCAGATTCTGCTCATCGCCAAAAACACGCCTTACTTCAAACAAGAGCGTATCCAAATGAGGGTTAGTAAACCTGCGAAACAGCTCGTTGATAAATACCGAGTCGTTCGGATAGCTGCTTCTGTGAAAAAAATCATCGCGCAACACGGGGTAGCGGGTAAGCAAGTCAACTAATTCAGCCTTTGATGTAATGGCCGGCAACGAATCGGAGAGTGACAGAAACCGGATGGCTGCCTTTTTTTCGGGAACCGGGATGAACGCACATTTTTCTTCATCGCCACCACAGCTGAATATCAGCCAGGCTGTGGCAACCATCATACACCAGGATAATTTTTGCATACTTCGTAAACGGGCTGCGCAAATATACATTGCATCAGGCAGCAATACTGCTTACATTCATGAACCAAACCTAAAACCATAACATGGCTACATCGCCTCTTCAATGTTTTCTGGATTGGGAAGCCTCCCAACCCGAAGCTGTTTTTCTACGCCAACCGTTTAACCGCCAGTGGAAAACGTGGACCTACCGACAGGCGGGTGAAGAAATCCGGAAGATTGCCGGAGCGCTTGAAGTCCTCCCACCGCACTCTAAAGTGGCCATCCTCTCCAAAAACTGCGCACACTGGATTATGGCCGACCTCGCCATTATGATGGCCGGGCATATTTCCGTTCCGATTTATCCGACACTCAGTGCCGATGCCATCCGCCCGATACTGGAGCACAGCGAATCGGCCGCCATTTTTATCGGCAAGCTTGACAACTACAAAAGTCAGCAGGCCGGTATTCCGGCATCGCTTATGCGGATTAGCCTTGCCGTTTACGGGCACCACGAAGGAAAAAGCTGGGAGCAAATCATTGCTTCCGGTGCTCCTGTAAAAAATCCGGTTACCCCGCAACCCGATAACCTGATGACGATCATATACACGTCAGGCACCACCGGAAAACCCAAAGGCGTAATGCATACAGTTGAAAATTTCAACATCGTGCTTGGCGTTGTCAAGCAAATCCTTCCGCAATTGCCTGACGGCCTGCGCATGTTTTCCTACCTGCCCCTGAGCCATGTGGCCGAACGACTGGGCATTGAACTGCTGGGCATATATAAAGGAGCAACCATTTCGTTTGCCGAGACCATTGAAACGTTTGCGCAAGACCTGAAAGACACCCAGCCGGCCATATTTTTTGCTGTTCCGCGAATATGGACGAAGATCCAGGAAAAAATTCTTGCAAAAATCCCTCAGAAAAAACTCGACCGGCTTCTTTCCATTCCGCTGGTAAGCTCCCTGCTGAAGAGCAAACTCAAAAAAGAACTGGGCCTGGCCAAAGCCATTTACATCTGCTCCGGTGCGGCTCCACTCTCTATTCCGATTATAAATTGGTTTCAAACCATTGGCATTACCATTTATCAAAATTATGGTATGACAGAAGACTGCGTGCTGTCGCACTTCAATCTGATCGGGCAAAACAAAGTAGGCACCGTAGGCAAACCGCTGCCAGGTGCGGAAACCAAAATTTCGCCCGAAGGTGAACTGCGCATCCGCAGCAAGGCGATAATGAAAGGCTACTACAAAGAGCCGCAACTTACAGCCGAAGTTTTTGATGAAGAGGGCTACCTGAAAACCGGTGATATGGCCGAGTACGATGCTGACGGTTACCTGAAAATTACCGGACGGGTAAAAGACCAGTTTAAAACTGATAAAGGAAAATACATTTCGCCTGCACCTATTGAACTGATGCTTTCGAAGAACACCGATATTGAACAAGTATGCGTAGTGGGCATGGGTGTGCCGCAGCCTATGGCACTGGTAGTTCTCTCGGCTGCGGGAAAAGCCAAAACCAATGATGCTATCACAGCCAGCCTCAGCCAGACCATTGCCGAGGTGAACAAAAAAGTGGAGGACTACGAAAAACTGGAAACAGCCGTAATTATGAAAACCGATTGGACGGTGGATAACGGGCTGCTTACTCCCACACTCAAGGTAAAACGAAACGAAGTTGAAAAGATACACCTGCCCAACTATCCGAAGTGGTTTCACCAGGAGGGCTTGGTAGTTTGGGAGTGATGAAGATCATTGGTGCCTTCTGATTTTAATCAGGCCTGAACTCTGTATCTCTGGGTATTTTGAAGTGACGTAAACAAAATACCGGAGCCATGAAAAAGAACACGCCTGTTAGCACCATCATGACAAAAAATGTTTTTACGGTTCAGTTGGATGACACATTAGCCGATGTACATGAACTGGTGCGCAAGCATCACATACGCCATGTGCCCGTGTTGCATGGGAAACAACTGGTGGGCATCATCAGTAAGACCGATCTGAACCGGCTTACCTTCAGCAGTTTATTTGCTGGTGAAGGTGATACTGATGAGGCTGTTTTTGATATGCTCAACATCTCACAGGTAATGTCGCACAAACCACGCGTAGTAAAAGAAAACGACAGCATAAAACAGGTTGCCGAAATTCTTTCCTCCGAAGAGTTTCATGCCCTGCCGGTAGTAAATAAAAAAGACGAAAGCAAACTGGTGGGCATTGTTACCACCACGGATGTCATTAAGTATATGTTGGAGGAGTTTATGTAACCGGAATGCGGTTTTTTACTTCAACCGGGCTTTAAAAAACGCTACCGTATTGTTAAAGGCATCCGCTGTAAACTCCTTGTTGTGCTTTGGATTACTGGGGTTGGCAAAGGCATGATCGGCATCATAGGCCTTAATGGTAAGGTTTTTACCAGCCGTCTTCATGTTGGCTTCGAACTTGTCCATCACAGTTTTGTTAATCCATTGGTCCTGCGTGGGCCAGATGTTCAACACATCGCAGTTTAATGTTTTAAGCTTCTCCACATTTTCTTCGGGCATGCCGTAGTACATTACACACGCTGCTGCCTGGGTGCCTGCGGTAAGCGCGGCCTGCAGCGACTGCCCACCGCCAAAGCACCAACCTACCGTTCCGATTTTTGCATTTTTACCGGCATAAGCTAATGCCCCCTGAACGATGGCATTACCCCGTTCTTGCTTAAACTCGCCCATCAGTTTTCCGGCTTCTTCGCGCTTGTCGGTAACCTTGCCATCGTACATATCAATGGCCAACACGTTTACATTGCCCAGCGCATTATACAATTGTTCTGCTTCGCGCTTGATGTGATCGTTGAGACCCCACCATTCCTGGAAAACAAAAATCCAGTTGTTTGTTTTCGTTTTTGCTTCCAGCAAATATCCGTTGGCATCGGGGCCATTAGCGGTTTTAAAGGTTACCATCTTGCCAACCTGGCTCTGGTGTTCGTACGGCAGCGGGTCAGCATGGGCCATATTAAACTCCTTGTTTAGTGCAAATAACGCAAATTTTTCAGTGGCTTCCGTGTGGCAAACCGTGATGCCATTCTGAGCTAATCCAGCAAAAGTACTCAGCAAAGCACCCGCAAGCATGTACAAATTTTTCATAATCTATCTTTGTTTTAATCTTTCCATTGCCCGCGAAGAATCCGATCGTACGTAATAAAATCGGTGTTCACTGGTTCGTATCCCTGTTGCCTCAACAACAAAGCCACCTGTGCACGGTGGTAGGAGGAGTGATTCACCAAATGAATCATAATGGTTTCCACGTTATTGGTATACGGCTCCCCTTTGTAGTTGAGGTAACTTAACTCCTCATTAAAGGTATCGCGTTCAGCCACAAATTGCAACCACTGTTTACAGGCCAAGGCGCTCATGGCTATAATTTCCTCGAGCGAATATAAGCCCCATAGTTTTACATCGGGTGGGGGTACGTGTTTCACCCGGTGCAGCCAAAGCAGTTGTGCGGCCACTATATGGCCCATGATTTCCAAAATTTTGGAGTCGGCCACCTGTTGCCCCTTTAATGCTTTAAGCAAGCGGTTGTTTGCCCACTCATTATATTGATATAACTTTTGAAAATACGCTTTCATACGCCCAAATTATAGAAGAAATTTTTCCTTGTCCAGAATCCATCCGGTAATGCTCAGTCGCTCGCGAGTTGCTGGCAACACTTCGTGTTCAATCTGGTCACTGCGAAAGCAAACCAGGCGGCCGGCTTCGGGCAACACATCGCGCGAGCGACCCGGAAGGTACATGCGCAACTCGCCACCGTGCTCCGGCTTCCAATCCCTATTCAGGTAGCAAATTACCGAAAGCTTGCGGTGATCATCCTGTTTGAACTGGTCGAGGTGGCGTTTATAAAATGTGCCGGGCGGGTAAATGGTGAAGTGTACTTCAATATCCTTTAAACTGAGAAAAAGATTGCGATTCAGGTACCGAATTAATTCCTGCAGTCGGTGCAGATAAACCTGTGCAGCTTCAGGTGCCGTTGCTTTATCTAACCATTGGATGTAATCGCCACGGATTTCCTCCTTTACTTGTACTTGTTTGCTGATGCCCGCTCTCTTAAAGGATTCGATTCCTTTACAAAATTCAGGCAATGCCAGTATATCCTCCACTTCCGATTGGCTTAAAAATTGATCGGCAACCGCAAAACTTTGTTCGGCCAGGCCGGTTGCGATGGTGTCGAACAAAGGATTCATGTAACAAAGTTAACACAGGATTGTCTATACTTACGACCATGATTCATAAATCAATTTTTTTCGTTCTGCCATCCGTATTTCTCCGCCTGCTCTTACTGGCGTTGTTGCCCTTCATTTTAGTCACGTCTTGTGTGCCTAAAGAAAAAGTTGTGCTGCGCAAAATCAAGGATATTGTAGTGGATGTCAACACCGAACCTGTACTCAGGGCAAATGCTGTACTCTACAATCCGAACAAACTAAAAATGACGTTACGCAAAATTGATATGGAGGTTTTTGTAGATGGGAAAAAGGCAGCGCTGATTAACCAGAAACTGAAAACAAAAATTCCGGCAGAGGCTGAGTTTACCGTACCATTGGAAGTTAACCTCAACCTGAAAGAACTTGGATTTTTCGATACCGTGCTGGCTGTTCTGGGGGGTAAGAAAATGAAAATACAATACACCGGTTCCATCCGCCTTACCTACAAAAGCGTACCCATTACTATTCCGGTAGATTACCAGGATGAAATCCGGGTGCGCATCTGAATGCAAATCCGTACCTTCATCACCATATAGTTACATGAAGGATTTACCGCCAGAAGCATCAAAACAGGTTGAAGTTCTTCTTCAGAAAATTGAAGAACTTACTCAAAGCCAGCGGCAGTTGCTTACCATCGCATCGCATGACATCAAGTCGCCTTTTAACCGCATGCACGCTTTACTCCAACTGGTACAGATGAATGCTGCCAACCTTACGGATGAGCAAAAAAACTATCTCGAAAAAATGCACATTGTAATTGCCGATGGCATGGCCATGATCCGCAACCTGATTGATTACCGTAACCTGGAATTTCAGGGCATTGAACTGATGCCCGTTTCATTTACCCTTCGTGAATTTATTCATACTTCGTTAAAAGCAGTAGATGGCGTGGCCCGTAAAAAACAACTCAACCTTATCTCGGGCATCATAGATGACCATGAACTTCATACCGACCGCCACTGCTTACAGCATGCTTTCGATAACCTTCTGTCCAATGCCATAAAATTTTCCTTTCCCGGTAAAGCTGTTACTGTGCGCACAGCATGTACAGGCCCTGATGCCACCATTGAAATTGAAGACGAAGCCCGCGGTTTTCTGCCGGATGAACAGAAGCAACTATTTCAAAAATTCAGCCGGTTATCCAACCGGCCTACCGGAGGCGAAAGCTCCACCGGCCTGGGGCTGTATATCGCCCAATCCATGATGAAAAAAATCAACGGGTACGTTGAATGCCTGAATACCGAAGGGGTGGGTTCCGTTTTCCGGCTGGTCTTCCCGATGCGGCTGGATCAGTTAAAGAGATAGTAATCTTCGTCTTTGCCTTCCAAAATGGCCTTGAGGGATTCAATCACGCTGTCATCTTTTATCACGTAATCGCGTACGCCCTTGCGGATGAAGTTGAGTACCATATTCCCATCGTCAATGGCGCTCATCATAATGAGCTTGTTCTCGTCTTTCAACTTGGCTTTAATGGCCTCGTAGAAATCAATACCAGTTTTGCCGGGCAGTTTGTAATCCACAATAAACGCATCGGGCAAAGGGCCACCATTCATGGCTTTCAGACACTCTTCGGCTGATTTGAAGCTCTTTATTTTGAGGTTCGGATCCTGCGCCAATGCCCGCTGGATGAACTCCGCATAAATCTCATCGTCTTCGATGATGTGAATGGTCATAGGTATAGGACAGCTAAATTCTGTCCTGCAATATAATAAAGAATCGTTTGGCAGGTATGACTAAAAAAAATCAAAATTCGCGGTTGTTTTCGTATAAAATTCAGCGATTTTCAACCTTCAAGAGCGTAATTTCCCTCCTTCAAAACCAACACCATGAAAAAACTCATCCCCTTCTTAACTGTGCTGCTGTTACTTGGCAGTCGATGCTCCACGCCTCCCGGCCAAAACACAACCCGCCTGAAGTTCTCCGTTTCGTTCACTTCTGAAATGAGCGATCAGAAACAAGACGGCCGCCTCCTGCTTATGCTGGCCAACAACGATAAAAGTGAACCGCGAAATCAAATTACCGATGCCCACTCTACCCAACTTGTTTTTGGTGTGGATGTGGAAGGCATGAAACCCGGTGACCAAATCACCATAGGGGCGGATGCCTTTGGCTACCCGATTCAAAGCCTGAAAGACATCCCCGCTGGCGAATACTTTGTGCAGGCGCTGCTTAACCGCTACGAAACCTTCAACCTCAAAACAGGGCACACCGTAAAATTACCGCCCGACCAGGGCGAGGGGCAGCAGTGGAACCGCAAACCCGGAAATTTTTACAGCATGCCTGTTAAGGTGTTCGTTGACCCGTCAAAAAATGAAACCATCCGCGTGGTCATGGATCAGAAAATTCCCCCCGTTACCGAACCAACTAACACGAAATACATCCGCCATATTAAAATACAGAGTAAAATGCTCACCGAATTCTGGGGCAGGCCCATGTTTTTAGGAGCACACGTGCTGGTACCCGAAGGTTTTGATGATCATCCGGAAGCCCGTTATCCGCTGATGATCTATCACGGTCACTTTCCCAGTGACTTCGGGGGTTTTAGCGAAACCCCGCCCGACCCAAACATGGACACCACCGATTACAGCGCTCGGTTTAACATTTACGGGTACCGGAAAATCCAGGCACAGGAAGCCTACAATTTTTACAAGCAGTGGACGAGCAAAAATTTCCCCCGTTTTCTTATTGTTGAAATTCAGCACGCTACTCCATACTACGATGACTCCTACGCAGTAAACTCTGCCTCGCAAGGTCCCTATGGCGATGCGATTATGTATGAACTGCTGCCTGAAATCGAAAAACAATTCCGCGGCATCGGCCAGGGGTGGGCGCGCTTTACCTATGGCGGCTCCACTGGCGGATGGGAAGCCCTTGCCGTACAAATGTTTTATCCCGATGAGTTTAACGGATGTTTCGCGGCCTGTCCCGACCCGATTGACTTTCGGGCTTATTGCCTGGTGGATATTTACAAAGACAAAAACGCCTACTACTACGAAAGTGATTTTAAGAAAACAGAACGCCCCGGCTACCGCAATTATTTAGGCCAGCTTACAGCAACGCTGCGTGAGATGAATTACCGCGAACTCGCACTCGGTACAAAAGGACGCTCCGGTCAACAGTGGGATATCTGGGAAGCTGTCTATTCCCCACAAGGCGAAGACGGCTATCCCAAACGCCTGTGGGATAAAGTAACCGGTGAAATTGATCATAGCGTAGCACAGTACTGGAAAGAAAACTACGACCTGCGTTATATCCTCGAGCGCGACTGGGCTACACTCGGCCCCAAGCTGCAGGGCAAGATTCACATCTATTGTGGCGATATGGATAATTACTACCTCAATAATGCGGTGTATTTAATGGAGGAATTTCTGAAGAAGACAAAAAATCCGTTTTACGGTGGCGAAGTTGATTATGGCGACCGTGCAGAACACTGTTGGAATGGTGATCATGAAAACCCGAACTACATTTCGAGGCTGCGGTACAACACCATGTACCTGCCTAAAATTTTAAAACGCATTGAAACCAGCGCGCCAAAAGGAGCGGATGTAAAGAGCTGGAGGTATTGAATTACGAGCAGGTTCCAAATCCAAAGTCAAGCCTCATAATCGATTTCCAATACAAAGGCTTAGCAGCAGTTTAGGTCCCAAATAAGAAAATTGAAAAAACTTATCATAGTAAGCTATTACACACCCGTCAGTCAGCATCAACATGAAAACATGGCTCTTCCGGGGGTGGTACGCAGGGCTGGCCCTTGTGTACCTGCAGGCTTTCAGCCAGCCCTCTCCCGATTCGCTTGAAATAAACCTGCGCACCGCCACCGGGCTGAACCAGGCCCGCTACCTGAGTGAGGCAGTTTACAGGTATGCTAAAACAGATCCCCAACAAGCCGATGGCTATGTGCGCAAAGCCTTTGCGCTCGCCCGGCAACACCCGAAAGAAACCACCTATAGCAGCTACGCTTTTTTAAGCAAAGGCGTGCTGTTGAATTTTACCGGTAACATGGACTCAGCCGTGTATTACCTGGCTGAAGCCAGGCGTGTAACAGGCGAGGAGTATATTTCCCTGCGCATTAAAATCAATGCAGCCCTCGGCAAGAGTTACATTAGCACGGGCCAACCGCAAAAAGGCCTTGAATGCCTTTACGAAACCCTTACGCTGTTGCAACAACAACCCGACAAAACCGATGAAATGAAGGTGCACTCCAACATTATGTGGGCATACCTGGAATTGAAACGCTACCGCGATTGTATCCACCACGGCCAAACTGCGCTGGCTCACATAGAACCAGAACAGGAATGGATTACCCCCTATTTTACCAACAACCTGGCCGCCAGTTATGCTGCATTGAACAACTTCGACAGCGCCCGGTATTATGTTGAGCGAGGACTGCCTATTGCCAAAAAATATGAAGACAACGGACTGGTGGCAAACGGTTATTTTATTCTTGGCAACCTGTACGCCAGGGCCGGGCAATATGCGCTGGCCCTCGAACAGTTTAAACGCGCACAACCCTATCGGGAAAAAACCGGAAATGTATTTTATCAAATAGCTGACCTCTACACCATGGCCGACCTTCATTACAAACTGAAAGATTACCAGCAGGGCGTACAAACCGCACTGGCCGGTTTACAGTTGGCTGAAAAACACAACCTCACCCTTAAACTGGAGGGCGTTTATCAAACACTCGCCAAAAATTATGAAGCACTGGAGGACTATCGAAATGCGGCAAATTATTTTCAGTTGTTAGCCGGTATAAAAGACACCTTGTACCAGCACGCCACAGCCGATGCCCTGGCCGACATGCAACTGCGTTATGAAACCGAAAAGAAAGAACTTCAACTGGCCGAGCAACAACGCCAACTCCAGCAAAGCCGGCAGGTAATTCTCTTCCTGGTGGTTATTGTTGTGTTGATTGTATTGCTGATACTGGTGTGGCGCAAACAAGTGGCCATGAAACAGCGGGAAACATTATTCAAACGCGAAAAAGATTTTCAGACCCAGCTTACCCGTGCGGTACTGTCCTCGCAAGAGAAAGAACGTGCCCGGACAGCCCGCGACCTTCACGATGGTTTCGGTCAGCTAATTTCAGCCGTTCGACTCTGCATCAACCATGCACCCGAAAACTGGAAAGCATATGCTACCGACTTACTGGATCAGATGCATCAGGAAATCCGCAACATCGCCTTTGCCCTTCTGCCTCATACGCTGGTAAGCGAAGGACTGGTACCAGCCCTCAGCGAACTGGCGGAACGGATAACAAAAACCGGAACGTTACAAATACACATTCATGCGACAGACACACAACGACTTCACCCAACCTTAGAGATTTCGCTTTACAGGGCTTGCCAGGAGTGGATTACCAATGTTTCAAAATACGCCTCAGCTCAACAGATAAACATCAATATTATTTCCGAGGCGCCTACACTCTCTGTAACCATAGAAGACGATGGAAATGGTTTTGATCCACAAACATTGAATCGGAGTAACGGAAACGGCTGGAAAAACATCCAGTCGCGCATTCAGTTACACGATGGAACGGTATGGGTAGATTCCAGGCCCGGTCACAGAGGAAGTACCCTGCTTGTGGAAGTGCCGCTTTCTGTACACCAAAACGTTGCCTGATATGAAACTAATTCTGGTGGACGATCATCGCATTTTAATTGAAGGCATTCGCGCCTTACTGGATAACACCCACGAAGTGCTCACCACCTGCACAGACCCCCGGCAGGCGCTTCAGTTTATCCGGCAACATGACGTTGATGCCCTCATTACCGATTATGAAATGCCCGGCATGAATGGGATTGAGTTGTTCACAGCAGCCAAAAATCATAAACCATTACTAAAAGGTATTCTCTTAAGCATGCACGATGAGCGGGTGGTAGTGAAGCAGGCCCTGGCTGCCGGTATGCATGGCTTTCTGTTAAAAAATGTTAGCCCTTCAGAGTTCACCCTGGCTCTTGAAAAAATCCGTCAGGGACACACCTACATCAGTGCAGAGCTTACCCAAAAGGCACTGCAAAAAGAAACAACTGATGATATGCTTTCAGAACGCGAACGCCAGGTGCTTCAACTTATTTTAAAAGAAAAAACCAACAAACAAATTGCTGAAATACTTTTCCTCAGCGAACGTACCGTTGAGACCTACCGTAAAAATCTGTTCCGAAAAGCGAACACCAACAATATTGTCGGGTTGCTCAAATATGCCTTTACGCACAAACTGATCGAGTAAGCCAGCCTGTAAACACTCCGTACCGGTACGGTAGTGCGCTTCCGTGAAAAGCCCAAGTGCATACAACACGGTTCTGGCATAGGTTTGAATTAAAACAAAAACCGGAACTGTATGAACAAAATCATTCTAATGATGGGCTTGTGGCTCATGGCAGCCATTGCCCACACTCAGCCCCTTACTGCCGACCATGTTACCGATAAAGGCGGATATGGAGAAAACAAACTGAAAAACGCACCGCGCAAGGTGTACATCGCCAGCTTTCGCACCTATTTTCATGTTTTGGCTTCGGCCGAAGCCTCATCCATTGGCGGATCATTTAAAAACAATACCAAAACATCGATGGTGGTAGCCGTAAGCGGTGTTGATACGCCCGACTTTCTGGAAATCACCAACACCGTTTACAAGAAATTTACCGAAGATCTGAAAGCCAAAGGATTTGAAATACTCACCGCCAACGATGCTGCCAAATCCGATGAATATACTGACTGGATACGAAAAGAAGGTGGTGAACTAAGCTATGCACAAATACCGGGCTATGTGAGTGCCACCCCTTCCGGCTACAGCTACTTTGTGAAGAAAGAAAAAAAAGATGGCCGTGAAAAAGGTGCCTTCATTGATAAAAGTCCGAAGATTTCGCGCGATCTGGATGGCGCCATTATCATTGATGTATCCTTTGCCTTTCCTTTTGTGGATATGAAAACAGCCTCCTCAAATATGGCAGGTTTTTCATCCGTTAAAGCTAAAATCGATTTTGAACTGGGCACGGCATTTGGCATGGATGGCGCAACTCCCCTGATGGCCCCAACCCAACTTAAGTTTGTAAGCAGTGAGGGTATGGGCAAGGATGCCATACTGATGGTAAAATTAAAAGGCGACTCATTTAATTCAGAGGCCCCTGTATTTAAGGACAAAAAGTTTAAAGAAAGCAATGTAGCCATGGTGAACTACAAACCAGACTACTACGGAGTAATCTGGAAAGAAGAACAACAGGTAAAGGTTTCGCACTATGCCGAATGTGACAATACCCTGTACAAACAGGAAACGTTGCGGCTGGCTTCTGAATTTACCAATCAGGCACTAAACATATTTTACAGCAACGCCATCAAATAAGTCTAATCGCTTTCATCCGGCAAGAACTTCTTTTCGCAGAGGTTCCGGCCCGAAAGGAGGTAGGCCCTGCCATTTTGGTGGGGCTTTTTACTTGCATATAAGGAAGTATTAATTGCCAAAATACCCCACTCCTCTCGCCATGAGCCCGGCCAGCCAAGGAATAACAAAGAGTAATGCCAGCTCCAGTCGAAGCATCCAGAATATTGAAGAAGGTACGTTAACTTCTTCATGCATATTGCCTTTGCGGTTTTTTAAAAAGAATACCGTTGGGTAGATGGACAGCAGGCCGATGGCGATAAACAGGGTAAGTTTGATGTGGAAAATCCAGTTCTTGCTGTACACAACAGCCGGCTTGCCTACACCTCCCAGCCACAGGGTTAACCCGACAACAAGCAACACAACAGCGGCCACTCCATACACGGCATCAATTTTTGCCAGCCTGCTTAATTCAGCGCGGGTAAGGAATTTCTTCAGCAACAGGTGTTCGGATGCCAGTGCGGCAACAATGGTAAAAATACTGATGAAGTGGAGGTAGCGCAGAAGGAGTTCGGTGGTCATTGTAGTTTCTTTTCCTAAAGATACAGCGCACTTTAAACTTAAAACCAAATCAATGCTTTAATTAATGAAGACGATGATGAGGCGCACCCCTTGCAGTGATAAATAAGCAGTCAAGCCAGATGCACAGTCAGGTACCGATTATCAAAATTTTTCGCTACTTAGCATTACCCATGAACGATCCTATCCGCCTGAACTTCAACTCCGAAAACGTATGGATACTGAATGTGTGCCTGGCCATTATTATGTTTGGCGTTGCCCTTGGATTACGCCCCGCTGATTTTAAACGATTAGCGACAACACCGCGCGCAGCATTGGCCGGCCTGGTGGCCCAGTTTATTGCCTTACCCGCCCTAACCTACCTGCTGGTTATGGTGATACATCCCTCACCCGCGATGGCACTGGGCCTTATCCTGGTTTCTGCTTGTCCGGGTGGCAACATTTCCAACTTCATGTCAAGTCTGGCAGGCGGTAACGTGGCGCTCTCGGTAGGTCTTACGGCAGCCGGTTCATTTCTCTCTGTTTTTCTTACACCGCTAAACCTGGCGTGGTGGGGCGGTTTATATGCACCGGCCGCTGCACTGCTCCGCCAGGTAGAGGTTAACCTCACCGATGTATTTACCACCATTTTTCTGATTGCCGGCATTCCCCTTATGCTGGGCATGCTGGTTAATTCCCGGTACCCACAAGCAGCAATACAACTTAGCCGCTGGTTAAAGCCTGCATCCATTCTGCTGTTTATCGGTTTTGTAATTGTTGCTTTTGTACAAAACACCGATGCGTTTATAAACTACATTCACCTTATCTTTTTTATCGTGCTGGTTCACAACGCTCTGGCTTTCACTACCGGTTACTGGGTGGCCAAAATTGGCCGTGCCCCCTACAATGACCAGCGCACCATTGCCATTGAAACCGGTATTCAAAACTCAGGGTTGGGCCTGGCTTTGATTTTTACTTTTTTCAACGGCCTTGGCGAAATGGCTATAGTGGCCGGCTGGTGGGGAATATGGCACATTGTATCGGGGCTTGGCCTGTCGTACTATTGGTCGCGCAACCCGACATCCGCGTTATGAACAAACTGCTTTACTACCCCTTACGGATTTATGTGTGGTTCGTCCTGCAGGTTTACTTCAAAAAAATTATAGTCACCGGTGCTGCAAACATTCCCCGAAAAAAACCCGTGTTGTTTCTGGCTAATCACCAAAATGCCCTGCTGGATGCCCTGGTAATAGCCGTTACGGCACCACGCTACTGTTATTTCATTGCCCGGGCCGATGTTTTTAAAAACCGTATGGCTGCACGATTACTTGCTTTAATTAACATGCGGCCGGTGTACCGCCTGCGCGATGGCATTAAATCCATACCCAACAACAAACACACCTTTACCTGGGCCAGTAATGTGCTGTTGCGAAATGAATGCCTGCTGTTTTTTCCGGAAGGCAATCACAGCTTAAGGCGCAGGGTGCGGCCGTTAAGCAAAGGCTTTACGCGCATTGTTGATGAGTCGTTTAAAAACAACCCCTCACTGAATTTACAAATCATACCCGTAGGCATTAACTATACCGACCATACCGGCTTCAGGGGTTCGGTAAGTATTTATTATGGAGAAGCCGTGAATGCTGATGCCTTTAAAAACAACCATTTGGCATTGCGCGATGTCATGGAAGAAAAATTGAAATTATTAACTACCCATGTTGAGAATGAGGCAACATATACTGACGTAATCAACAAACTGGAACAAACTTCACCCGAATACCTGAACCCGGTTGAAACGAACCGGAGAATCCGGTTGATTGAGGCGGGCGAAAATCCCCGCACAGTTGCCAACAATAAAAAAGGGGGAAAATCGGTTGCGCGGTACCTGGCATACCCGCTTTATTGGTTGTGCTTTTTACCAAACGCAGTGCCCCTGCTTGTGTGGAGGATGGTCAAACAAAAAATTACCGACCCGGTGTTTACCGGTACCCTCCGTTTTGCCGTGGGCATAACCGTAGTACCGGTAACCTATCTGGCCGTAGGTTTAATGGTGTGGTATTACGCTCCGGTGTGGACCATCGCCTGCGCTATTTTTTGCCTGATCTCCCTTCCGCTGCTTCACGTGCTTAAGACATCCTGCATAAGACTTTAAAAAGATTGCGTATCTTGGTTGAACCGAAGTTCAGCATGAAGTTCTCCATCATCCCTGTTCTGATCCTGTTTATTCTTTCTTCCTGTGCTTCGCTTATCGACTTACCCAAATACCAGTTGAGCAACGGGTACTACGACTTCCGTCAAGAGGGCAATACGTTTAAAAAAAAGTGTTTGTTGAAGTTACCGATGATTCGGTAAAAATCTATCCGCATAATGGCGAATACATTACCATTATTCCTTCAAAGGATGAATTTTTCCGAACAAAAAGTTTTGACCTTGACGTAACCACTATCGGCTTTCGTTACCGGCCGGCCTCACAAAATCTTCCGCGCCAACTCAACACCAATTTCAACGGCAACCTGTATATCGGGTATCGGGTTGACCGCTTTCAGATTGACTTTATGGATACACCTGCCGGTATTAAAAAAAATTAACCGCCATCGGGCTTATACCCTCGGTGCGTTCGGAGGCATGGGCTCTACCTTTTATAAGTCCCTGGACAACCAATAACCAGATTACCGATGAGTATGATGGCTTCATTCTTTCTCGCGGCCTGTCTGCCATGGCCGGCATTAATAACCTTACGGTGGGTGTTGCCATAGGCTGGGATTACCTGACCGACCGCGACAAAGTTGTGTGGATTTACCAAAATAAACCCTGGGTGGGGTTAATGATCGGCCTGAACATTAACTAATAAAATGCTCAACCAGTTAACTTCTTCCGGTAAAACGTATCGCAGGCAAAATGCCCGGTATTACCGCATGGACCCGGAATTTTCTCAAAACCGTTTTTCTCGTACAACTTCATGGCCTGCTTCATGGTGTTAAAGGTTTCGAGGTAGCAGTATTCATAACCGATTTTTCTGGCGGCCTCCAAACAATTATTGAGCACCTGCTGGCCTAATCCTTTTCCGCGGCCCTCGGGTAAAAAATACATCTTCTTCAGTTCGCATGTATTCTCATCGCCCTGCTGCAACGGAGCCACGCCTCCTCCTCCAACTATTTTTCCGTTTTCTTCGCAAACAAAATAAGCGCAACGCGGGAGGCTATACGCGAAGTACATGTCGTCCACCTCGTTATCGTGAATGGCAAATCCTTTTCCGCTGGCACCGAACTCCGGCATCACCGTGCGGATTATGGCAGCCACCTGCAGGTTATCTTCCTCCTTTATCAGCCGGATGGTCATTGGTGTAAATACTTAACTGCCTGCGCCAATTTACACTAACTTGGTTGCAAAAAAATAAACACTATGCTCCTTACTATTTTGAGCCCCCCTGAATAAAAAAGAATAGTGCTGATAAGTTCAGCACTATTCAGTGTATTGTTTATTCGGTTACAAGTGCCGGCACATTTTTCTCTTTAAACATGCGGTTGAAGGCGGCAATATCCTTATCGAGCAATTCGCGCTGCTGTTGTTTATACAGGCTCCATTGTTTTTCCAAATCGGCAAACCGGTCGCGGGCGCCTTGTGTTACCCGCGGATCGTGCACATCGGCAACGGCACGTACGGCAAAAAACTCGGTATTGATCTTACTCGGAAAATTGATCACATCCTGAAAGTTTTTCTGTTTGGTCTGCACCACCTGCTCTTCCCATTTGTCAATTTTCTTTAATAATTCCTTTCCGGAGGTTACCACTTCTTTCGCAGCGGCACGGTCTTTCAGCATCTCATTATAATTTTCAATCTGCTTTTTCACTTTGCGCATGCTGTTCACCGCAAAAGTGATTTCATTTAAACGGGCTTCGACCTGTTCAATAAACTGCTGCTGGGCAGCCCAGTCGGCAGGGGTAACTTTCAGATTAGGGTCCTGGGTAATTTCAATATCAACTTCCGAGGTTTCGCCCTTGTATAAAAGGCGCGCCTTGTACTTACCGGGTGCCACACGATGGCCGCGGTAATCGCCATATACATAAGCATTATCAATGGCCGGCAAGGTTTCGGTGCGGAAATCCCACGCAAAGCGGTTCACTCCGGCTTCGGACGGAATTACCTCGGGCTCAGGCGGCCCTCCGGGAAAGCGTTTAAAGTTTTCATTCTTTTTATTGGTATAGCTGCGTATTTTCTTTCCGTTTGCATCCAGTATCTCCAGCCGTACCGTATTCGTATCGGCCTTCTCTTTAAGGTAGTAATCCAGTACAACGCCTTCCATGGGGTTGGTACCCAGGCCCGGAATGTTACCCAACCACTCCGGAATGGTAATGGACGGATAGCGTACCGTGGGTTTCGGCTGGAAGAGTTTTACTGAACTGCTTCCGAAGTTTCCTTTTGATTGTTGCAGGGCACTCAGGTCGTCCAGAATCCAGAACGAGCGCCCGGCCGTGGAGGCCACCAGGTCGTTACCCTGGATGATCAAATCGGTTACGGGAACTACCGGCAGATTTAATTGCAGCTTATTCCAGTTTGCTCCGCCATTAAACGAAACATAAAAGCCGCGCTCAGCGCCCGCATACAGCAGGTCTTTAACCTTTTTGTCTTCGCGTATCACTTTGATAAAATCATCGGCATCAACCCCGTTGCTGATTTTCGTCCACGATTTTCCATAGTCGGTGGTTTTGTACGTATAGCTTGCAAAGTCGTTGAATTTATACCGCGATGCCGAAATGTAAGCCGTTGCTTTATCGTGAGAAGAAACCTCAATGGAGTGAATCATGCACTCCGGCAAACCGGCCGGTGTTATGTTTTGCCAGTTTTTCCCTCCGTCTTTGGTAATGTGCACCAAGCCGCAGTCGCTGCCAGCATACATTACTCCTTTTTCATGTACTGATTCGATCAGGTAGTAAATGGTGTTGTAGTTCTCTCCGCCTGCACCTTCGTTAGTAATGGGGCCGCCACCCTGTTGTTGTTTGGTAGTGTCGTTACGGGTAAGGTCGGGGCTGATTACTTCCCAGTTAATTCCACCGTTGGTGGTTTTGAACACTACATTGGAGGCATGATAAATGGTGTTGGGGTCGTGTGGAGAAGCGATTAGCGGGGCATTCCAGTTAAAGCGGTATTTCATGTCTTTGGCGCGATAGGCCAGGTTGGTAGATGGATATTGCATGATATCCTTTCGCTCGTTGGTGCGGGTATCGAGCATATCGATATTACCCTGGTAACAACCGCCATACATCACTACCGGATTGTTCGGATCGAAGGCGATGTAGGCGCTTTCGCAACCCGGCCCCTCAAACCAGTCCTGTTCGGTTATGCCGAAACTGTTGTTGCGGCTTTTGATGACCATGGAGGAATTATCCTGTTGCCCACCGTACACGCGGAACGGAAAAAGGTTATCCACGTTAACGCGGTACATCTGCGCAGTTGGTTGATTATTTAATGGCGACCAGCTTCTGCCTCCGTTAAACGTTATCTCCCCACCGCCATCGTCACCCAAAATCATGTTTTGCGGATTGTTCGGGTTAATCCATAAGTCGTGCGTATCGCCATGGCCTACGCGGATGTTCTGAAAGGTTCTTCCGCCATCAATGGATTTCATCATAGGGGCGTTGAGCACATACACCACATCGGCATTCTTCGGATCGGCAAACACCTCCATGTAATACCATGAACGCGAGGTGATGTTCTGGTCGCTGGAGAGGTGGTTCCATTTTTTTCCGCCATCATCTGAGCGGTACAAACCGTCTTTCCCTTTTTCCGCCTCCACAATGGCAAATACCCGGTTAGGATTTGCCGGAGAAACCGATACACCGATTTTGCCCATCAGCTTCGGAAGGCCTTCGTTAATTTTAGTCCAGGTGTCTCCGCCATCCGTTGATTTCCAGATGGAACTCCCCGCTCCACCGCTTTCCACTTTCCACGGATACCTGCGGTGCTGCCAGGTGGCGGCATAGAGAATACGCGGATTGGTTTTATCCATCGATAAGGAAGAGGCCCCGGTGTTTTCATCCACATACAGCACTTTCTTCCAGGTGGAGCCCCCATCGGTTGATTTAAAAATACCCCGATCCGGACTGGCACCGTGTACCGGGCCTTGTGCGGCTACAAAAACAACATCGGGATTGGCAGGGTGAATAACCACATCGGATATGTGGCGTGTTTTTTCAAGGCCTATATTCTTCCAGGTCTTCCCTCCGTCAACCGATTTGTACACACCGTCTCCAAACGAAGTCATCACGCCCCGCACAGCATGTTCGCCCATGCCCACGTAGATCACATTCGGGTCAGCTTCGCTTACCGCGATGTCGCCCACCGAACCGGTTTTTAAAAATCCATCGGAAATATTTCGCCAGGTAATACCCGCATCTTCGGTCTTCCAGATGCCGCCACCGGTATAGCCGGTATAATACACCTGGTCATTACCTACAACGCCTGAAACGGCATTGGAGCGCCCTCCACGAAACGGCCCGATGTTGCGCCACTTCAGCCCTTTGTACATTTCGGCATTAAAGACAGGGGCCGCTGGAGGTGATGAGGTTTTTGATTTCTGTGCCATGGCCGCGGGTAAAAACACCATTACCATGCATACCAAAAGGATATTGATTCTTTTCATACGGTTGGATTTAGAGTTTGAGAAATACGGAATTTTTTCCTGCTTCACCAATTAACTTTTACCCTTGTTGATAGCAGATGATCAGCGGCTTTTTAACTCTTTGATGGCTTTGGAAAAAGCTGTTTTAATGGTATGCCCGTTTTGGTGATGCTGATTTTTAACCACCCATTTTCCATTGATAATAGTGCCCAGGTTACGGCTTGAATCGGAGGTGTAGAGGATTGACGGCAACAGATTGTTAAGCGAGGTATCGGCAAAAAGATGACTGCCGGCATTTATCACCAGGGCATCAAACGGCTGGCCTTTTTCAAAATGGTCGGCTGTGTTGAAGCCCATAGCCAGCCGCCCGCGTCTTGCGGCTTCATTTACGAAGTAATGAGCCGCGTTACCACCTACGGTATTGCGCTTGCTGGTAACGAGCCGCTGACGGTAGTCCATCATCCGGAATTCTTCAAATGGATTTAACCCGATGTGGCTGTCCGTACCGATGCACCAGTGCCCACCCAGGCTTATATATTCCTTCATCCTGAAAATACCATCGCCCAGGTTCCCCTCGGTTGACGGGCACAGCACCACATTGGCATTTGATGCGGCCAGTCTTGTCAATTCATCGTCATTGAGGTGGGTGCCGTGCACCAGGTTAAAACGCTCGTTTACCGGCAGGTTATCGAGCACCCACTGCATGGGCCGCTTTTTACAGAAGGCCAGGCATTCTTCTACTTCTTTGTTTTGCTCAGCAACGTGAAGGTGAAATGGAATGGATGGTGGTCCTTGCTGATAGGTTTTAACAATATCCTCGGGGTTAACCGCGCGCAGTGAATGCACACTAAAACCAAGCGAGGCCCCGCGATAATTTTTTACTGTACTTGTGCTGTCATCCAGCAAGCGGAAATAGTCGTCAATATTTTCAGAGATAAACCGCTTTTGGCGCGGCTGCGGATTTTTTCCAAATCCGCCTTTTTGGTAAAACACAGGTATCAGCGTGATTTTAATTCCTGCCGTTGAAGCTGCTTCCACCATACGCTCGCCCATTTCGGCAAGGTTGGCATAGGGCTTCCCGTCCTGATTGTGATGGAGGTAATGAAACTCGGCCACCTGTGTGTACCCCTGCCTTACCATCTCTGCATAAAGCATGGCGGCAATAGCCTGTGCCTGCCCGGGATTTACCGAAAGTGCACATTTGTACATGGCTTCGCGCCAGGTCCAGAAGTCATCGTCTGTTCCTGCAGGATGGTTTTCGGCAAGACCGGCCATAGCATACTGGAAGGCGTGCGAATGGGCATTCTGAAATCCGGGCAAAGCAATTCCGTTTACCGCTTCAATAGCAACCGGAGTTGGCGGGGGTACTGATGAGAGGTAGAAAGTACGGCCGGAATGATCCACACCCACATAAGCGGGACTTAGCCAGCCGGAGGATTGGAGAAGGGCTCTGAAGCGGAAATAGTTTCCTACTTTCACGCTCTCATTTTGGTTTCGATTACCCTGCTCCATGTTATTTACTCAACTGTTCGGCTAATGCAGCCAAGGTGTTTATCAATACCTTTCGCATGTTTTCAGCCCGTGCTTCATGGTATTGCTTTTCCTGGTCATCCATGTAATTCACCTTGCTCATTTCCAGTTGCAGGGCATGCTGATCGTCAGTGGGCTTTCCGAAAAAGCGCGTAATGTAACCGCCCTTAAACGGATAGTTATGGCTAACGGTGTAGTTGTTGCCTTCAAGATTTTTAATAGCGGTTTCAATAAGCCCGGGAGAGGCGGAGGTGCCATCGGCATCGCCCAGAATCAGGTCCGGAAATTTTTCTTTGTGGATGGTGGGCACCTGCTGGCGGATAGAATGGCAGTCCCACAACAGTACTTTTCCAAATTCTGCCTTGAGGTCATTCAGTAAGTGCTGCAGCTTGGCATGATAGGGCTGGTAATATTCGTTTACTCGTCTCTTCACCTCCTTATCGTCAACCACCTTGCGTTCATCGGCATAAATCGGCTCGCCAAGGAAGGTGGTTGTCGGGCATAATCCGGTGATTATTCTTCCATCGGAATAGAGGGGTTTATCGTTCGGAGCGCGGTTCAAATCTATCACCCAGCGGCTGTATATGGCATGCATAAGCGTAATGCCCATAGCCGGGGCGAAATCGTACAGGCGATGTACAAACCAATCGGTGTCATCGGGGGCGGCTGACAGGTGTTGAATGAACTCGGATTTTAATTCAGCAGGAAACTCCGTACCACAATGCGGTACGCTCAACAAAATGGGAACACGCGCAGATGTGGGCGTAATAACCTCAAAGGGACTCATGATTTTTATTTACCCGCCTTCTTTTTTTGTGCTTCTTCCAGTGCCTTAATGGCTATGTCGCGCTGTTTCTGCGATTCTTTTAATGCCGCTTCCAGTTCTTCTTTCATTTTTTCAATGCGCTCACCTGCCTCTTCGGCATCTACAATGGCTTCTTCGTATTTCGTTTTCCATTCTTCCGTTTCACGTTCGAGCTTGCTTGCCTTACTGTAGTTGTATATGCCAAATGCGAGCGATAGAATGGTAACGCCTGCCAGCATGGTGGTAATAAATTTTGAGTTCATACAGGTATTATTTCCTTGTTACTTTTTTTTGCGCTTCTTCAAATGCGCGTTGAGCCCTTTCCTTTTCTTTCTCCATGGCAGCCCTTAATTTAGCTGCCTCCAAACGGGCTGCTTCGGCCTCCTGCTTTAATGTTTTTATCTGCCGGTACAGGTCTTCTACCTTGGCGCGCTGCACCTCCGCCTCATGGCGCTGTGAATAGCCGTAGTAAATGCACAAACCCGCAATCAGAAACATCACTATCGCCCGGATTTTATCTTTCATGGTTAATTGGCTTCATAGTTAAACATCAATTTACCTCACACCTATTTCTTCTTTTTCTTTTTGCCGGAGCGTTGTTCTTTCTCCAACTGTAATTCAGTTATTTCCTGATTCTTTGCGTTTAGCTGTTTTAATGCCTGTTCTAATTCCGCCTCCCGGTCGGCCAACCGGTCTTGCAATTTTACCCATTCGCGTTTGTAATAGTCGGTTGCGTTACCCGCCATCCGTTTTTTTAGCGCCATTATCCGCCTGTATGATTCGTCTATACGGGAGGCGGGAATGGTTCCGTCCTGAACGAAAGTACGAATAATTGCATGCACTTTGTCAACCGTGCGTTCCTGGCTACCCTGAATGTTGTTGGTAAAGCAAAGAATATCTACTCCGGCCAGTATGGCCAGTTTAATTGATTCCTCCAGGGCATAATGTTTAGCTATGGCATGCATCTGCATGTCATCTGAAAACACCACGCCATCAAATTTTAATTGTGTGCGCAGTAATCCGTTGATAATTGGAAGCGACAGTGTTGCCGGAAGTTTGTTTGGGTCAAGGCGGGCATTTACAATGTGGGCAGTCATCACCGCATCCACAAGCCCGTTTTGAATAAGTTTAACATAAGGGGTGAGTTCCTGCTCTCCCCAGGTGTTGGTAACATCGGTCATGTCCAGGTGGGTGTCGGTCATGGAACTGCCATGCCCCGGAAAGTGCTTGAGCGCGGTAAACACACCCAATTGCCGGTGTTCGCGAATGAATGCTTCAGCATAGCGTGATACCGAGTCGGCATTTTTTGAAAAGGCCCGCTCCACTTTGGCGATGATGGGATTATCGGGATTGGAAGCCAGGTCAACCACCGGGGCAAAATTCATGTTAATGCCCAGTCCGGCCAGGGTTGAAGCCGTGATCTGTCCGTAAAACCTCACCGAATCAAGTGCTGATTTGCCCAATGTTGCTGCAGACACCGATCGGGGAAATCCGTATTTCTCTTTCAACCGGTTAACACGCCCGCCTTCCTGGTCAATGGCGATGAACAACGGAATGGGCGCTGCCTGCTGGTAGGCCCAGGTTATTTTCTTAAGCGCGAGATAAGAATTTTTTGTCGGTATATTTTTTTCGAAGATGATGATGGAACCAACTTTTCCTTTCCGTACCGATTCCAGAAGAGTCGGGTCAACTTCTGCTTTTGGAAAACCGGTTAAAATCATCTGTCCGATTTTTATATCGAGGCTGTCTTGCGCAAATGCACCCGTGCCTGCAGCTAATACAACAATCAGTAACGCGTTTTTCATTTTTAGATTTTAGTAGTTGTCGCGAATTCGCACTAAAATGCTTTCCATTTCTTTTCGCACAGCGCTTACGGGCACCGTAAAGTTATTGTTCATAAAACTGAAAATAAGGGTTCGGCCCTTTTTGGTGATAAGGTATCCGCTCAGCGAATGGTTGTTGCTTAGCGTTCCGGTTTTGCCATAAATGTACGGTACTTCAGCCTTGTACCCGCTTCTGAGCGTGCCCGCTTTGCCGCCCACAGCCAACAGGCTGAAGAGCCGTTCACGCTCAACTTCAGCATAAATCTTTTCCCACAGTTTTACGATGCTTCTTGGGGTAAACAGGTTATACCGCGATAAGCCCGAGCCATCCACCCACACCGGTTTGTCAGGAAGATCATACAGGTGGGATTGTTTCATGTAGCGTATGGCGATCTCCGGTTGAAGGGTGTCGCTCAGCACCATCGAGCACATCAGCAAGAGTTGTTCAGCAATGAAATTGTCACTTTCCTGCATCATGGTTTTCAGCAAACTGTCTGCAGGTACAGAAAACAACGTTTTCTTTTCGCCCGCGAAATGCCGGGTAAGAACACGCACTTGTCGCTTCAGTGTATCGCTTAACAAGTCGGCTACCAATACGGTATTGGTTTTAAAAGGTATTTCCCACTTCTCGTTTATGCGTTGGGTTCGGCCCGGATAATAGTCTATCCGGTTCGATCCGATCTCCCGCAAAATTTCTGAACGCTGCGTGCTGTCGGCCAGCCAGAAGTATTTTTTAAAATACGCAGGCGATACGGTAAGCTTTTTATTAGGTTGACGCGTTACGGTGAAGAAATTACCATACACCGGAAAAGCCGATCGCTCTACGGAATAGCTATACAGGTAATCACTCCATGCCCATCCCGGACCCAGGGGCATTGTGTTAAAGACGGGCTCCGAAAGATAAATATCCCGGTCTGTGCTTTTAAGAAAATTGTAGGTTACCGAATTAGAGAACGTATAGGGATACAGAAAGGAAGGATCGCCCGTACCCGATATAATCAGGGAATCGCCACGCGCGATGTATCGCAAACCCGGTACCGAATCACCCAGCAGTTTCAACGAGGTATAGAAGGTAAAAATTTTGGTGTTAGATGCGGGCGTAAAGTACCGTTCACCGTTATAGGTAAACATTATTTTCCTTTCTGCCGGATCGTACAGCACAAACCCCATGTGTTGCTGAAACTTTTGTTCAGCAGCCTGAAAGGTTTTGGTGAGTTGATTTTTTGAAACCGGTGAGCAACTCCAAATCAGGATAAGCGCAACAAAAAAGATGAACCGTCCTTTCATTTCAGGTAACGTTCCAAAAGGATATTCCGGTGGTGTACTTCATGCCCGGCAATAACATAGCCCAGGTTGATAACCGAAATCAGGTTGTTGTTGGCCTTACCGGAACACCGCAGCATGTCGGGGGTGAAGCTGTTGAACAAATCAATCGTGGTATTACGAAGCCTGCTGAATTCATCGGCAAGCTGGAGGAGTGTACGGTTGTGTGCATTTGCATGCGGGGCATATTGTTGTTCGTCAAACCCGGGCAACGGGGTTTGGTCGTTGCGCGCAAAGCGCAGCGCGCGGTAAGCAAAAATCCGTTCAGCATCGAGCACGTGGCAAAGCAATTCTTTAATGCTCCACTTGCCGGGGGCGTACCGGTACTCGCCTTTTGCTTCCGGAATGGTGCGGATAAGTGTGTCCGTTGTGAGGATGGAGGAGCGAAGAGCGTCCACCAGGTTCAGGTTACTTACGTGTGCTACGTACCCCTGATAAAAAGCGGGCAACGTTGCCGGGTCGGGTGAGGTTTTCATGCCTGAAAATAAGGAAAATCCAGTCCTGCTTTTACAGGTTAATTAATCCATTAATCTTTTCTCAATGGAGCGCAGCATAAACCTTCGCAGAAAGCCTTCAACCGGAAGGATCACAAAGGCAATGCCCACCTGAATAGCGAATTCAACAACCGGTCCGCCATCGGTGGCAAAAGTTGATCCGGCTACGGTTTGAATAAATTCTATCAAAATAATAATAGAAAGAAGCGAGAGCACACGGCTTACAAAACGGTATCGGTTGCTCAGCCGGAAGGAGGCAAACACCAGCAGCGTAAACACAGCAAACTCCAGGGCATAAAACCATGGTCGTTTCCAATACGGTGGCAACACCCGTATGCGCACCGGCTCCATATCGGTAATCCGACCAAAAATATCCTTTGATTGAACCGCCAGGGAATAATCGCCCGGAGGGAGGTATGGAAAGTCAATGAGGTTGTTGGAGACGGACCATCCTGACCAGGACTCATGAAGGCCGCTTAGCAGATACCGGTACTCCACTGCATTTCCACCAATGTAATCGGGTTTTACTACTTCAACCCTAACCGAGTTATTATCCTGATCAAGCTTAAGGAAACTGGCACGCGTAAGCATGGAATTGTTCTGTTCAATCCATTTTACCAACAACGGATAAGTTGTTTCGTAGGGCAGTATCCTGCCGGTATTAAAATACACCAGTTCATTATTACCGGTTATCACCCAAAGATTTTCAGTGGGTTCATCCATCCCGACATACCTTATTTCGTTAAACAGGTTGAGCAGTCGTATGCTTTGAGACTCCTTAACATCTCCCAAAGCATGCCAATTGTGCTCATCGCGAAACCACATTTTGTTATTGGCTACAAAGCATGCTAACGGTCGTGCTAACGAATCATCCTTAACCAGTTGCCGGTTCTGATGATGATACCGATAGAACCCGGATGAAGCAGCAAAAATTACCTGGCCGTGGTGGGCAATTCCCCACATCCTGCCGTAATCCGAGCTTTCAATATCAATCGTTTCAGGCTGGCCTCCACCATGGTGCGGCAGGCGATAGATCTTATCGAGGCCGCACAGCCAAATAGCGGCCCCCGGCTCTTCAAAAACATAGCCAACAGGATTATCAATATTACCGATGATATCGCTCTCAGCCCAGGTGTTCTTCGTCAGCCCGATGCGATGAAGTTTATCGTCATAGGTGGAGACAATTAATTCCGGAAGATTATCGGAAGCAAACAGAAACCGCACGGGATCTTCAATGATGGGACGAACCGCTGTACCGTCCACTTCAAAAGCTCCGCTCAGTCCGGAGGCAATCAGGCGGCCCTTCCAGATACGGATATCGGTAACTTTAGAATCAATGCCATCAATTCGTTTATACGCATAGTGCGATGACCGTAAAATGCGTTTAATCCGTTTTTCTTTTTTATAGATGATCTTCTGTGCTGAAGATGTTGTCTTTTGTTTGGTTGTCTCCGTTTCTGTTACTTGTGTTTTCTTTTTCTTTCGCAGAAATCCAAACACGCCTCCTTTTTCTTTTTCTTGTTGTTTCTCAACCGGGATAGTGATTTCTTGTTTCCTGCTCTTATCAGTTGTTGGTTTAACCGGTACATTTACATAATACACCAGTTCATCGTAAAAATCTTCACGCTCCAAGCTAAACAATCCGATGGAAGTACCCACATACACTTTGCCTTTATAACTTTTAGCACACAACAGATTACCCTGTAAACCCTGGTAATACCGAAACGACCGGAAAGGCAGAAAAGGAGCGACCCGGGTAAAACCATAAGCATGAGAAATCCAGACATTTTGATTTTTGTCGCAGGCCAGGGAATATACTTCATTGTCGGGTAAACCGGTTGAATAATTTATAATTTGTTCTGTAAGGCCTGTTTTCGGATTTACAAAAAGAACACCGCCCCGTAATGTTCCCAGCGCCACCAGGTCGGCCGTAAGCCAAGTTGCATTGACAATTACACTGGCATTGGCATAGGCGGCATCAGACAAAATGACTTCACGGGGCTTCAGGTTTTTGCCGCATACATAAACACGGTTATCAGAAGTGCCCAACAAGTAGGTGTCGGCATAACGGGTGGCAAAGATGAGGGCTGCGCTGTCGCCCGGAAACAGGTTGCTTCTTTCATAACGTCCATTGACAATAGAACCGGTTACTTCCCTATCGGATGTAATAAAAATCTTACCAAATATTTCGTGAAGAGCAATCCAGCTTTCCACTTGCGCTGAAGTTACCACCTTAACACTATCGGCTTCATACACGAATACATTTCGGTCGTTCAGAAAAAAAATCTTATTGTCAGCAACAGAAATTTGAAAGGAAAATGAGGCATCAGGTTTCTCGTAAATGGGCGTATATACCTGCAGTCCTCTTTCGCTCAGGTCAATTTTACCCAGTCCTTTTGATCCGGCTACATACAGCAGATCATCGCCAAAGAGTTTTAAGGAATAGGCGGCCCCGCTTGTTCGGATCTGATCCCAGTTGCGGCCATCAAAACGAAGTACACCGCGCTGTGTGGCAAAGTAAAACAGGCCGCGTTTGTCCTGAACCATGTCATAACAAACCGTATTGAACCGATCCTGATCGGGCGAAAAATGGGAGAGAAAATAATATCCGTTTTGCGCCAGCGAAATTACCGACAGAAGAACTCCAAGAAAAGAAAGCCGCCACTTCGTTGTCATACCGGAATATCAAAGTTAAAAAATCCCGGCTTTAGCTGATCCGGCTCCAATTGGTTGAGGAATTCTGAAACAAATCCACCTGCACACGTATGAGCCGGTTTTCGGGTTTTACCAAAGCCGGATCATCATTTAAAATGGCCCGGGCTGTTTCGCGAGCCTTTTCCAAAAGGATGCTGTCTTTACCCAAATCAGCAATCAGTAAATCAAGTAAGCCGCTCTGTTGGGTACCCATTAAATCTCCCGGTCCACGCAGCTGCAAGTCAACTTCGGCTATTTCAAATCCGTTGTTGGTGCGCACCATTGTTTCAATTCGTTTTTTGGATTCTGCCGAGAGTTTAAAACTGGTCATCAGCACGCAATAGGATTGATCAGCACCCCTTCCTACACGCCCCCGCAACTGGTGCAGTTGTGAGAGTCCAAACCGTTCGGCATTTTCAATAACCATTACCGAAGCATTAGGCACATCCACGCCAACTTCAATTACCGTTGTAGCTACCATGATTTTTGTTTCGCCTTTTACAAAGCGCCTCATTTCATACTCTTTGGCTTCCGGCTTCATCTTACCATGAACAATGCTTACAGCCACTTCCGGAAAAGCGCGACAAACACTTTCATAACCGTCCATCAGGTGTTTCAGATCAAGTTTTTCGGATTCATCTATCAGGGGGTAGACAATGTAAACCTGCCGCCCCTGCTCCATTTTCTCTTTTAAAAATCCGTTTACCTGCAACCGGTGTGAGTCAAACCGATGAATGGTTTTAATGGGTTTTCTGCCTGCAGGCAGTTCATCAATAACTGAAACATCCAGGTCGCCATATAAGGTCATGGCTAATGTTCGTGGTATGGGGGTGGCTGTCATCACCAGCACATGTGGCAGGGTCGCTGAATTTTTCGCCCACAGTTTTGATCGCTGCGCAACGCCAAAACGGTGTTGCTCGTCAACCACAGCAAGGCCCAGCTTGTTGAATTTTACTTCCTCTTCGATAAGAGCATGGGTGCCGATCAGAATTTTCAATGAGTTACTCTTCAACCCCTCATGAATAGCCTTTCGATCGGTCTTTTTTGTAGAGCCCGTAAGCAGCGCAATGGTAATACCCATGGGGTTGGCCAATCGCTGCAGGTTATTGAAATGCTGTTGTGCTAAAATTTCTGTTGGTGCCATCAATGCACATTGTGCGTCTCCGCCAATGGCAATCAGCATGCAAATAAAGGCTACAATGGTCTTGCCGCTTCCCACATCGCCTTGCAGCAACCGGTTCATCTGCTTGCCGGATTTCATGTCGGCATAGATCTCGCGGATAACCTTTTTTTGAGCTGAGGTCAATTCAAACGGAAGAAATTCATTGTAAAATTTTGTGAGCAAGGCCGCATCATTGAAAATAAAACCTGAGGATTTCTCCTGCCTTACCAATTTTAGCATCAACAGCCGCAACTGGATATAAAACAGCTCTTCAAATTTAAGCCGTTGACTGGCCCTGGCGAGCAATTCATGATTTTGCGGAAAATGAATATTGAGTAGTGCGGTTTGTTTATCAATCAGTTTGTGCTGTTGCAACAGGTGGTCGGGCAGGGTTTCGCGGATTTTATTTTTAGCAAGGATCAGCAACTCACGCTGCAGCTTCGAAATGGCCCTGCTGTCGAGGTGGCGGGCACGGAGTTTTTCGGTAAGCGGATAAACCGGTTGAAGATACCCTCCTTTTGTATTCGCCTCGGTTTGCGGTTCAACCTCGGGATGAGCCATGCTGATTTTTTTTCCATACCGTACGGGCGATCCAAAAACCACATAGCGCACACCCGGCTTAATTTTCTCCTGAACCCAGCGTATCCCTTGAAACCAAACCAATTCCATTTTCCCGGTGTCATCTTCAGCAGAGGCCACCAGCCTTCGTTTACTTCCTCCGCCAACAAGTTCCATAGTAGTGATTGTAACAAGTACCTGTACGGCAGGCATTTCTTCAGTGAGTTCAGCAACCTTATAAAAGCGTGTCCGGTCTTCATAGCGAAACGGATAGTGCTGCAGTAAATCGGCAAACGTGAAGATGGAGAGTTCTTTGTTGAGCAGGGCGGCACGTTGCGGACCAACACCCTTCAGGTATTCAATGGGTGTTTCAAAAAACTTCCTGCTGCCAGTCTCCATTCTGATTAATGAATTTAACGGAAAGTTAACAGGGTACGAAAATTAAACCATTGACCCTCTGTTCTGTCTATGTTATCCGGTTACTATCTTTGAAATCCTGTAATTAAAGTCTATGAAAGTTGGCCCTCAGTTGTATCGTGGAATTGAGTTTGTTCGGCTGGAGGACCTCCCTCCCAGTCAGCAAATTCTGCTAAACAGTTCGCCCGATTTTCCGGAACGCATTAAAATTCGCATCCAAAATAAAACCATCGACAATTGCATTCAGTACAAAGACTATGAACAATGGTTTTATGCAGTGTATAAACGCTCAGTTGCCCCGGCCGAAAGTCTGATAAGACAGCCTGCTGATGACATTCAGGTAAAACTGGCTTTCGAAAAGGCCTAATCAGGCCAAATGCCTTTGTCAGGTACAATTTCCAATACATTGCCTTCGGAATCCTCGAAATAAAAAGATTCTTTACCACTGCTCCATACTACGCTATCGGTAATGGCTATGCCTTTTGATGTAATCCATGCCTTGCTCTGTTCATAATCTTCTTCGCTAACCTCAAATGCTACGTGCTGTTTGCCTCCTCCATAATGCGGAGGGGGACTTGTTTTTGTTTTTGAGTCGGCCGGATTAAACAGCAGCAACACCGAATTGCCCGTTTTGAAGAAAGCATGTTTTCCGGGCTGGTACGCAAGCAGCGGAAGCTCAAGCATTGATTCGTAAAAATATTTAGCCTGCTCCAGGTTGGTAACATAGAGGCATGTTTCTTTAATCTGTTTAAAATTCATCGGCCGGAGGAGTTACATAAAGTCTTTTTCAAGGTCAGGTATTCATCCCACATGGTGTTCAGAATTTCTGCTGCCGGTTTGATGTCATTAATGGCAGCGGTTACCTGGCCGATTTCCAGTTCACCTTCATCCAGGTCGCCTTCAAACATGCCTTTTTTTGCTCGTGCTCTGCCTAAAAGGTTCTTCAACTCCTCAACGGATGCCCCCCGTTGTTCGGCTTCGGCTACCTGCTGATAAAATTTATTTTTGATTAAACGAACAGGCGTTAATTGTTTCAGCGTAAGGATAGTATCTCCTTCACCAGCTTCAACAATTTTTCGTTTGAAATTTGCATGCAGCGAAGCTTCTGAACTTGCCGCAAACCGGCTGCCTACCTGCACCCCATCGGCCCCCAGGGCTTCGGCAGCAAGGATGCCCCGCCCGTTGGCAATACCGCCCGCGGCCAGCAGAGGTATGGAAACCGCATCGCGCACCAGCGGAATCAACACAAAAGTTGTGGTTTCTTCTCTTCCGTTATGACCGCCAGCCTCAAAGCCCTCCGCTACTATGGCATCCACACCAGCCTGCTCGGCCTTTCGGGCAAATTTTACGCTCGACACCACATGCACAACCGTAATGCCTTTGTCTTTTAAGTATGAAGTCCACATTGAAGGATTACCTGCGGAGGTAAAAACAATGCGAACGCCTTCTTCGATAATGATGGCAATCAACTTCTCAATATCCGGGTAGAGCAGGGGCACATTTACACCAAAAGGTTTTGCTGTTGCAAGCTTGCACTTCTGTATATGCTCGCGAAGCACTTCGGGGTACATTGACCCGGCACCCAGCAAACCCAGGCCGCCCGCATTGCTGACTGCCGAGGCCAGTCTCCACCCGCTGGTCCAAACCATACCCGCCTGTATAATTGGCACCCGGATATTGAACAGCCGTGTTATCCGATTACTGTATTGCTCCATAGGGCGAAAAATACCAAAAGGGGTGTAACAAATGGCTATGGTTCTGAATATCTGAATCTTAGAAAAAGAACGGCAAGGTCTGCACACCTATTAAGGGCGATTAGAGTTGTCCACAAAGAAACGATTGATTTTATATGATGTAAAGTGCTGTTATACAGATGTTTAACGCTAAACATTCCGGTAATGTGGAAAACTCATGTTTTTTGTGGATTTCTTTCCTTCAGTTTGCGACCATTATCTAAGTGCCTGAATTTTAGGCATTTTGCCGCTCATCAAATAAGTTGGGGGTAACCTTACTGAACCGGCCGTAACCCGTAATAAATTGGGAACAAGTTTTGCATTTTAGCCGTTACTGAAGCCTGATGAAATATACAGTTCTACCCATTCTACTTGCCCTCTCGCTGGCAGCCAATAGTCAAAACGTCAGCATCATTAAACTGCCCCAGTTGCAGCAACTGATGGCCAGGAAGGCAGACCACATTCAGGTAATTAATTTTTGGGCCACCTGGTGTGCACCGTGCGTTAAAGAAATACCCCTGTTTGAAAAACTGGGGCAGGAGCGTCCGGATGTAAAAATTACGCTGGTAAGTATGGATCTGGATCTGGACCCAAACCCGGAAAAGGTTTACCGGTTTGTAGCCAGGAAGAAACTGCAGTCAGAAGTTTTGATACTGGACGAAAAAGACCCCAACAGCTACATTAACCAAATTGACAAAAACTGGTCAGGGGCCATTCCGGCTACAATTATTATCAACAGCCGGACCGGTAAAAGAAAATTTGTTGAAAAAGAACTGCACGAAGGCGAACTTGAAAAACTTATAGCCGAAGTGGAATAAACGTTAAACCAAAAACAGAATAAATATGATCAGAACACTCATTACTGCCGCTGCCTGTGTGATGTTGCTCACGGCCGGAGCCCCGATTAAGTCGGGATATGATATTGGCGACACGGTAGCCGACTTTAAGCTAAAAAATGTAGATGGTAAAATGGTTGCCCTCTCCGATTACAAAAATGCCAAAGGGGTTATCGTTATATTTGATTGTAATACATGCCCCTATTCCAAAGCGTACAACGATCGGATTCTTGCGCTCAATAAAAAATATGCCGGACAGGGTTTTCCCGTAGTGGCCATCCAACCCAACGACCCGACTATCTCCCCTGGCGATTCATTTGATGAAATGAAAAAACTTGCCGACAAGAAAGGGTACGATTTCCCATACCTGTTCGATGAAGCGCAGGTTGTTGCCAAAGCTTTTGGCGCTACCAATACACCCCATGTTTTCTTGCTGAAAAAGGAAGGCAATGAGTTTAAAGTGGCTTACATCGGAGCCATAGATGATAATGCCAAAGATGCTTCGGCCGTCTCCAAAAAATATGTAGAAGAAGCCATCGAAGCCGTCTCCAATGGCAAGGCTATCCCTACCAATAAAACCAAAGCTATCGGCTGTACCATTAAGTGGAAAAACGCCTGAGCTGTTTTGTTTGACTAACCAAGCCCTGTCCTAACCGGACAGGGTTTTTTCTTTATATTCCCTTCATGAAACTCCCTTCGCTCCGCAACCTGGCAAACGGTCTTATTCATGTTACCAGGCGATTCCCGCTTGAACTTACTGCTGCTTTCATCGGCACGGTGTGTGCCATGTTGCTCTTTGAACAGGCATTCCCCGAAAAAGAAGAGCAAATCATCCGTATGCTGCTTTGCAGCAATCTGGCGTTAACGCTGCTTTTATCGGTTTCTGTTTTCTCAGAATCCCGCCAGCTTAATGCACTAAGTAGTTTAGCGTTTAAAGCGGCAAGCGTGGCGGCACTGATTACTGTTTTTCTTTCACTTGATCCGATAACCGATGAAACCAACGTTTTCCGGTTTGTTTTTCTGGCTGGGGCCTTTCACCTGCTGGTATCCTTTGCTCCTTTTATTTTCCGGTGCTCCATGGAAGGATTTTGGGAGTACAACAAGCAACTGTTTATCCGCATCCTTACCGCGGGCCTCTACAGTACTGTATTGTATGGTGGGTTGGCCATCGCACTACTTAGTGCCGATGCATTGTTTGATTTCAAAATACGGTCGGAATTATACGGCCATCTGTTTGCCCTGGTATTTGGCCTTTTTAACACAACATTTTTTTTAGCAGGTTTTCCGGCAAACTGGAAAAACCTCGAGGAGCCGCAGCCGTATCCCAAGGGTCTCAAAATTTTTACGCAGTACGTGCTCATACCCCTGGCCACGGTGTACCTGGGCATTCTATTGGCCTATGAAGCAAAACTGGTCATAGAATGGTCACTGCCCAAAGGCCTGGTAGCAACCCTGGTGCTGGGCTATGCCGTTTACGGTATGTTGTCCATCCTGCTTGTTCACCCGGTGCGCTTCGACAAAGGCAACCGGTGGATCATGACTTTTTCAAAATTATTTTATCTCCTGCTCATCCCCCTCATTATCCTTTTAGGTTCTGCTGTCTATCTCCGGGTGAATCAATATGGTGTAACCGAAAGCCGCTACGTTCTCATTATTCTGAGCCTGTGGTTAACGGGCATTACCATTTACTTTCTTTCAAGCCGTTTGCAAAACATTAAGGTTATACCCGTTAGCTTGTGCATAGTGGTGCTGTTGGCTGTGTGGGGGCCGCAAAGTGCACCGGCTGTTTCAAAACGATCGCAACTCAACCGGCTGCGGTCATTCTTCGAACAAAAAAATTCAACAGCCAACGGTAAACTTATTCCGCTTACCAACGCATCCGGAAGCGGGGAGGCAACTGAAATTCTGCGCTACCTGATTAACCGGCACGGTGCCAAAGCGCTGCACGGATACCTGCTGGTTGACCCCGACTCGCTTACCCGTTCGGCTGATACGCTGAAATACCGCTACGCCCGGGATTATGAGCGCTTTGAACTTGTAAGACGATACCTGAACCTGAAACACACTTATGAAACTGCCGAAGAGCAGCCGTACTTTTCGGCTGAGGCAGTCTTCAGCGACAACCTGCCGATTGACGGATACCGGTACCTTTATAAAGTACGGTTTCCGCAATACCAAACTGACTCATCTTACCGTTGGCAGATACAGGGAACAGATTTGACATTCATTGGGAAATCACATCAGGCTAAATTTAATCTTCAGCCGGTTGTTGAACTGGTGATGAACAAAAGCCCAGAAAAACGATACAATATTCTGAAAGGTGGTGAACTCTACAGCCTGGATGATGCAACGGGAACCCGCCTTATCATGGAAAATATAAATTTTCAGATTATTGATGGCAAAGCTGAGATTCAGAACATCAACGGCTTTCTGCTTTTCCGGTAGAAGTGACGTTAACCATGAATTAATATACCCGTAGTATAAACGCAAACGGATTGCTTTACCTTTCGAAAAAATCACTCCATCTATGCGTACCCGATCAATGCTTTTACTCGTGATTCTGTCTTTTGGGTGCTCGCCCAAAAGAGATTCCTACCCCGTATTGAAGGAAGTTGTATCATCGCTGTTTGACCAATCGCTGGCTCCGTTCTATCACGGTGTGGCATCGGGCGATCCTTTATCCGATCGGGTTGTCATCTGGACACGGGTTACACCACAAGATTCGCTTCCCAAAATCTCGGTTAGTTGGGAAATTTCAACTGACAAGGAGTTTTCAACCATTCTAAAGTCCGATACGCTGAGTACAACACCTGCCCGCGATTACACCGTAAAAGCTGATGTAACCGGTCTTGCTCCTGATACCCATTATTACTACCGTTTTAAAGCGCTTAATGCCACTTCACCGGTGGGCCGAACGAAAACCACGCCAACCGGCAATCGCGATAGTTTGGTTTTCGCTGTGGTGAGCTGCAGCAACTGGGAGTGGGGCTACTTTAACGCATACGCCAGCATTGCCGACAAAAATGTAGATGCCGTGTTGCACCTGGGCGATTACATTTATGAATACGGGGTGGGGCGCTATGGCGATACCACCATCGGCCGGTTTAATCTTCCACCACATGAGATTGTCTCTCTGCAGGATTACCGCACCCGCCATTCTCTCTACCGACTCGATGAAGGATTGCGCACCATGAGCGCAGCACATCCGCTCATTGCCATCTGGGACGATCATGAAGTGGCCAACAACACCTACAAAGCCGGAGCACAGAACCACCAACCCGATAAAGAAGGCGATTTCTTTGCGCGCAGAGATGCCGCCCGTAAAGCATACTACGAATGGATACCCATCCGCGAAAGCGATAAACACTACCGGTCATTTTCATTCGGACAACTGGCACAACTCATTATGCTGGACGAACGCCTCGAAGGCCGCGATGAACCCCCGGCAACACCGCAAGATGCCCAGCAACAACGCTCCATGCTCGGTAACGAACAACTGCAGTGGCTTTTCGAAAACCTGAAAACCGATGCCCAGTGGAAAGTACTCGGCAACCAGGTTATCTTCTCCGATGTTGACCTGCGGGCGGTATATCCGAAAATGCCGCGCAACCTCGATGCATGGGACGGATACCTCACGGAAAAAGAACAGATTAAAAAATTTATTCTCGACAGTAAAATCAACGATATCGTTTTTGTTACAGGCGATACCCATGCAGCCTGGGGCATTGAAGTGGCCACCGATGTAGGCAAAACCTACAACCCGAAAACATCGGCCGGAGCCTTTGCCGTGGAGTTTGGCGCCACCAGCGTAACCTCCGCCAACGACAATGAATACAAAAGCACCGACTCGGTAAAATTCATGGAGAAAGTATTGCTGGCTAACAATCCACATATTAAATACCTCAACGATCGCGACCATGGATACCTGCTGCTCACGCTTAAACCTGATAAAGCAAAGGCAGACTACTATTTTATGGAAACGCTGCGCCAGCCCGATAAGCGCGAGCGGCTGGAAAAAACGCTGGAGGTTAGAAAAGGAAACACAAAACTTAACTAAGCTCCTTCGTATTCTGGCCGGGGTTTCCTAAGTTGCCCTCATGGCCGAATCAAAAAAACTTTTCCTGCTGGATGCCTACGCCCTTATTTACCGGGCACACTTCGCATTTACCAAAACTCCGCGCATCAATTCAAAAGGAATAAACACATCGGTTCCTTTTGGTTTTACCAATACCCTGCTGGAGGTAATACAAAAACAAAAACCCACGCACATAGGCGTTGCCTTCGACACCGCTGCACCCACTTTTCGCGATGAGATTTTTGAAGACTACAAAGCTACCCGCCAGGAAACCCCCGAAGACATCCGGTATGGATTGCCCAAAGTGAAGGAAATAATAAAAGGCTTCAATATCCCCATTCTCGAACTCGATGGCTACGAAGCCGATGACATCATCGGCACGCTTGCCAAACAGGCAGAGAAAAATGGTTTCGAGGTGTACATGATGACCCCTGACAAAGATTTCGGGCAACTGGTAACCGATAAAATCAAACTTTATAAACCCGCTTACATGGGTAACGCGGTGGATGTACTCGGTCCGAAGGAAGTTTGTGAAAAGTGGGGTGTATCCGATGTGTCGCAAGTCATTGACATGCTCGGGCTGCAGGGCGACTCTTCCGATAATATTCCGGGCATACCGGGAGTAGGGCCAAAAACAGCCGCAGTTCTGCTCAACCAATACGGCAGCATCGAAAACATTCTGAAGCATACCCATGAACTGAAAGGCAAACAAAAAGAATTATTTGAACAGTATGGCCAACAGGCCCTGCTTTCGAAAAAACTCGCCACCATCATCACCGATGTACCTATTGCATTCAACCCCGATGGCCTGGAGTATACCGGTCCAAATCCGGAAATGCTGAAACCGATTTTTCAGGAACTGGAATTTAAAACCATCATGGCAAGGGTTTTCAACGAACCTGTTACTGCACCAGTTAAACCGGTGGGCGCACAACTTTCCATGTTTGGTGGTAAACCCTCAGCCTCTCAGGCCGAGGAGACAACTGAGGAGCCGGCAACACACAGGTCGCCTTCAGAAACACCCGGTACGATGGCCAATACACGCGTTGAGCAATCAAGCAACAGTCAGGCTGTTGCCGATGAACTGAAGAAAACAAAAATTTTTTCGATTGAAGCAACAACCCGCGGGTACGAATTGCAAGCCCTTGCATTTTCGTGGCAGCGGGGAAAATCTGTGGTAATACCCGTTGATTCTGAAAAAACACGGGCAGCCTTAAAGCCGGTACTGGCCGATTCAACCCGGCTTAAATGCGGGCATAACCTCAAAGCCACCCTGCTGGCCTTTAAAACTGCTGATGAAACTATAGCTGGTCCGTTTTTCGATTCGCTGATAGCCCATTACCTGGTTGAACCCGAATCGGCACACGATTTACAAACGCTGGCAGCTTATTATCTCAACACCCAACTTCATGATGAAACCCAGTTACCTGCCGGTCAACTCGCTGCCGAAAGAGCTGACATAACTTTACAACTTAAAAGTAAACTCGAAGCTGACCTGAAAGCACGCGGCCATACCAAACTCATGGAAGAAGTAGAAATGCCGCTGCTTGAAGTGCTCGCCTCAATGGAATACGAAGGCGTTAACCTGGATACCGATGCCCTCGCGGTAATGTCAGCGGAGTTGAAGCAGGCAAGCGAAAAGTTGCAGCAGGAAATTTTTACCCTGGCCGGTGGCGAATTCAACATCAACTCCCCAAAACAACTGGGCGAACTGCTGTTTGAAAAATTAAAACTTGGCGATAAGCCCAAAAAAACAAAAACTGGCCAATATGCCACCGGTGAAGATGTGCTGCTCAAGCTGGCTCCTGAACATGATATCGTTCAAAAAATTCTCGACTTCCGTGAATACGAGAAGCTTCGCTCAACGTATGTCGATGCCCTACCCAAACTCATCAGCCCGCGCGATGGCCGCCTGCATACGGATTACCGGCAGGCGGTAGCCGCTACCGGAAGGCTAAGTTCCAACAATCCTAACCTGCAGAACATTCCCATCCGCACTGAAAAGGGCAGACAAATCCGCAAAGCCTTTATCCCGCGCAACAAAAATTACCTGTTCATGTCGGCCGACTATTCGCAGATTGAGTTACGCATAGCTGCATCGTTTGCCAATGATGAAACCATGATGGAGGCCTTCCGGAACAAACGCGACATCCACACCACTACGGCTGCCAAAGTGTTTAAAGTACCCATCGACAAGGTAACACCTGATATGAGGCGCAAAGCCAAAGAAGTAAACTTCGGTATTTTATACGGCAGCACGGCTTTCGGTCTTTCGCAAAACCTAAACATTCCGCGCTCGGAAGCCAGCGAAATCATCCAATCGTACTTCCGGGAATTTCCGGCCATTAAACAATATATGGACAACGCCATCCTGAAAGCACGGGAGCAGGAATATGTAGAAACCATTTTAGGCCGCAGGCGTTACCTGCGCGATATTAATTCACGCAACATTGCCACACGCGGTTTTGCCGAGCGCAACGCCATTAACGCGCCCATTCAGGGAAGCGCTGCCGATATTATAAAAGTTGCCATGGTAAACATCCACCGGTGGCTGCAAAAAGAAAAACTGAAAACCAAAATGATTATGCAGGTGCACGATGAACTCGTGTTCGACCTGCATCAAGACGAAGTGGATATGGTGAAAGAAAATGTGGTCCGGCTGATGAAAACTGCCGTGCCGTTGAAAGTGCCCATGGAAGTAGAAGTCGGCATCGGTAAAAACTGGCTGGAAGCACATTAGGCACTTCATGGCGATTAAACCTTAACCAACTTACAAGTTTGTAACTTACAAGTTTGTAACTTACAAAGTTGTAAATCATCGATTTTCCTGGACCGGAACCGGAATTTGTTGATCCTGTTTTCGAGTTTTGGCTTAAACGCATATACTTCAGATGAACATCGACAAAGAAACCATTGAACTATCTCACGAACGGATTAAGCCTTACATCCACCGCACACCGGTGCTCACGTCATCCGGATTGAATGAGTTGGCCAGCTGTTCGCTGTACTTCAAGTGCGAGAATTTTCAGAAGGTAGGTGCTTTTAAAGCACGCGGTGCCATGAATGCTGTTCTTTCGCTTACCCCTGACCAGCGCGCAAAAGGCATAGCTACGCATTCCTCCGGCAACCATGCGCAGGCGGTGGCACGCGCA
>JBKBOE010000017.1:0-45712 GCA_046294915.1 Cyclobacteriaceae bacterium | reverse complement strand
AGTGGCAGGTGTATGATTATAAATCGCTGTTGCAGAAACTTATCGGCAAAGGCTGGTTTTTGTACGAGGTTGTTTACCTCGCATTATCCATTCTCATCATTGCCGTGATGGCCGCAGCAGCCGGAGAGATCCTTTACACCACTTTCGGGTTTACTAAATGGATTGGTGTAATGGCCATCATCGTGGTTGTAGGGTTTCTCAATTACAAAGGAGATGAAACCATTGCCCGACTGGAGACCATTGGAACCGTAGCCTTGTTTGCCACTTACCTTGTTTTCTCTCTCCGCATCTTTTCATCGAAAGGTGAGTTGATCAGGCAGACTTTTATCAACTGGAATACCAGCTATCTTGCTGATCCGCCCACGCTGTTGCTTGTAATCAGCACCGGCATTCTTTATGTAGGGTATAATCTGGGTGTCTATCCGGCTTCCTTCTTTACATACAAATTGCTTCATACGAAAAGGCAAAGTATTGTTGCCGGGCTGGTGGCAGGCTTACTGATGACCATACCCTGGTTTCTTACCTACTTTGCTTTGATGGCCTTTTATCCCGATGAACAGATCCTCGGCTCATCTGTGCCGTGGCTCAGCATGTTGAAGGGATTTCCACCAGGATTTTTAGTCGCTTTCGGGGTTGTCGTTGGCTGGACGTTGATTGAGACAGCCACCGGAGTAATTCATGGTTTCATTACCCGCATCAGTGCAGAGGCTGAACGCAAAGGAAAAGTGCTTCGGAAAATAACCAAGGCCTACATTTCAATTGGTGCTTTGCTGGCAGCCTTGCTGCTGGCGCAGGTTGGCATTATTGACCTGGTAGCAAAAGGATATACCTGGATGGCATATGCCATGATAGCCGTGTATGCACTGCCTTTGATTTACCATGCTCCTGTATTGCTTTTTACCAGGAAAAGGTAGTAAGCTTATACTATTTGGCCTGCTTCGCTTTCAGCACAAGCTCATACGCTTGCTTATAATGGGCAATCAAGTTTTGCCAATCAAAAACAGCCGAGTTGTTTTCTACATTGTTTCGCTGCATAATCCGTTCCCGCCTTGTTTGCTTCAAGAAATTATAAATCACCGTAGCCAGTTGATTGGCCGCAAAATCAAAAGAGCGCTTGCCTCGCTCAATTACAAACAATCCGGACTTTTCGTAATCAGGAATATTATTCAGCACATAGTCGCCAAATCCGGAAAGATCACTGGTTACGGATGGAACACCGCTTGCCATGCACTCAAGAGGTGTGTAACCCCACGGCTCGTAGTAACTGGGGAAAATGCCCAGGTGGCAGCCTCGCACAAACTGGGTGTACTCAATTCCGAAAAGAGGGTTTGTTGCGGTAATAAAATCGGCATGGTAAACAAACTTCACCTTGTCATCAGGGTGGTTAAGTAAATTTTTTGCGTACAAATATTGCAGAATCGGATCACCCCCTTCATCCACCAGTTTATGCGTATATACCAAAGGCGGGCTTTTGGTCTTCCATGATTGAACGGTTCTGCGGTAACGGAGCTTCCAGTACTCATCCACAAAGCGATTCAGATCCGGCAGCCGGTTATCCTGGCTGGTGGTGCTGGCATAAAACAACCGCTTGCCTACCTGCTTTTGTATAGACTCGGTGGTTTGCCGGATTTCTTCCATTACCGCACGCGATTGCAACACCTCCGGCTTTATGCTATAGTAGTCGCGCTTGGTTACAAAAAACATCACCACCGTCATCTCTGCTTTTTCCTTTTTCAGTTGGTGGTTTAAGCGGTTCAGCGCCTCCAGCGTCAGGTCGAAACCTTTGTTTTTGAATTCAAACCGTCCCGAAGTAAACAGGTATATGGTTTTATCCAGGTCAAACGAGTACGATTGAAAGAAGTGGCCCATCACAAACTGGTGGATCTCTTCTTTATAAGTGGCATGCAGGTTTTGAAACTCATGCAAGGCAACAAACCGCTCAATGTTCAATCCATTAGGCAGAATTACTTCCGGTTTTCGCTTAAGCAGATACTTACACTCACGGGACGTTACTTCGCTTACCGTGGTAAGTATATCAGCCGTATTGGCACAGGCAAACTCTATTCTGGTCTCCGGTTCTATCCAGAATTTTTTCGCCTCTGCTTCCCAATCAAAGAATGGAAGGTGCGAATAAAACTGTGGAGAGTTTATGGCAAGGTGCCGGCCCAACTGGGTAGCATGGGTTGTAAATACCGTTTTAATTGGCAGGTTTTTCTTTTTGATGTTAAGGATTGGCAAGCCGGCCATCCATTCGTGAAAATGGGCAATCACCGGTTGATCCTTATCAGCAAATTTAGAATAGGTTTCAAGAAACAAGCTGGTGAGGTGGGCAAAAGCAACAACCTGGTTAATCAGCGCATGATCTTCCGGTGTACCAATGCCGTAGTCTTTCCATAAAAGATATTTAATGGTTCGCAGCTGTTCCTGCTCAACACTTTTCGGGTTAAGCAGCACCACCCTGGGCCTGCCGGTAATAAGCCATTCGGCATAATAGGCTTCAATACCCTGGTCTCTCAAATGCTGAACAGCCAACCCAAACGCATCGCTGGCATCGTCCAACAGTTCAATCTCAGCCATGATCTGTTGCGAAAGGTATGGCCCAACCATGCAATACGGCCCCGATTTATTGGCCATAACAGCAGGAACTTTTGACCGGATAACCGTGTAGATGCCACCTACCTGATTACAAACCTCCCACGATATTTCTATTAAAGTGGCTTCTGGAAATTGATTACTTCTTTGCTTCCCTTTCTTTGGCATAATTCAGGTCAAAATGGCTGTAAATAGGTTTCTAAATCTATCAATTAAATGACAAAAATTCTGAAATGGCCTGTGGATTATGTTTTGATGAATTCCCCCTGAGATAAATAAAGCCATGAACTTCGAAAAATTCACTGTTAAATCGCAAGAAGCGCTGCAGAAGTCGGCTGAGATTGCCATGGGTATGCAACAGCAAGCCATTGAACCAGGGCATTTGCTGAAGGCTGTTCTCGAAACCGATGAAAACGTTGCAGGATACCTGTTTAAAAAACTGGCTATAAACCGAAACCTCCTGGATACCAGGTTGGAAGAACTGCTTAATTCCTATCCGCGGGTATCCGGACAACAGCCGTATTTATCCACGGCAACCAATGCCCTGCTGCAACAAGCCGAAAAAGAACTGCGCGAATTCAAAGATGAGTACATCGCAGTTGAACACCTCTTGCTGGCTATGCTTTCGGCAAAAGACAAAGTCTCAACGCTTTTACGCGATGCCGGTTTTGAACGGGCCACGCTTATAAAAGCCATTAAAGAACTGCGGGGCGGCACAAAAGTTACCGACCAGAATGCCGAAGCGAAATACAAATCGCTGGAACGCTACTCCAAAAACCTGAACGAACTGGCTAAACAAGGAAAGATTGACCCGGTAATCGGCCGTGATGAAGAAATCCGCAGGGTGCTGCAAATTCTTTCACGCAGAACAAAAAACAACCCCATCCTGCTGGGCGAGCCCGGTGTAGGTAAAACCGCCATTGTGGAAGGCATGGCCCAGCGCATCGTAAATGGCGATGTTCCCGAAAACCTGAAGGATAAAATCATAGTGTCGCTGGATATGGGCTTACTGGTGGCCGGTGCAAAATACAAAGGCGAATTTGAAGAGCGCCTGAAGGCTGTCATTAAAGAAGTAACCGATTCAAACGGCCAGATCATTTTATTCATCGATGAAATTCATACGCTTATTGGTGCCGGAGGCGGAGGCGAAGGTGCCATGGATGCTGCCAATCTTCTTAAGCCTGCATTGGCCAGAGGCGAGTTGCATGCTATAGGCGCTACCACCCTTAAAGAGTATCAGAAATACATTGAGAAAGATAAAGCCCTGGAGCGCAGATTCCAGGCCGTTATGGTAGATGAACCCTCCGTGGAGGATTCCATCTCCATTCTTCGCGGAATTAAAGATAAGTACGAACTCCACCATGGCGTGCGGATTAAAGACGATGCCGTGATTTCGGCCGTTGAACTTTCCAGTCGCTATATCAGCGATCGCTTTTTGCCCGATAAGGCCATTGACCTGATGGATGAGGCTGCCTCCAAACTTCGCCTTGAAATGGATTCGCTTCCCGAAGAACTCGATGAACTGAACCGTAAAATCATGCAACTCGAAATCGAGCGCGAAGCCATACGCAGAGAAAAAGACAAAGAGAAAGAAGCGCTCCTTTCAAAAGAAATTGCTGAACTGTCGGCCGAGCGCAATTCACTTAAAGCCAAATGGGAAAGCGAAAAGGAAGTGGTACATGGCATACAGCAAATAAAAGAAACCATTGACCGGCTTAAGTTTGAAGCCGAACAGGCCGAAAAGGCCGGTGATTACGGTAAGGTTGCTGAAATCCGCTATGGAAAAATTACCGAGGCCGAGAAAAAGCTGAACAACCTGCAACTGAAAATGAAAGAAATGCAGGGTGAAAAGTCACTTCTGAAGGAAGAGGTGGACAGCGAAGATATTGCCGAGGTAGTAGCCCGGTGGACTGGCATTCCTGTATCTAAAATGCTGCAGAGTGAACGCGAAAAATTACTGCATCTTGAAGAAGAACTAAGCAAACGGGTTGCCGGCCAGGAAGAAGCCATCCGCGCCCTGAGCGATGCCGTACGTAGAAGCCGTGCCGGGCTGCAGGATCCGAAACGCCCCATCGGCTCATTCATTTTCATGGGAACAACCGGTGTAGGTAAAACGGAGCTTTCAAAAGCTTTGGCCGAATACCTGTTTAATGACGAGCACGCTATGGTGCGAATTGATATGAGCGAGTACCAGGAGCGCCATAGCGTAAGCAGGCTCATTGGCGCACCCCCCGGTTACGTGGGTTATGATGAAGGCGGGCAACTTACAGAAGCCATCCGCAGAAAACCGTATTCCGTTATTTTGCTGGATGAAATTGAGAAAGCACACCCCGATGTATTCAACATCCTGTTGCAGGTGCTGGATGATGGCAGGCTAACCGATAACAAAGGTCGTGTAGCCAACTTTAAAAACACCATCATTATAATGACCACCAACATTGGGTCGCACATTATCCAGGAAAATTTCGAAAAAATTACCGACCAGAATTATTTCGAAATACTGGAAACAACAAAAGACGAAGTGGTGGCGTTATTGAAAAAGTCGGTTCGGCCCGAATTTGTAAACCGCATTGACGAGATTATCATGTTCAGGCCGCTTAGCCGGAAGGATATCCGCAAAATCGTTGACATCCAGATTAACCTGGTATGCAAACGGCTCGAGGAAAGCGGAGTCCGGCTGGAGGTATCGGATGCGGCCCGAAACCGGTTAGCCAAACTGGGTTATGATCCGCAATTCGGGGCCCGGCCGCTGAAGCGCGTGCTGCAAAGGGAGATTTTAAATGAACTCTCTAAACAAATCCTGGCTGGTAAAGTTCAGAAGGATTCGGTAATTCTGGTGGATATAAAAAATGAAGTAGAGTTCGTTTTTGAGAACCTTGCAGACGCAGAAGTTGTTAATTGAATAGGTTTAAGGATTGGTTAATCTCCGTTCCGGTTTTGCTTACTTAGCCAACAGAAGGCAAAACCGGAGGCCCCTCGCGGAGAAGCCCCGGTAGCAACCGGGGATGAGGGTTTGGTTTGAGGGGCCATTGCAAATGCCTCGCTCCCGCCCGGGACGAGGCATTTTGCTTAGTGATCAACATGGTCGGGTAAAGTACCCGTACGCTTATGATTAAACTCATAGTAAATCCCCAGAAGCAAAAAATCACGACCGATTTCATCCGTTAGTTTGTAATCAAACTGGTATAGATATCCGGTAACTACTGAAGCAGCATCCGAAAACCGGTAGTTTACCCCGGCAATCACCCGTATCCGTTCGAAATAGGGTTCCTTATCGGTAAAAAAGATCTCGCTGCTTCCGGTAAGTTGTAACAGTCTGAAGTTTTTTGGGGCATGCCCCAACGGGACGGACATTCCGAAGCGGTACCTGTACCGGTTACGGTAGCCTTTATCGGTAAACCGCATTTCCAGCCGGTACCGGTGTTCAAGGTTTATACTGTGTAGCGGCTGCAGTAAAGTTACCTGAGGCCAAAGGCGCCATTCTTCCTGGTTTTTAGGGCGCACAAAATCACCACCTTCGCCATAAGTCTGGTAACTTCCCCCACCCAAAGTCCATCGAAAGTAAGGACTGGGCTGATAGCTGGCTGTGCCGGTTACTTCGTAGTAATGGAAGTTCCGGTAAAATTTCAACGAGCGCAGTTGTCCTTCAGCCGTTATCATCCACTTTTCATTCAGGCTGCGCTTCAGGTTAAGAATGTTCCAACTGCCAAGATCCTGGCCGCTAACCGATTTGCCCGTCAAAAGCAGGAAACAAAAAACAATCAAAAAGCGAATTGCTTTCACGTTAAGTTGAGGTATTGAAGTACCCTGTTCGTCAATCAGGCTATCCGGTCCAATCCAAGGCCCGGCCTGTCCGGGCAATACATAACGCCATCTTTCAATATAAAGCCACCGGTAACTTCATCTTTAGCCAGGTCCAGACTGCCGTCCAGGTCAATGTATTTTGTGTTGGCACAGGCAAATGCTGCATGTAAAGCGGCTGTAATGCTTACAGAGCTTTCGTCATTACAACCCCAGAACAGGTCAATGCCTTCATGCTGGGCAATGTCGGCAATCTTCAGTGCCTGACTAATTCCTCCGCATTTCATCAGCTTAATATTAAAAATGCCTGCTGCACGGGGTGGTTTAATCAATTCGATTGCATCTTTTGCAGAAATTAATGATTCATCGGCTGCAATTTTCTGTCTGATTTCATCGGGCAACTGCTTCATCTCGGCAACGGCTTTGGCCGGCAAGGGCTGTTCAATCAGCTCGATATCCAGGTGTTTGGTTTTGTTATAAAACGCAATGGTTTGCTCTGGTGAATAACCCTGGTTGGCATCAATGCGAATGGTGAAATGGTTGCCGAATCGCTCTCTTAGTTTTACCAACCGTTCAATATCTTCATTCAAATCTTTTCCCAGTTTTACTTTCAGAATTCTAAAGCCTTTCTGTTTATAGTCTTCGGCTTCCTTTAGCGTTTCCTCAACATTTTTAATCCCGATGGTGTTCGAGGTGGGCATGGATTGAACTTTCTGACCGAGGTATTTTACCAGGGGTATGCCCAGAAATTTTGTAAATGCATCGTATAAGGCAATATCCAAAGCTGCACGGGCGGCAGGATGTTTCGGAAATTTTGTAAACACTTCAAAGGTTAATTGGCCAATCTCACGGATATCCCTTCCCATCAGAAATTCAACATTCTTTTCCTGTAAAGCCTCCAGCGTTTGGTTCAGATTTTCGCCCACCACATATTCGCTGGGATTTCCCGAACCAATGCCTGTAATGCCGTTGGCCAGAACAATTTCCACAAACGCATTGCGCACTTCATCAACGGTTTTAAATGCAATGGTGTAGGGTTTGGTATTGCCCAGGTCGGCACTCCAGATTATAATGTCTTTTATCTTCATCGTTTTTATTTCTTAATCATCCTTTCAAACACTGGTATGAGCCGTTCAACGCCTTCTTCCAATGGCAACACTACAGGTATATTCAGTTCTGCTTCAGTTTGTTTAGCCCATTGTTTTGCATCCTGCTCCGTCATTTTCATAGTGTTTACCGTAATGGCTACCGTGGGCGCACCGTAAATTTTTATCAGGTCAATTTCATCTTTCACTGCCGGAATATAAGCAGGATAATATTCCATATCCTTGTATTGTTTGCGCGATGGATTGTGCTGAAGCACTACCGCATCGGCATCGGCCGAAACAATCCACTCGGCTCCGGCCGGTCCGCTGGGGTTACGCAAGGAAGATTGCCCCTCAATAAAAATAATATCCGGCTTTTCGTTCTGATAGCATTCCCAGATGGCGTGTTCCATTTCACCGGAGATAAAATCATTTAATGTTGAGTCGAAAATAAACCCATATTTCGCCCCCTGCATCCAACCCGTCTGGCCAGTGTAGATCATTTCGGCCTTATAGCCTGCCCTGCGCATGGCCTGCATTAAAAACCGCGTAGTGGTACGCTTGCCCAGCGCGCAATCGGTTCCCAACACCGCTACCTTTGCGCACTTTACATCTTTGATTTTTCCGTTCCAGAAGTGAAGGTCTTTGAATTTTTTGGGCTTTCGCACATCAATTAACTCAAGGCCCTTACTTTTTGCCAGGGCAACCAGTTCATCATGATCCGATACATAATCATGAAGTCCGTTTACAATGCTCAGGTTATTTTCCAATGCCTCTTTAAGCATCGCCTGAAGCGACTCAGGAATAACCCCGCCTTTGGTGGCCACCCCAATAATGCAATACCGGGCCCTGTCGGTTGCTGTTTTTACAAATTCACTAATAGTAGCGTATACCGGGATGTTCCGATTCTTACCATCCAGCACCTCACCGGCATCTTTTCCGGCAAGTTTATGGTCAATTACTCCGATGATATTGAACCGCTCAGTTCCGCGTAGTAAGCCATGCGCGGTTTTTGCGTTAATGGTATCGAGGTAGCCCCCGGTAATGATAATGGCGTTCTCCATAAGAATCTTAAAAATAAGCGCGAAAAATACGGTTTTTTTGGTCTTGATACGGAGTCTTGGTATTTGAATTTTGCCCTCCGATGGCTCCTATTTGACTACCTTTGCAAAAAGATGGCCCATGCGTTTGTCCGGTTTCATCATATTGCTTTTAGCCGCTTTAAGCGGAAACAGCCAGACTATTGTTGGTATCTGGCAGGTGACCAAGGAGAGTACCTGTCTGAAGAATGAACTGGGATCTTCAAGCGAAGCGGAGGAAGAACTGATAAACGAGATGGCTGCCCTTTCGGGCCAAACCCCCAAAGTACTACAGTTCAATTCGGACAATTCAGGGGAGCAAAACTGGAAATCGGCTGGGAGAAAAAAATCCGCAGTAAGGGATAAGTTTCTTTACAAAGTGGCAGATGACACCCTTTATTTGCAGGATAAAAAATCCAAACTGATAACTGATACTTACCTTATTGAGATACTGACTGAAAACAACCTGGTACTGGTAAACAAAAGCCGCTCCTGCGAACATATCGAGTTAGTACGTGTTAAGCAGCCATGATTGCCCTTACTGAGAAAAAAGACATCCGCAAGCTTTCGCTTGATGAACTGAAGCACTTTTTCGTTCAACACGGAGAGAAGCCGTTCCGCGCACAGCAGGTTTATGAATGGTTATGGAAAAAATCGGCTAAAGATTTTGACCAGATGACAAACGTATCGCTGGAACTGCGCGAAAAACTAAAGCAGCATTATGTAATCAACCACATCCGGGTTGATACCATGCAGCGCAGCGAAGACGGCACCATAAAAAATGCGGTTACGCTGCACGATGGCCTGGTGGTGGAGTCGGTGCTCATCCCTACCAAAGACCGAATTACCGCGTGCGTGTCATCGCAGGTGGGATGCAGTCTTGATTGTAAATTCTGTGCTACCGCCCGTTTGAAACGAATGCGCAATCTTTCGGCTGATGAGATTTACGACCAGGTGGTAGCCATCCGCCAGCAGGCGGAGTTATTTTTTAACCGCCCGCTCACCAACATTGTGTTTATGGGCATGGGCGAACCGCTGCTGAATTACAACCATGTTATTGCAGCTATTGACAAAATAACTTCCCCCGAAGGCCTAAACATGGCTTCCAAACGTATTACACTTTCAACCGTTGGTATAGCCAAGATGATAAAAAAATTAGCTGATGATAACGTGAAATTTAACCTGGCCGTTTCGCTTCACGATGCCATAAACAAAACCCGTTCGGCTATTATGCCGGTAAACGAAACCAATTCTCTTGAAGAATTAGCCGAAGCGCTGAAACACTGGTACACTAAAACGAAGCGAAGGGTAACCTACGAATATGTTGTCTGGAAAAATATAAACGACACACCAGAACATGTGCAGGCACTCATAAAATTCTGCCAGCATATTCCCTGCAAAGTCAATCTGATTGAATACAACCCTATTGATGATGGGGATTTTCAGCAGGCATCACCTGAAGCCGTGCATTTATACCAATCCACGTTGGAAAAACACGGCATTGTGGCCCGTATACGGAAAAGCCGGGGCAAAGATATTGATGCTGCCTGCGGGCAACTGGCCAATAAAACTTAATCCCGGCTAAATTCATCCAATCTACTAATCCATTATACAAATTTGGCGCGCACTTCCATTATAATGCTGGTTCTGATAATTTCCGTAACCCAAGGCATGAGTCAGTCTGTTTACCGAGGAATTGTGGTTGACTCACTAACCCTTGCCGCGCTTCAGGGGGTGCACATTCAGGTGAAAAATAAAGCTACCGGAACCCGCACAACCGACAAAGGTGTGTTTTCCATTTTTGCGCAACCGGCCGATACGCTGGTTATCTCCATGATCGGCTATAATCCGGTGGAGTTCTCCTTATTGTTTGAAGAATCGGGTATCCTTATCCGCCTATCAGAGAAAGTAAATATGCTCAACGAAATTACCGTTATGGCTTCCCGGATCACCGAAATCACCCGTACCTATCGTGCTTTGCCTAAACCATTAGAGGCATCTGCACTGGCAAATCCATTCGACTACTTTTCGAAGTGGCAGCGTGAAAAACGGAAATTAAAACAGATAGTGGATGAACATAACCGCACCTTTGTTTATACGCAGGTTGTTAATGATCCGGAATTACGTGAACAGTTGATGGAGGAATTTAATCTTTCAGAGCCGGAGTTTTTTGAACTCCTCGTTAAGTTCAATAGCTGGAGCGGAAACCTGGCTTATTCAACCGATAGCCACCAGATTATTGCGTCTATTAAAAATTTCTTTTACCAATCCACACGGTAAATACTTTCGTTTTACCTTTAGGCATGAACCAGGAAGAACATTTTCAGTCTTCTGAAAAAGTACGCGACTTTGTTATCGGCATGAGCGATGGACTCACCGTTCCGTTTGCCCTGGCTGCCGGGCTTAGCGGTGCAGTTGATTCCAACGCCATTGTGATTACAGCCGGGCTTGCCGAAATAGCCGCTGGCTCTATTGCCATGGGCCTGGGAGGCTACCTGGCGGGTCGCACAGAAATAGAGCATTACGATTCAGAAGAACGGAGAGAGTATGATGAAATTGAAAAGCTGCACCATGTTGAAATTCAGGAAACCAAAGAGATTTTTGCCGAATACGGCCTGGATGACGATCTGCAGGAAAAGGTTGCCCACGCTATAGCCAAAGACAAAAAGAAGTGGGTAGACTTTATGATGCGTTTTGAATTAGGCTTAGACAAGCCTGACAAAAACCGGGCTCATCAAAGTGCATTTATCATCGGCATCTCCTACGTAATTGGCGGCTTGATACCCCTGACGGCCTATTTTTTTACCGATTCCACAACAGACGGACTCCTTTATTCCACCATCATAACTTTATTCTGTTTGATGATCTTTGGGTTCGTAAAGAGCAAACTTACAGGGCAACCCCTATTTAAGGGAGCATTGCGGGTAACCTTGGTTGGTGCTGTTGCAGCGGCAGCTGCCTTTGGTATTGCTACGTTAATTGCCCACTAAACAACAGTAGCCTTACTTCTTACTGGCATTAAACAATTTTTCTTTCTCTTCCTTCGTCAGACTTTCGTAACCCCTGTCGGAGATTTTATCAAGAATGGCATCAATTTCTTCCTGGGGTACTTTACCCGTAGCCATTTTTTTGGATGGCCGGGCTTCTTCACTTCGGTACGTAACCTTTACTTTTGGCTTGCTTTTAAACAAACTCATAAACCACTCCAGAGTTGCCGTTATCCATCCACCCCAGTTTACACCTGCCTGCAACTGTTTCATATAAACAAAGCCCATAAACGCGCCCCCTAGGTGAGCGATGTTTCCACCCAGATTAACACCCTGCCGCACATACAAAACAGAAAGTACAACATAGAAGAGAGCGATATACTTAATGCGCACCGGCCCGAAGAACAGAAGATAAAATGTGTAGTTAGGCAACAGTACGGCTGTACCCACAACAATTGCATAAATAGCACCTGAGGCGCCCACCATTTCGGCCCTGCCGAAAAACTCAGAGTTCAAATTATAGAGTAACAGATAACTGATGCCTCCGGTTAAGCCACCTAAAACATAAAGTGCAATAAGTTTATCGCTGCCCAAATACTCTACAAACACCCGGCCGAACCAATACAGCACCAGCATGTTGAACAGGATGTGGAAAATATCCCAAACGCTGTGTGAAAACATATAGGTTATCAGCGTCCAGGGCCGGGAGAAAAATTCACTGTACCCTGAGGGAATGCTGAACTGCCGGTAAACCAGTTGAAAGAAACCCTCCGTGCTTGTAATCCAGGTAACCAGGTCAATGCTCACCAGGAATAAAAAAACAGTTACGTTGATAATGATCAACTGAACGTGGGCATTGTTATGCCTGTGAAATGCGTTTTTAAATTCTTCCAGCATGGGCCATTTAGTAATACGAACCACCCTGACTGCGCCAGAATTTAATCAAAATATAGGCCACCACAATACCTCCCAGGTGGGCAAAATGGGCCACACTGCCACTTCTGTCCATTAAAAAGGTCAATCCACCCATAATGAACACCAGGTATTTGGCTTTTACGGGGATGGGTGGAATGAGCAACATTACCTCCATATTCGGAAACAACATGCCGAAGCCCATAAGTACTCCGTAAATGGCACCGGAAGCACCCAGCATTGCCCCGGCACCTCCACCAAATATCAGGTCAATCCCCACACTAAAAATAGCCGCGCCAATTCCGGTTATCAGGTAAAACAGTAAAAACCGCTTTGAGCCCCAGAAGGTTTCCAGAATGGGTCCGGTAAAAGCGAGCATCAGCATATTAAAAAAGATGTGCATAAAACCGCCATGCGCAAACATGTAAGTAAACAACTGGTAAGGTTGAAAGTAGGCGCTGCGAATGTTATATAACGACAGGTAAGCTGTTACCTGCGGCATAATCATTTGGAGGATGAATACAATAACATTAATAATGAGCAGGTTCTTTACGGTAGGCGTGAGATTAAACATGAATTGGTGTTATGCGTTAAGATCGGTTAAAGTACGTTTCAATTCGGGCCAAATCAAGGATAAAAAATGTTAGCCGGCCATCGGGAGCGTAAGCAGGTGCCTTACAGGAAAATAACTGGTCTGCAATGGATTTCATAAGCGCAACATCAAGCTTTTCACCGGGTTTAACCGATGCCCGTTTGGCAATTGCCCGTGCAAGATTTTCTTTAATCGGCAAGGCCAGTTCAGACTGGTTATGCTTGAATTGCTCAATCAGGCCTTCGAATAATTCTTTCTCCCGTCCTGTGGTCAGGCCTGCGGGGATACCCAGTATCTGTACGGTATATTTACCAAATGAATCAAATCGAAAACCGAGTGCATGAATTTCGGGTGTTATTTCGGTGAGCAGTGCATAATCGGCCGGTAAAAACGTAACCGCCTGCGGAAACAAACTCTGTTGGCTTTCGCCCGCTTTAGCATGCAAACGGTTCATGAATCGCTCAAAGAGAATACGTTCATGAGCAGCCTGCTGATCAATAAACCGAAGCCCACGGTCTACGCACTGCACGATATACCGGTTTTGAAACTGAAACAAAATTTCGGGTATTTCCCGCGTGTCATCCGTAACCTCATCGGAAAATAACTCCGTGGTTGCTGGTGAGCTGAACAACCGACTTTCGGGAAGATCAGTTTCAAACAGTTTTTGCCATTCATCCGAAGAGCGTAATGTGCCCGATTGAAACCGTTCTTCAAAATATACATCATGCGACTGGCTGCTTTTACTCATTTTGGCAACGATGTTCACATCTTCTGTAAAATCAATGGCGGGGGCAAGGCTGTGTGTTCCCAACGCCTGCCTTACGGCTGAACGAATTACCGCGTAAACGGCCCGTTCATCATCAAACTTGATCTCCGTTTTAGTGGGGTGCACATTCACATCAATGTGCTTAGGATCGATTTCAATAAACAACACGTAAAACGGAAATGAATTTTCAGGAAGAAGTCCCGCAAACGCGTTCATCACCGCATGGTTCAGGTAATTGCTGCGGATAAACCGGTTGTTTACAAATAAAAACTGCTCGCCCCGTGTTTTGCGTGCAAACTCCGGCTTGCCAATGTATCCGGTAACTTTAACAAATTCGGTTTCTTCACGGCACGCTGCAAGCTGCTCCTGGTACGAACGGCCAAATAAATTCACAATGCGTTGACTGATTTTTCCGGCTGGCAGATCATACACCAACTCATCGCCCTGAATCATGGAAAACGAAACCGAAGGGTGAGCTAACGCAAGGCGTTGAAATTCATCTACAACATGCTTTAGCTCAACGGGGTTTGATTTTAAAAAATTTCGTCTTGCAGGAATATTAAAAAATAAATTCTTTACACTGATGTTTGTGCCTTTATCGCAGGCAACCGGTTCCTGCATTTTTACTTCTGAGGCTTCCACCACCAGCAGGGTTCCTAAATCCCTGTCGGCCGTGCGGGTGCGCATTTCAAACTGCGAAACCGCTGCAATAGATGCCAGTGCTTCGCCCCTGAAGCCCATGGTGCGGATGGAGAACAGATCTTCCGCTTTTCTGATCTTGGAAGTGGCATGACGCTCCAGGCTCATTCGGGCATCGGTTTCGCTCATGCCGCTGCCATCGTCAATAACCTGGATTAAGGTTTTGCCTGCATCTTTTACAATCAGTTTAACCGAAGTACAACCGGCATCAATCGAATTTTCCAAAAGCTCTTTTACAGCAGAAGCCGGCCGCTGTACCACCTCACCGGCAGCAATCTGGTTAGCGATGGAATCGGGCAATAACTGTATAACATCTGCCATGAACGCGTGGCTACCGTTTCCGGAATTTTAGATAGAGATAGAAAGGAATGATCAGTAACAGGGCATAAAACGAAGCTGAACCATACTGCAGGTACGCAATAAGCCAAACTGCAAGGAAAGTAAGCACAATAAGGCGGAGCATGCTCGCAGAAGGATCGGCCTGCGGAGCAGCCGTTTTCTTGGCTCCGCGAAATGACCCGGCAATGCGTTGGCGATAGCCGAGGTCATCGGTTGGTGCAGATTCATTCTTACTCACCTTCAGTCCCAACTCCGCACGAATACGTTCTTCACGTTCTCTGCGTTCCTCCTCCATTGGGTTGTAATGCCGTGGCGTGTAGCTGAACCTGCGGTGTTTTGGGGTTTTTATAAAGAGTGAGGGGATTTTCATGAATCAAAAAACTGGGCTGATTTGTATAACTTGGGCGCTACAAAAATGAACTTATTAGCGTTGAATTACAAAAATGTAAACGGCCTGTCTGGCAAAAAAGTTTGGATTGTTTTGTTGGTGATTTTTGTATGGACGGCCCCCCTTGGGGCACAACCGGGCCGAACACAATGGGTTGACAGTGTATTCCAAACCCTATCGGTAACCGAAAAAATCGCACAGCTTTTCGTTATCCCTGTAGACGGAACAAATTATGAGCAAGCAGCTGAACATACAGCAAAACTCATTGAACAGTACGGAATCGGAGGTGTGGTATTTACCCGGGGAGGCCCGATGGGGATTGCACAACTCTCCCAATCGTTTCGTCAACAATCAAAAGTTCCATTATTGCTCGGCATGAATGCCGAAGAAGGTCCCGGCAATGTACTGGACAGCACACTGGTTTTTCCATATACCCTTATGCTGGGCGGCATTCGAAACGATTCGCTCATTTACAGATTTGGAAAGGAAATTGCACGGCAATTATGCCTTCTTGGAGTGAATATGAACTTTGCTCCTACAGCCGATATCAGCACAGTATTCCGAAACGATGACCTGGTGTACCATACATTTGGTGAGGACAAGTTTAATGTAAGCGCCAAAGCTACGGCCTATATGAAAGGCATGATGGATGGAGGTGTTATGCCGGTTATAAAGCATTACCCAAGCTACGGCTTGATGGTTGATCGGTTTGATAAAGGTGTTCCTGTAATCACAACGGGTCCATCCAATGGTGAAGAGTTGTTTGTACTTGAACGCTTAATAGAAAACCAGTGCCCGGCCATTCTGGCCGCCTACCAACACAACCCGATTTTTCCCGATCGAAGAAAACTCTTTACACCTAAAGGCAAGATTGTTTCCCAGGCACTGCCCATGCTTTATACCGCAGAGTACCTCAAAAAGAAAACAAACTTCCAGGGCTTAGTATTCAGTTACATACCCGATGTAAAACAAGTTCTGAAAAAATACCGTGCTGGCGATTCCGAAATTTATGCCCTGCAGGCAGGCAATGATGTTTTGTTGTTTCCGGAAAACATACCGGCTGCTATTCGAAAAGTACGCAAGGCATTAAAAAAGTCGCCAGCGCTTATGGCACAATTAAATGCCGGTGTAAAAAAGGTGCTGGGGGTGAAATTTGATTTTCAACATTCACTTACAAGCCCGGAAAGCCATGAAAATCTGATCCGTAAATTAAATCCCCCAGAAACAAAGGTTTTGCTTCAGGAACTGGCCATCAACTCCGTTGCACTTTTAAAAAATGAAGACGATCTTCTTCCCCTGAAGCACATCGATCAGCTCACCATTGCAACCCTCTCCATTGGAGAACAAAGTAATCAAACCTTTACCCGGTTTCTTGGTAAATACGCTTCGGTAAAAAATTTTGCAATCCAGCAACCGGAAGACACGGTTGGATTATTCGAATCTCTAAAAAAATTTTCAGTAGTAATTGCAGGTGTATTTCCTTACGCTACACAAATCGAAAACGAGTACGCAGCAATCCTTAATAAACTGAATGATTACACGCAGCTGATCGTATGCAATTTTACCTCTCCTTCCAAAATCAATCTTTTTGAGAAGGCTCCAGCCATCTTTCAGGTTTATTCAGATGAAGAGGTATTACGCAAACTTATACCTCAGGCAATCTTTGGCGCCAAACCAGTTGCCGGATTTATACCCGTAACTATTAACCCAACCGTGCCTGCCGGATCAGGGGTTGAACTGGATCCGGTAAATGTACTTCAGTTTTCTCAACCTGAAGAAGCAGGTATGAGCAGTGCCGTGCTGGAGAAGATAAGCACTATCGCACGCGAGGCAATTGAAACAAAGGCTACTCCGGGCTGCCAGGTTGTTGTAGTTCGAAAGGGCAGCGTAGTATTTCAGCAATCATACGGCTGGTTTACCTATGAAAATCAAACCGCAGTAACCGACCAAACCATTTATGACCTGGCCTCTTTAACGAAGGTATCGGCCACGTTACAGGCCATCATGTTTCTGCATGAAAAGGGCATGATTGATATTTACAAAAAGGCATCGGTGTATTTGCCCGAAATGCAAACCACCAATAAGAAAGACCTGATTATTAAAGACATCCTTACCCATCAGGCCGGCCTTGTACCCTTTGAACCATGGTACCCGCTAACCATGAAGGATACTACCCTGCTGCCACACTATTACAGCCGGACTAAAAGCGACAGATATCCGCTGCAGGTTACCACTAACCTGTACGCTGCAGAACATATTAAAGACTCCATATGGAACTGGACCTTGAAATCACGATTAATACCCAAGGCCGACCGGACCCCCTATCCTTTCCGTTATAGCGATTTAAGTTTCATCATCCTATACCGACTTGCCGAAAAAATGCTCAACCAGCCGCTGGATGATTTTCTGAAGCAAAACCTATATGAACCTTTAGGTGCTTACTCGCTGGGCTATTCACCGCTGGAACGGTTTAGCCCTGCAGAAATTGCCCCCACCGAGTACGATAAAATATTCCGTAAGTCCATGATAACCGGAACCGTACACGATGAGCGGGCGGCAATGTTAGGTGGGAATTCAGGGCACGCAGGCTTGTTTGGCAATGCGCTGGACCTTGCCAAACTTGGCCAAATGTTGTTGCAAAATGGCCGGTATGGCAACCTTCGGTACTTTAAACCCGAAACCGTTGCCCTGTTCACCAGCAAACAATTTGAAACCAGCCGCAGAGGCCTTGGCTGGGACAAGCCCCTGCAAAACGATTTTGCCAGCCCCGTGTCATGGTGGGCTTCGCAAAAAACCTATGGCCATACCGGGTTCACGGGAACCTGCCTTTGGATTGACCCGGAGTTTGACCTGGTGTATGTTTTTCTTTCCAATCGGGTTTATCCCGACCGAAGCAATAAACTAATTAGTGCCAATATCCGTTCTCGCATACAGGATGTGATCTACCAGTCTATTTTTGAGTATTGCAAGTAAACCCACTTCCATGAATCAGATTAAAATCGGCATTGTTTGTTACCCTACGTTTGGAGGAAGCGGTGTGGTGGCCACCGAATTGGGCAAGTCCTTGGCACAGAAAGGACATAAAGTGCACTTTATAACCTACTCCCAACCCAGCCGGCTGGACTTCCTGAATGAAAATCTTTTCTACCACGAGGTGGATTTCCGTACCTATCCGCTGTTTGAATACCCGCCTTATGAGCTGGCCCTGGCCAGTAAAATGGTAAATGTGGCCCAAAACGAAAAACTTGATCTGCTGCATGTCCATTATGCCATTCCGCACGCTTCGGCTGCCTACATGGCTAAACAGATTTTAAGGACAGAAGGAATGGTGATGCCCGTAGTAACTACGCTGCACGGCACCGATATTACCCTGGTGGGCAAAGATCCCTCATACGAACCGGTAGTTACCTTTAGCATTAATCAATCCGATGGGGTAACAGCCGTATCCCACGATTTGAAGCGGGAGACCCTCGACCATTTTAAGATAACCCGGGAAATCGAAGTGATCCCAAACTTTATTGATTTGGCGAAATTCAAAAAACAGAAAAAGGATCACTTCAAAAAAGCCATCTGTCCGAATGGCGAAGTACTGATTGTACACACTTCCAACTTCAGAAAAGTAAAACGGATTGGCGATGTGATCTCCGTATTTTATAATATCCACAAAGAGATACCCGCCAAACTGCTTATGATTGGGGATGGTCCTGAACGCCTTCAGGCCGAGGCACAGTGCAAAGAATTAGGAATATGCGATGATGTGCGGTTTTTAGGAAAACTGGAAGCCGTTGAAGAAGTGCTTTCGGTAGCCGATTTATTTCTGATGCCCTCGGAAAAAGAAAGTTTTGGTCTGGCTGCCCTCGAAGCCATGGCATGTGAAGTGCCCGTGGTCTCCTCGAATGCAGGGGGCATACCCGAACTGAATGTTCAGGGTGTAACCGGATTTCTATGCGAAATTGGCGATGTGGAAGAAATGACCCGTAAATCGTTATTCATACTGGACAAAAACAACTTGCCGAAATTCAAAGCCAATGCACTTAACCGTGCCCTTGAGTTTGACATTTCCGCTATTCTGCCTTTGTATGAAAATCAATACAAAAAGGCCATTGAGCGGGCCAGATTAAAAATCATTGCCTGATTCTTTTTGAATAATCTGTTCGTATTACTTTTGCATATGGCTGATATAAAACCTCAAAATAAAGGTACCCGGCAACTTTTCAAGAACCCTGTTCTTGAAAAATTATCGCGAACACATATATCTGTTCCGTTGATTATTTTTTTCCTTTATGCCGCTGGCTTGCTCTATTGGAGTGTACAGCACACGGCTCTCTCGGCTGGTTTAACCACCCTTTTGTTTTTTCTTGGCTGGCTTGCCTTCAGCTGGGTGGAGTACATGGTGCACCGCCACGTGTTCCACATGGCCACTTACACCAAATGGCGCGAAAAATTTCAATACACCATGCATGGGGTGCATCATGAATTTCCAAAAGACAAAGACCGGCTCGCCATGCCGCCTCTGTTAAGTGTAACCCTGGGTACAATCCTGCTTCTGCTATTCAGGCTGATTATGGGCGATTTTGTGTTTGCCTTCCTGCCGGGATTTTTGGTTGGCTATGCCTGTTATCTGGGTGTTCACTACATGGTGCATGCCTACCAACCTCCCAAAAATTTCCTTAAAGCCTTGTGGGTAAACCACGGAGTACATCACTACAAAAACGGGGAAATCGTTTTTGGTGTTTCCTCCCCGCTTTGGGATTATGTGTATGGAACGATGAAGGAAAAAGTACCAAAAACACAAGCAGCTTAAAATTTAAAGCCTGAGAGACCTTGTCAGGCACGCTTTTGCGTTCCCAATACCTTATCAAATTAAAATGGCATCCACATATAAAATATGGGAGCACGTACCTATCGGCTGCCTGCAATAATTACCTTAAAGAAATTAGTTGCTTTGGGTGAAGGGCCAACACTGGAGTTTAAGCGCAAAACAACCTTCCCTGAAAAAATAATACGCGAAATGATTGCGTTCGCCAATACCGCAGGAGGCACGGTACTCATCGGTGTTTCAGATGATGGAACCATACCGGGAGTTAAATTCCCTGAAGAAGATTCCTTTATTTTAAAGAAAACACTAAAAACGTATTGCGTTCCCGCCATAGATTTTAATGAAGAGATCATACAGGTTGCCCCTCAACGGTTCGTTATCCGTTATGATGTAAGTCAGGGCTTACGAAAACCCTACTCTTTGAAAGCAAATGGACGAATGGAAACCTTTATACGCGTGGGCGACAAAACCATGAAAGCCAGCCATGAGATGCGGCAGGTGCTGAAAAAAAGAAACCCCAAAAGAGGTACATGGTTTACCTACGGTGAACATGAAAAACGTTTGTTCGCTTACCTTGCCCTCCACCCAAACATTACCGTAAAAGAATTTTCAAAAATCAGCCAGCTTAGCCGTTTTAACGCCTCACGTAAACTGGTACGACTGGTTTTGGCTAACGTATTGAAAATTACACCCACCGAGCGTGGTGATAAATTCGAAACGATATTCCCTTAGGAACTTAGTAAAAGCAGGGGTATAAATTTATTAAAAAAATAGTCATATCGTGCGCTATCAATTTTAGAAAGGTTTTTGTTCCTTTCCTGAACCAAGTTCTTTGTTGATTTATGCCCAAAACAAAAAAGGAGAAGAAGATCTTCGTGCTGGATACTTCGGTTATCATTTATGAACATAATTCCATCCTCAATTTTGATGAACATGATATAGGCATCCCGATTACCGTACTGGAGGAACTGGATAACTTCAAGAAAGGAAACGACACCAAAAATTTTGAAGCCCGCGAATTTATACGCCTGATTGATAAACTGGCCAAAAACCAGATGCTTCACCACTGGAACCCTATTAATGGCAAGGGAAAGGGCGATTTCAAGGTGTTAATGGATACCGGTGGAAACGGCTCCGTGGATGCCAGCAAAGTATTCAATGAAGATAAGCCCGACCATCGCATTCTCAACTCGGCCCTGTTGCTGCAAAAAGAAGAGAAATCGCGTAAGGTAATTCTCGTCTCAAAGGATGTGAACCTTCGCCTGAAAGCCAAAGCACTGGGGTTACAGGCCGAGGACTATACTACCGGTAAAGTTAAAAATATCTCATCCCTATACATTGGCCGAACTATTCTGGAAGATGTAAATGCCGATGCTATTAACCTGATTTACGAGAAAGGGTATTGTCCTCCTGAAGAAGTGTTAGGAAAAATAGTACCAGAGAAAAACCATTATTACATTCTAAGAAGCGGAAAAAAATCGGTTCTGGCATATTATAACCCTTTTAACGGAATGGTTGAGCATGTTGAGAAACGAGCCGTTTACGGAATAAAGCCACGAAATGCAGAGCAGGCCTTTGCCATCCATGCCGTACTTAAGCCCGATATCCGGTTGGTTTCCCTGCAAGGCATTGCCGGAACGGGCAAAACATTAATTGCCCTGGCAGCTGCCTTGGAACAAAAACGCGAATTCAAACAAATTTATCTGGCCCGCCCCATAGTGCCCCTCAGCAACAAAGATATTGGCTACCTGCCGGGCGATATCAAATCAAAACTTAATCCCTACATGGAGCCTTTATGGGACAACCTGAAGTTTATTCAAAATCAGTACAACGAGTCCGATAAAGAGTATGCCAAAATCACCGAAATGGTGAACCAGGAAAAACTGGTAATAACCCCATTGGCCTATATCCGCGGGCGAAGCCTCTCCAACATCTGTTTTATTGTGGATGAAGCCCAGAACCTTACCCCCCACGAGGTAAAAACCATCATTACCCGTGCTGGCGAAAACACGAAGATTATTTTCACTGGTGATATCCACCAGATTGATACCCCCTACCTGGATTCGCAAAGCAACGGCCTCTCATACCTGATTGACCGCTTGAAAGACCAGGAGCTGTACGCCCACATTACCCTTGAAAAGGGAGAGCGGTCGGAACTGGCCAACCTTGCAAACGACCTATTATGAGGTTATTTCAGGGCATGCAAGAGTTTTGCACCTCTTGCACAAAATGGCGTGCCAATCCCGCCAAAAAAAGCGATTTTATCAGTTGCCTGCTTTACTGAAGTGTAAGGATTTACCCGTACAATAAATATTCTGCAAAATCAATCCATGACTGAAGAAAACCTTAGCACACTGCAGGCTCTTCAAAAAACAAAACTCCGGTGAATCTATTTACTTTGCCGCGAATTATTAATAACCACTCAACGCAAACACCATGATTGACCGATTGATTTTCAGATTAATGTCGTTAAGAAAGAAAATTGACTACCTACGCGAACAAGGAACCTTGCTGGGCACCCGGCTGAAAGATGGACGCAAAGCCTATCTGTACATTATTAAAAATTTTTGTGCAGAGGTGATCTATCAAAAAGATAATGCTGCTCTTGCGGCCGAACGGATTACAACCTTTGCTAACGTAACGGAATTTAATAATTACCTGGAGCGGGAGTTACGGTTAAATTACTGACCTACTTTTTTAAAACACGGGCAACTGTTTCGCCTATATCCGCTGGTGATTCAACCACATGAATACCGCATTCGCGCATAATTTTCATTTTGGCTGCAGCCGTATCTTCTGCCCCGCCAATAATAGCCCCGGCATGTCCCATCCTTCTTCCGGGCGGGGCAGTTTGCCCGGCAATAAAACCAACAACAGGTTTCTTTATTCCACTTTCCTTTATCCACCTTGCGGCAACGGGTTCATAATTCCCCCCGATTTCCCCGATCATCACTACGGCATCCGTTTCCGGATCACTCATCAATAACTCAACAGCCTCTTTGGTGGGTGTTCCAATTATCGGATCTCCGCCAATGCCAATGGCAGTAGAGACACCCAAACCTGCTTTCACAATCTGATCGGCAGCCTCATACGTTAATGTACCCGATTTCGAAACCACACCTACCCTTCCTTTCTTAAATACAAATCCGGGCATAATACCCACCTTTGCTTCTCCGGGTGTGATGACACCCGGACAGTTAGGCCCAACTAACCGCACACCTTTGTTCTGGATGTACTTCTTGGCAATCATCATATCCTTTACCGGAATACCTTCTGTAATGGTAATAATTACTTTAATGCCGGCATCGGCCGCTTCCATAATCGCATCGGCCGCAAATGCCGGAGGAACAAAAATGATGGAAACATCTGCACCAGTTTTATCTACTGCTTCTTTCACGGTATCAAACACAGGCCTTCCCAAATGCTCAGTACCTCCTTTACCCGGGGTAACACCACCCACTACATTGGTTCCGTACTCAATCATCTGACCGGCATGGAAGGTTCCCTCCGAGCCGGTAAAGCCCTGTACAATAACCCTGGAATTCTTATTTACTAAAACACTCATGCCAATAGGATTTGGTGTTTACAAAAATAGGATAATCTGTCGTTCAGCCAAACGAAACAAATAAAACGGCCTCCCGGTTAAACCGGAAGGCCGATTGCTAACATGTGTCGTGCCGTTACTTTACTTTAAAACCAAGTCGCACCAGAAAATGCTCATAGGATTCCCGGTACATGTCTACTTCCGGGGCTAAATCGGCTGCTTCTTTATAAGCAGTCAATGCATCGGTGAGCAACATATTCTCTTCAAAAAATCCCGCCTGAACATACTTCTCAATGGCCGTCAGATCGCCAAACGATGCATTTACTTCTTTCCAGGCGGTTTCAATCTCGGTTTTACGATTACCCTTTAACCGCTTAATGGCAAATTTATCCGATTCATTGCCATCCTTAGTAACTACCTTAATAATATACTGGGGTACGCCTTGCAATTTTGGATCATTCAGATCAATTACTATGCTGGAACCATCAATCCGATAGCGAGCCAATTCATCCTCACCAAGATCCATTACAATAACATCCGCTTGCGTTACAGCTCCAGGATTTTTCCAACTCACGACCAGCTTGTTACCGAAGTGTTCGGAGGTTTTAGGAAGAAAAACCGGAAGAGCCATTTTCACATCACGATGAACAGCTCCGGTAGCTGCCAGTTTATTTTTCTTATCCTCATCGCTGCTTAAAATGAAATCCGTGTATTTGTTTAATACGGTCGAACCCTTGCTTAAGCGGGCAGCCAGATCGGCCAGGTTATAATTACCGGCTTCTTTAACTTCCAACGGTTTTCCGCTGGCGTGCATTAATCCTAAATAGGAGTTTTCAGCAACTTTAACTTCATCGGAGGCATTTAAATTTGCCCCTACTTTAATTGCCGACCAGGCTTCACCTGACTTAACCTCAGTTTTTCCTTTACTTACCAGCACCTTAAAGGCGTACGTTTGCCCATAGGTTGCTGTTACAACAAGCATAAAAACCAATACGATTGTCCAACTGTTATTTTTCATAGCAATAGGGTTTATTACATGTCGATTCTGAAAGATCAATACAATCCACTCAAGGGCCAGGAAATAAATGCTGACCGATTTACTTCTTTTTTAATCCTTGACGGATCAGAAAATCGTTATAAGCTTCCGCATAGAAGGGAACATCGGGAGCTAACCGGATGGTTTCTTCGTATGCAGCAATGGCATCAATCAATAAACCCTTTTCTTCATAAAAACCTGCCAGTACAAATTGATTTAAAGCCGTACGCTCAGAAACATCGGTTGCGATTTCGCTTAACGATTTCTTCACTTTCTCCTGGTCAGCCGGTGATAACCGCTTAATCAAATACTGATCAGATACCTGTTTAGCATCTGCCTTCGCGCTAACCTCAATCAGCAGGGCACTCAGGTCAGTAAACCGGCTATCGTTCAGGTTAAGTTCAATTCGCGTGTCAGCCGTTTCAATACGGGCTACGTTATCACCAAACATATTCACAATATTCACAATGTAAGGACCTTTTGCTTTCTCACTTTCCCATCGAATAACAGCCACGTTATTATATACCGATGAGTACTGGTTGGAAGGGAGCATTACCGAGATGGCATCAGCAGTACCACGGTGAACTGCCCCCGTGGCGCTAAGTTTATTCTTCTTCTCTTCAGAATTACTGCTGAGTATGAAGTCGGTATACTTATTCAACACACTTGAACCCCCGGCACTTACCTGCGACTCCAGTGCGGATACTTTATAACTGCCCGCTGCCTTAAGCTCCATAGGTTTTCCACTTGCATGAAATAAACCGATGTAGGCATTATCGGCAACTTTAACCTCATCGGTAGATTTAAGTGTGGCCCCGGTCTTAACGGGCTGCCACGAATCGCCCGACTTAACCTCATTATTTCCTTTGTTTGCAACAACCTTAAACGCATAACTCTGGGCCTGGCTAAACGCAACCATGCCAGGAAATACCAGAGCCAATACCATCATTAAACGATTGATTTTCATGTTTTTTTGTTGATTTGGGACCTAATTTAAATAAAAAATCGCTAATCAGGGCTTAATACTTCTTTCCTTCCCTTGGTAAACCAGCGGCTTTTTAACTTGTCAAACAGGGTTTTGAAAACTCCGTAATACAACTCAAAACTTGTGCCAACAATGGCCACAACAAATAATGTTAAGGTGACATTGAGTTTGAAGTTAAACCAATTCAAAAACTCAATCATGGCAAAGGAGAACAAAACAATTTGCAGCAACTGCACGGTCACGCTAATCCCATCAAACCAGTCGGGTATTCTTTCCATAATCACAATAAACAAGGCTATATTCAGAAAACAAACAATGATGGCTATGGCTATTTCCTGCCAGGGTTGTAGTACATCAATGTAATCTTCCTCCAGAATCATGGAAACGATATTGGCATGGACAACAACGCCATACATATCGGGCCTGGCTTTACCTGCATACTTTTTGTTAAGCGGGGTGAAAAATTTATCGTCCCAGGAAGTATCCGTTAAATCCCTTCCCAGAAAACCCATAATTACAATTTTGTCTTTGATCATCTCACCGACAAACTGTGTTGTATCCAGTGCCTGATCCCAGTCAAGCACAATATACCGGCCGGCATAATTTGAAGCCCCATGCCAATCCACAATATTTCCTTTATAATTAATCACCTCCAAAAAATTATTGCGGGCTAAAAAACGGTTTGTCTTTACTGAATCATAAAGCATGGCCATCCTGACTGAAAACGCCAGTTCACGTTGTCCATTCACCATCATTTGCGGGTTGACTCTCCGGCAGGCCTTTAAATCTTCCTGGTGCGCAGCTTCGGTTTCCAGGTTCACAAATCCCTCGTAGGCTCCCGGCATAAGTGTTGGATAGGTGTGTTCAATGGAATCGTAGATATCGGTATCGCCAAATTCCCTGATAAGCTTCTTCGACTGCTGAAGTTTGTGCGCCATCACCACATTGCCTGCCTGCTGCACGGCATAGGCAAAAAACAGGTTGCTCATCGTATCGTAAGCCTGCGGACAAACCGTTGAATCCTGCAGCCAGTCACAACTGAAAATAATATCAAGGCCAATAACCTTTGGCTTATGTCTGCTCAGGTTAATAATTTGCTGTGCAATTTCTGCCCGCGAAAGGTAGCCAATGTTAACGATCACAATGTTTGTGTCCATGGGGGGGTCTTCCCGGATTTGGGAGAATGCGATATCGGTTAATTCCATATCACTTAATGCCTGGCCCAGCGGATCAAACGCATTCAAAACACGAAGTTGTGTAATACCGTACAATCCCAGCAATACAGCAAAAACGAACAGTGTGCCTGCAATACAGTCAAGCCAGAATTTTTTCATAACAATACGCGATGTATCAAGTAAATTTAGAAATTTAGTTTCCTATTCCTAAATAAATCAAGGTGAAACAACGATTGGACATAAATGAATACCTGAAAGGAATTAGCGGGTGTGACCGTGTTGTTTTAGCCAAAGCCCTCACATTGATTGAAAGCAACCTTGAAACTGACCGCCATAAAGCTCAAAAACTGTTGCAAAAAATCAAGCCCGGAAACAACACAATACGTATTGGTATTACCGGTGCCCCCGGGGTTGGTAAAAGCAGTTTCATAGAAGCCTTTGGAAATTATCTCATTAAGCAAAAAAAGAAAGTTGCCGTACTCACAATTGACCCCTCAAGCCAGGTAAGCAAGGGTAGTATTCTGGGTGACAAAACACGCATGGAAAACCTCTCGAAGAGCAATAACGCATTTATTCGCCCGTCACCCTCAGCGGGTGCATTAGGCGGAACTGCCTTACGCACCAGGGAGTCAATTGTACTTTGCGAAGCTGCCGGATTTGACGTGATTCTCATTGAAACAGTGGGCGTTGGGCAGTCTGAAATTTCGGTTCAAGGTATGGTTGATTTTTTTTTACTGCTGATGTTGGCGGGTGCGGGTGATTCACTACAAGGTATAAAGCGGGGTATTATGGAAACAGCTGATGCCCTGATCATTACTAAAGCAGATGGCGACAATAAGAGAAAGGCAGCCGAAGCACAGGCTGAATACCAGCATGCACTTCATTTGTTTCGTACCGCGGAGTCCGGATGGGAGCCTCCCGTGCTGATGTGCTCTGCAAAAGAAAATACGGGTGTTGAAAAAATCTGGATGATGATTCAATCCTACAGGGATAAAACAACCAAAAACGGATATTGGGAGGTGAACCGGCAACGTCAGTTGGTTACCTGGCTGCATGAATACATCGATAACCGTTTAAAACAGGAAGTCCAAAAATTGCCAGGCATCAGTAAACTCATCGCAACATTGGAAAAAGCCGTTTTAGAAAAAAAGCAACTTCCGGTAATTGCCGGGGAAAAGGTTATTTCAGAATTTAAGCAGTTGCTCCTACGGTAAATTTATGTTTTCTAAATATATTTTTCCGGTCGGCTTGATTTTCCTCGGGTGCCATGGTAAACAAACCGAAACAGTAAGCTCAGCCGGCACACAATATGAAGATTACCTGAAATACGCCTCCGGGTTTACCGTAACTAATGTTGAAGATGCAAAACTGGTTGAGGTGCACAGTCCTTATCCCGGGGCTGCAACTTCCTTCCGTTACCTGTTGGTCCAGCGGGGCAGACAGGCACTTCCTGCGGTTGAAGGAGCCGAGATTATTGAGATCCCTATTCAAACCATTGTGTGCACATCAACCACACATATCCCGTTACTTGACTACTTAAACGAAACGCAATCGCTTATCGGGTTTCCAACACTTGATTACATCAGCTCGGAAACAACACGCAAACGAATTGATGAAGGAAAAGTACTCGAACTTGGCATTGACAAGGGAATGGATCTGGAGCGACTTGCTTTGCTGAAACCCGACATGGTGATGGCCTATACCATGAAAGCCGATATCGGCCAATTCAAAAAGATTCAGGCGATGGGAATCCCCGTAGTAATTAATGCCGAATATCTCGAAAAGCATCCGTTAGGCCGGGCCGAATGGATAAAATTTATTGCCTTATTCTATAATAAAGAAGATATGGCAGATTCCATCTTTAGCGCAATTGAACAGGAGTACTTGCGCACCCGGGCGTTGGCCGAAAGTGAAACTACAAAACCAACCGTACTCAGCGGTATTCTTTACCGGGACGCCTGGTTTCTGCCGGGTGGACAAAACTATGCTGCACGTATGCTTAGCGATGCAGGATGCCGGTATTTATGGAGCGATGACCCCTCAAATGGCTTTCTGGAGTTAAGCTTCGAGTCAGTTTATGAGCGTGCCCAAAGTGCTGACTTGTGGATCGGGGTTGCATCATTTACCTCACTACGCGAAATGGAGGCCTCTGACAGGCGGTACACACAATTCAAACCATTCACTGAAAAGAGGGTATACACATACAATGCCCGTAAAGGGGCCAAAGGAGGCAGCGAGTTTTTAGAAATTGGGTACCTCAGGCCGGATATCATCCTGAAAGATCTGGTAAAGATTGCCCACCCGCACCTGCTCCCTGATTATGATTTATACTTTCATGCACCACTTAAATAAAAAAGCCATTCCGAGAATACCCTGAATGGCTACATGTAAATCGGTTAAACGTAACTACACCTTAATTTCTACATCAACACCACTTGGCAATTCCAGTTTCATCAAGGCATCAACGGTTTTAGCACTGTTGGAATAAATATCAACCAGTCGCTTAAATGTGCATAATTGAAATTGTTCGCGCGATTTTTTATTAACGTGAGGAGAACGGAGTACCGTAAACACTTCCCGTTCAGTAGGCAGCGGAATAGGCCCGCTTACTACGGCTCCGGTTGCTTTTACCGCACGTACGATCTTCTCGGATGACTTGTCTACGAGATTGTGATCGTAGGATTTAAGCTTGATTCTGATTTTCTGGTTCATATCTAAACGTCTTTTAGATGTTATTTTGCGGCAACAGCGCCTTTTACTTCGTCAATTACTTTTTCAGCCAGGTTCTTGGGTACCGGAGCATAGTGCGAAAAAGTTAGTGTAGCCGAGGCTCTTCCGGAGGTAATGGTCCTTAAATCGGTAACGTAACCAAAAAGTTCTGCTAGCGGAACATCCGCTTTTATAACCTGCGCACCGGCACGGCTATCCATACCTTTCATCAAGCCTCTGCGCCTGTTCAGATCACCGGTTACGGAACCGGTAAACTCATCCGGTGTTAAAACTTCTACGCTCATAATGGGCTCCAGCAATTGAGGGTTGCATTTGCTTGCCGACTCTTTAAAGCCAATTCGGGCTGCTAATTCAAATGAGAGCGAGTCGGAGTCCACATCATGGTAAGACCCATGGAACAGTTTTACCTTCATCGAGTCAATCGGGTACCCTGCAAGCGGGCCATTTACCATGGCCTGGGCAAATCCTTTTTCAACGGCAGGTATGAATTCACGGGGAATAGCACCGCCCACAATGGCATTCTCAAACAACAGGCCTTCTTTACCGTCATCGCGTGGTCCGATTTCGAAAACGATATCGGCAAACTTACCACGACCACCGGTTTGCTTCTTATAAACTTCTTTGTGTTCAACCGTGGTTGTTAAGGCCTCTTTGTAAGCCACCTGAGGCGCGCCTTGGTTAATTTCCACTTTAAATTCGCGCTTTAAGCGATCAATAATGATTTCAAGGTGAAGTTCGCCCATACCGCGTAGAATCGTCTGGCCGGTTTCCTGATCCGTATGAACGCGCAGTGTCGGATCTTCTTCAACAAGCTTCGAGATGGCCATTCCGAGGCGATCAACATCGGCTTGCTTTTTAGGCTCAATGGCATACCCAATTACAGGCTCAGGGAATACCATGGATTCCAGTACAACCAAACGTTTTTCATCGCAAAGGGTATCACCGGTCTTTATGTCTTTAAACCCGACAACCGCACCGATATCCCCTGCTGCCAGTCTTTCAATTTGATTTTGTTTATTGGCGTGCATTTGAAAAACACGCGATATCCGTTCTTTTTGCTCCGAGCGGGTATTGTAAATATACGACCCCGATTCAAGTACACCCGAATAGGCCCGGATAAAGCATAACCTGCCAACAAATGGATCGGTTGCAATCTTGAATGCCAACGCAACAAAAGGCTCCTTCTCGTCCGGTTTAACCATTACTTCTTCGTTGGTTTCCGGGTTGATGCCTATAATATTATCCTTATCCAGAGGCGAAGGCAACAACTCCATCACATAATCCAGCATGGTTTGAACGCCCTTATTTTTGAAGGAGGAACCGCAAACCATGGGCACAATTTTCATGCTGATGGTTGCTTCCCGAAGAGCTTTTAGAATCTCCTCTTCCGTAATCGAGTTCGGATCGTTAAAGTACTTTTCAATAAGCGTTTCATCAACTTCGGCTACTGATTCAAGTAACTTTTCACGGTACTCCTTTGCTTCTTCAACCATGTCATCCGGAATGGGAACAACCTCATAGGTCATGCCCTTATCTTCTACATTCCAGATAATGCCCCGGTTATTTATCAGATCAACAACACCCCGGAAGTTTTCTTCCGTACCAATTGGGAGTTGAAGCGGAACAGCTTTGCTTCCCAATTTTTCTTTAACCTGCTTGCAAACATTCAGAAAATCGGCACCGGCCCGGTCCATCTTGTTTACAAAACCAATCCGAGCAACTTTATAATTATCGGCCAACCTCCAGTTTGTTTCTGACTGCGGCTCAACTCCGTCAACTGCACTGAACAAAAACACAAGGCCATCGAGTACCCGCAGCGAGCGATTTACTTCCACGGTAAAGTCAACGTGACCGGGAGTGTCAATAATGTTAACATGATATTTATTTCCGCGGTAGTTCCAGTAAACTGTAGTTGCAGCAGAAGTGATGGTTATTCCACGTTCTTGTTCCTGCGCCATCCAATCCATGGTGGCTGTTCCTTCATGTACTTCGCCAAGCTTGTAGTTAACGCCCGCATAATAAAGGATGCGCTCGGTTGTGGTTGTTTTGCCGGCATCAATGTGCGCAGCAATACCGATATTCCTGGTGTATTTTAAGTCTCTTGCCATTCGAGAATTCCCTCTGATTAAAATCTGAAGTGTGAGAATGCCTTATTTGCTTCTGCCATACGATGGGTGTCGTCTTTCTTCTTAATTGCCGCACCTTCTCCTTTTGAGGCAGCTACAATTTCACCGGCTAACTTATCCATCATAGTTTTCTCACCGCGCAGTCGCGCAAAATCAATAAGCCATTTGATGCTGAGGTTAATCCTGCGTTCAGGCCGTATTTCAACAGGAACCTGAAAAGTTGCCCCGCCCACTCTGCGGCTTTTCACTTCAACCGATGGCATTAAGTTATTCATTGCCCGCTTCCAAACTTCCAAACCATTTTCATTAGTCTTTTTCTCTACTATGGCAATCGCATCATAAAAAATAGAGTACGCAGTACTCTTCTTACCCGACTCCATCAGGTAGTTTACAAATTTAGTAACCAACGAATCCTGAAACTTAGGATCGGGAAGCAGGTATCTTTTCTTAGGTTTTGATTTTCTCATAACAGATTATTTTTTAGCGGCTGCTGCCCCTGCCTTAGGACGCTTTGCTCCATACTTCGACCGGCTTTGAAGGCGGCCGTTTACTCCGGCCGTATCGAGTGCACCACGGATGATGTGATACCGAACACCCGGAAGATCCTTTACCCTGCCTCCTCTGATCAATACAATAGAGTGCTCTTGCAGGTTGTGGCCTTCACCGGGAATGTAGGCGTTAACTTCCTTTTGGTTTGTAAGACGAACCCGCGCGACTTTTCGCATAGCAGAATTCGGCTTCTTTGGTGTGGTGGTATACACACGGGTACACACACCCCTTCGCTGAGGGCATGAGTCCAGGGCTGGTGACTTCGACTTCGAAGTTAGTTTATTCCTTCCCTTTCGCACGAGTTGTTGAATGGTGGGCATCGATTATGGTTCCTTTTTTACCTTAAAAATTTGGACTGCAAAGGTATCATAAAGAAAGAAAGGATACAAAAACCTTTTCAAAAGATTTTCATATCCTTTTTTTGTGATTTTAACACTGTTTAGGCCGTTTTTCCTTTTCTAGGCCTCTCCTACTGCACCACCAAAATTCAAGGGAAATTTTGGCATTTCGGTGGTTTGCTTTATAGGTCCAAAGGTGTGCTCATACTTGTCGATATTGTCACTAAGGGCGGCTAACAACCTTTTGGCATGCTCCGGTGTAATGATCACTCTGGATTTTACGCGGGCCTTAGGAACCCCCGGCATCAGCCTGATAAAATCAATTACAAATTCGCTGTTGGAGTGCGCAATCATAGCCAGGTTCGAATAAATACCCTCAGCTACCTCTTCAGACAACTCAATGTTAATCTGATTTTGTGGTTGCTTGTCTTTTTTTTCTTCGGCCATAACGTAGTCTAATCTTGCAACTCCTTCTCGCGGTCGCGTTCTTTTGTTTCGAGCGACTTTGTAAAGGCTTCGTACTCGTCCTTGTGTGTAACGATCATATCGTTGAATCTCCGTTGTCCTGTTCCGGCAGGAATGAGATGACCAACAATTACGTTCTCTTTCATACCCATCAGATGGTCGGCCTTACCCCGGATTGCCGCCTCGCTCAACACCTTGGTAGTTTCCTGGAAAGACGCTGCCGATAGCCAGCTTTCCGTTTTTAATGAAGCCTGTGTAATACCCTGGAGGGTAGGCCTTGAAACAGCTGCCAGCGCCTCTCGTACTTCAACGACCTTCTGATCTTTACGCCTGAGCTGTGAGTTCTCATCACGCAAATCGCGGGCTGTAATAATTTGTCCGGGTTTGAAGCGCTGAGAGTCTCCGGCATCAATCACAACTTTTTTGTCAAGGATCTTATCGTTCTCTTCCCTGAAAACAAATTTATCCACGTACTCGCCAGGCAGGAAGTTTGTATCACCCGGGTCAAGAATCTCCACCTTCTGCATCATCTGACTAACGATTGCTTCGATGTGTTTATCGTTGATTTTAACCCCTTGCAAACGGTACACTTCCTGTATTTCGTTTACCAGATATTCCTGAACGGCCGTGGGTCCTTTAATAGCCAGAATATCGGTTGGCGAAATTGATCCGTCAGACAGCGACTGACCTGCTCTCACAAAATCATTATCCTGAACAAGGATATGCTTGGATAACGGTACAAGGTAGCGTTTTTGTACTCCATCACGTGACTCGATAAATATTTCCCGATTACCGCGTTTTATGCCACCGTAACTAACCACACCGTCAATTTCGCTTACCACAGCCGGGTTAGACGGATTCCTCGCTTCAAACAATTCGGTTACACGGGGTAAACCTCCGGTAATATCTCTGGACTTACCAATAGTACGTGGAATCTTTGCCAGTACCTGGCCGGCTTTAATCTTATCACCTCGTTCTACAGCCAAGTGGGCACCTACAGGGATATTGTAGGATTTGGTATCCGTTTTCCCCTGCACAATCACCGAAGGGTTCTTTGTTTTGTCGCGTGTTTCGATAATTACTTTTTCGCGGTGGCCGGTTTGTTCATCCGACTCTTCCTTATAGGTTACTCCCTCAATAATTGACTCATATTCAATCTCACCATCAAACTCGGAAAGAATAACGGCATTGTAGGGATCCCAATAGCACAATTCTTCACCTTTATCAACAGCCTGGCCTTCCTTCACCTTAAGGAATGCGCCATAAGGAACATGGTTAGCAATCAACACCCGTTTCCGCTCTTTATCCATTATACGGATTTCACCCGAACGAGCCATAACCACCTGCACTTTATTGCCTTCACGGTCGGTTGTTTCTATGGAACGGATTCCTTCGAACTCCACAACACCGGGAAACTTCGCTTTTAAGTTAGCCTCTACTGCGATGTTGGATGCTGTTCCTCCCACGTGGAAAGTTCTAAGGGTAAGCTGGGTTCCGGGTTCACCAATGGACTGAGCCGCAATTACACCCACTGCCTCTCCTACCTCCACCAGTTTACCGGTTGCCAGGTTTCTACCATAACACTTTGCACACCCACCCATGCGAGACTCGCAAGTGAGCAGTGAACGTATTTCTACTTCCTCAATGCTGGTAGTTTCTATCTGCCTGGCAATTTCATCTGTAATCTCAGCATTAGCAGGACAGATAAGCTCATCGGTTATCGGATCGTAAATATCATGAACGGTAACGCGTCCTACGATCCGCTCCGACAACGGTTCAACAATATCCTCGTTATCTTTAAGCGCTGTAACTTTTAGCCCACGCAAGGTTCCGCAATCGTTCTCTGTAATTACGAGATCATGCGCCACATCCACCAACCTTCTGGTAAGGTATCCTGCATCGGCTGTTTTCAATGCGGTGTCGGCAAGACCTTTTCGGGCACCGTGTGTTGAAATAAAGTACTCTAATACATCCAGCCCCTCTTTGAAGTTAGAGAGAATAGGGTTTTCAATAATGGATCCAACCGATCCGGCAAGATTCTTCTGCGGCTTAGCCATAAGACCCCGCATCCCCCCTAACTGACGTACCTGCTCACGCGAGCCCCGTGCACCGGAGTGCATCATCATATAAATCGGGTTAAAGCCTTGCTGATCCTCTTCCAATTGCTTCATCAGCGTATTGGTGAGCATTGTGTTTGTTCGGGTCCAGATATCAATAACCTGATTATACCGTTCGTTATCGGTGATTAAACCCATCATGTAATTGTTCCAAACCGCATCTACTTCCTTTTGCGCTTCGGTAACAAATTTCTCTTTCTCAACCGGAACTTTCACATCGTTTAAGCCCATGGAGAGACCGCCTTTATACGCCATCTGGAAACCCAGATCTTTGATGTCGTCAAGAAACTTAGCCGTTTTGGACAGACCAGATACCTTAAATACATCAGCGATGATGGTTTGAAGTTTTTTCTTGGTTAAGAGTTCATCAACAAACCCTGCCTCTTCAGGAACGTATTGGTTAAAGAGAACCCGGCCGGTTACCGTTTCAATCATCTTGTACGACAGTTCACCGGTATCCTTATCCCTTAACTTAACGCGCACTTTTATAAAGGCATGTTTTGCGAGTTTACCCTCATTGTAAGCAATAATCACCTCTTCAGGAGAAAAGAACTTTCGTCCTTCGCCCAGCACTGGCTGGTCAGGTGTACCTTTCCTGCCTTTGGTGAGATAATACAATCCCAATACCATGTCTTGCGAAGGAACGGTAATAGGCGCACCATTGGCCGGATTCAGGATATTGTGTGATGAGAGCATAAGGATGGAGGCTTCAAGGATGGCTTCATGGCCAAGGGGAACATGAACGGCCATCTGGTCACCGTCAAAGTCGGCATTGAAAGCTGTACACACCAACGGATGCAACTGAATAGCTTTACCTTCAATAAGTTTCGGCTGGAAAGCCTGGATACCCAGCCGGTGGAGGGTGGGGGCCCTGTTCAGCAATACCGGGTGTCCTTTCAGTACGTTTTCAAGAATATCCCAGATAACCGGATCTTTACGGTCTACGATTTTCTTGGCTGACTTAACCGTTTTTACGATTCCTCTTTCAATGAGTTTACGGATAATAAACGGCTTGAACAATTCAGCAGCCATATCCTTGGGCAAGCCGCATTCATGAAGTTTCAATTCAGGGCCTACAACAATTACCGAACGGCCTGAATAGTCAACACGCTTTCCAAGGAGGTTCTGACGGAAACGGCCTTGCTTGCCCTTAAGCATATCGCTCAACGATTTAAGCGCGCGGTTTCCATCTGAACGAACTGCATTTACTTTGCGTGAGTTATCAAAAAGCGAATCAACGGCTTCTTGCAGCATTCGCTTTTCATTACGAAGGATTACTTCGGGAGCTTTAATGTCAATTAACCTTTTCAGACGGTTATTACGGATAATAACCCGCCTGTAGAGGTCATTTAAATCGGATGTTGCAAACCGTCCACCATCCAACGGCACAAGGGGGCGCAACTCCGGTGGAATTACCGGAACCATTTTAATTACCATCCACTCTGGTCGGTTTTCAACCCGCGTATTTGCATCGCGGAAAGCTTCAACCACTTTTAACCGCTTTAATGCTTCGGCTTTGCGCTGCTGAGAGGTATCGGTAGCTGCCTGGTGACGCAGGTCGTAGGAGAGAGTATCCAGGTCAAGGCGTGAGAGCAGCATCTCGAGTGCTTCGGCACCCATTTTGGCGATGAACTTTTTAGGGTCGCTGTCATCCAGCAATTGATTTTCGCGCGGGAGTTTATCAACAATATCGAGGTATTCTTCTTCGGTGAGAAAATCCATTTTATTCACGCCATCTTCCTCCTTTATACCGGGCTGGATGACCACATAGCGCTCGTAATAAATGATCTGGTCGAGCTTCTTTGTAGCAAGGCCAAGCAGGTAGCCGATTTTATTAGGCAACGACCGGAAATACCAGATATGCGCTACCGGTACCACCAACTCAATGTGCCCCATGCGCTCTCGTCTTACCTTTTTCTCGGTAACTTCTACTCCGCAGCGATCGCAAATGATGCCTTTGTACCTTATGCGCTTATATTTTCCGCAATGGCATTCCCAATCCTTTACGGGGCCGAAAATGCGCTCACAAAACAAACCGCCCATTTCAGGCTTGTAGGTTCTGTAATTTATAGTCTCAGGTTGGGTTACCTCCCCGTGTGAACTTTCCAGGATTGACTCTGGTGAAGCCAGACTAATAGTGATCTTTGAGAAGTCGTTGTTGATTTTTTTATTTTTTCTGAAAGACATGCGTTGTGTTTTTTCAGTTAACTATTCACTTTTAATATTCTGTTAACGGTGTACAGTAAACTGTACACCGTTATTCGTGGTGGTATTAATCCATGGTTATCTCCAGTGCCAATCCACGCAACTCATGCACCAACACGTTAAATGACTCAGGAATATTTGGTTTTCGCATCGGTTCACCTTTTACCACGGATTCATAAGCCTTTGCCCGGCCAATCACGTCATCCGATTTTATGGTGAGGATTTCCTGCAGGATATGCGAAGCTCCGAATGCCTCAATTGCCCACACCTCCATTTCACCGAAACGCTGGCCGCCAAACTGGGCTTTTCCACCAAGAGGTTGCTGTGTAATAAGCGAGTAAGGTCCGATAGAGCGCGCATGCATTTTGTCATCAACCAGGTGACCTAACTTAAGCATGTAGGCTACCCCTACAGTAACCGGCTGATCAAACTGTTCACCGGTGAGCCCGTCATACAAGTAGGTTCTGCCAAACTCAGGCAAGCCGGCTTCCTTCAATTCATTCTGCACTTCTTCCAAAGTTGCTCCATCAAAAATAGGTGTAGCATACTTTCTGCCCAGTTTAAGGCCGGCCCACGCCAATACGGCTTCATAAAGCTGGCCAAGGTTCATTCGCGAGGGTACACCTAAAGGATTCAGGCAAATGTCAACCGGGGTTCCGTCCTCCAAAAATGGCATATCTTCTTCGCGAACAATTTTGGCAACAACGCCTTTGTTTCCGTGGCGACCTGCCATTTTATCACCTACTTTCAGTTTCCGCTTTTTGGCTACATACACCTTTGCCAGTTGCACGATGCCTGTTGGCAATTCATCGCCTACTTCAAGGGTAAATCGTTCGCGCTTAAATTCACCGGCATAGGTATTCCGTTTCACCAAATAATTCTTAACCAGCTGGGCTACCAACTCATTGGTATGGTCATCGGTGGTCCAGTTATCGAGTGAAATGTCGCTGATGAGGTTAACCTCTTCCGGCACAGCATAATTGCTTTCATCCCGATAAATGTTCTTATCGGGGAAGAGGTTATTCTCTATGACTTTGGCTGAGAATTTAACTCCTTTTGAAATCAACTCATCACCAAACTTGTGGCGTACTCCGTTGCTCGTTTTACCGCTTAACAGAGTGGTTAGTTTCTTAATAACTTCCGTACGCAATTCAGAAAGTTGCTTACTATACCTCGCCTTCAACGCGTCAAGTTCTTTCTTTGACTTGTTGCGCACATCTTTGTCGCGCTTAGGTCTCGAAAACAACTTGGTATCAATTACAACACCTTTTAATGATGGCGGAGCCTTCAGGGAGGCATCCTTCACATCACCGGCTTTGTCACCGAAAATAGCCCGCAAAAGTTTTTCTTCGGGTGTCGGATCGGTTTCTCCTTTCGGAGTGATTTTACCGATCAGGATATCTCCTTCTTTTACTTCAGCTCCAATGCGGATAATCCCATTTTCATCGAGGTGTTTAACTGCTTCCTCGCTTACGTTCGGAATTTCAGAAGTAAGTTCCTCCTCTCCGCGTTTGGTATCCCTGACTTCAAGTTCAAATTCTTCAATATGGATGGAGGTGTAGATGTCATCGCGAACTACTTTTTCTGAAATCACAATGGCATCCTCAAAGTTATAGCCTTGCCAGGGCATGTAGGCTACAAGCAGGTTTCTTCCCAGTGCAAGTTCGCCTGCACTGGTTGCATAGCCCTCTACAAGTGGTTGCCCGCTGGTAACCCGGTCGCCCTTTTTAACAAGTGGTGTATGGTTAATACACGTGTCTTGATTGGTTCTGCGGAACTTAACCAGGTTATAGGTTTTAACTTCGGTATCAAAATTAACGAGTCTTTGCTCGTCATTAAGGTCGTACCGTATTACAATCTTTTTTGCATCAACAAATTCAACGACACCATCGCCTTCAGCGGTAATGAGCGCACGTGAATCCAATGCAATTCGGCCTTCCAGCCCGGTGCCTACAATGGGGGTTTCAGGGCGAACCAGGGGCACTGCCTGCCGCTGCATGTTCGATCCCATAAGTGCCCGGTTGGCATCATCATGCTCAAGGAATGGAATCATGGATGCAGCCACTGATACGATCTGGTTGGGGGCAATGTCCATGAACTTTACTTCCTTCGGATCCACCACCGGGAAGTCGCCTTCAAAACGGGCTTTTACTTTTTCTTCAACAAATTCGCCATTGGGCTTAATCTTCGCGTTGGCTTGTGCAATGTTATGGGTGTCTTCTTCTTCGGCCGTAAGGAAGATCAACTCTTTTGCTTTCACCTTGCCGTTTTCAACTTTCCGGTAAGGGGTTTCAATAAAGCCCATCTTATTCACTTTTGCGTGAACACAAAGAGACGAGATAAGGCCGATGTTTGGACCTTCAGGGGTTTCAATGGTACACAACCGGCCGTAGTGGGTGTAGTGAACATCACGCACTTCGAAACCGGCACGCTCGCGCGACAGCCCACCTGGGCCTAATGCCGACATTCTGCGCTTATGGGTTATCTCAGCCAGCGGATTGGTTTGATCCATGAACTGAGAAAGCTGGTTGGTTCCAAAGAATGAGTTTATCACCGATGAAAGCGTGCGGGCATTGATCAGATCAACCGGCTTGAAATCTTCGTTGTCACGAACATTCATCCGCTCTTTGATGGTACGTGCCATACGGGCAAGGCCCACTCCAAACTGTGAGTACAGTTGCTCTCCTACCGTTCTAACTCTTCGGTTACTCAGGTGGTCAATGTCATCGATTAATGCTTTGGAATTGATCAGCCCTATCAGGTACTTCACAATCAGAATAATGTCATCTTTTGTAAGTACGCGCTGGTCATAGCCCAGGTCAAGTCCCAGTTTTTTGTTGATCCGGTAGCGTCCTACTTCACCAAGGTCATAACGCTTTTCGCTAAAGAACAAACTGTTAATAATATCGCGTGCGGTTTGTTCATCAGGTGCTTCTGTGTTTCGGAGTTGACGATAGATCTGTTCTACCGCCTCCTTTTCCGAGTTTGAGTTATCTTTAGCCAGGGTGTTGAAGATGATTGTATAGTCAGCCACGTTTACATCATCGCGATGCAGGATGATTGACTTTACACCGGATTCAAGAATGGTTTCAACATCCTCGGGTGTAAGCACATGATCACGTTCCAGCAATACCTCATTGCGGTCTATGGAAACTACTTCACCGGTATCTTCATCAACGAAGTCTTCCGTCCAGGTGCGTAGCACACGGGCAGCCAGTTTCCTTCCGGCTACTTTCTTCAAGGTATTCTTATTGGCTTCAACTTCTTCAGAAAGACCAAACAAGTCAAGAATATCTTTATCCGTTCCATAACCAATAGCGCGAAGCAACGTAGTCACCGGGAATTTCTTTTTCCGGTCGATGTAGGCGTACATTACCGCGTTAACATCGGTGGCAAACTCTATCCATGAACCCTTGAAAGGGATAATACGAGCCGAGTACAGTTTGGTGCCGTTGGTGTGCTTACTCATGGCAAAGAACACACCCGGAGAACGGTGCAGTTGGGAAACGATAACTCGTTCAGCACCATTGATAACAAATGACCCTTTTTCTGTCATGTAGGGAATGTTACCCAGGAACACTTCCTGTTCAATGGTTTCGAAGTCTTCGTTGTCCTCATCGTTGCAGGTGAGGCGAAGTTTGGCTTTGAGGGGTACAGAAAACGTCAATCCCCGATCGATACACTCATCGACATAATATTTGGGCGGATCAATCGTGTAGTCCACGAATTCGAGCACAAAGTTTTCGCGTGAGTCGGATATGGGGAAATTTTCTGCAAAAACTTTATATAACCCCTCGTTCTGCCGTTTTTCGGCAGGGGTATCAATCTGTAAGAAATCTTTAAATGACTGGAGCTGTACATCCAGAAAATCAGGGTAGTCGATTACCTTTTCAATTTTAGAAAAGTCGATTCTACCATTGCTATTTTTCTTTGCCAAGGTGTTAGCGTTTTATGTTCAAGTCCCGGACGATGTGTGGCGGGTATCAAGCCACGGTATAAATGAGGAAAAGACCTCACTCCGGTTTGCAGCCGGGGCGAGGCCTGAACCCTGCTATTCAGACGGTACCCAACGTCTTCAAGAAGTTATTTCAACTCGACTTCGGCACCAGCCTCAACAAGTTGCTTCTTCAGATTTTCCGCTTCGTCCTTCGGTAATCCTTCTTTAATCGTTTTTGGCGCTCCGTCAACAACGTCTTTGGCTTCCTTCAGGCCAAGTCCGGTAAGTTCTTTAACCAGCTTAACAATCTGAAGTTTATTTGCTCCGGGGGCTTTCAATACGACATCGAAGTTGGTCTTCTCAGCTGCAGGAGCACCTGCACCACCACCGGTAGCAGGACCAGCAACTGCAACCGCTGCAGCAGCAGGCTCAATGCCGTGGGCCTCCTTCAGGTAAGAAGCCAGTTCGTTTACTTCCTTTACAGTGAGTTCAACAAGTTGATCTCCAAGTGATTTAATGTCTGCCATGTTAACTTAATTTTAAAATTTTTAATCCAACAATTATTTACCACGTTTCTCCAGTGCTGTTACCAGGCCTGCTACTTTACGTTCGCCACTCAACAGAGCGGAGATTACATTTTTAGCAGGTGATTGCAGCAATGAAATAATTTCGCCAATGAGCTCGTTCTTGCTCTTAAGCTCAGCAAGCGTATTCAGGTTTTCGTCTCCGATGAAAAAGTCAGAGTCAATTGAGGCTGCTTTCAATACCGGTTTACCTTCCAGCTTTTTTCTGAACTCCCGTATAACTTTTGCCGGAGTGTTTCCCGCTTCTTTGGAAAAGATGACTCCGGAAAAACCATGGAGAACTTTAAAAAGCGGAGAGTAGTCGGTTCCCTCGCGTCTTTCAAGTGCCTTGCGAATCAGGGTATTTTTATACACACCGTATTCGATGCCGCTTTTGAAACACATTCTCCTGAACTGATTGATCTGCGCAACGGTTAACCCGCCTGCATCCGTAAGGTAGAAGTGAGGGTGAGCCGCAAACTTTTTCTCCAGCTCTTCAATAATTTGTGCTTTCTCTTCTCTGGTCATGTTCCTGTTTCTTAAATACCAGTAATTGTACTAGTGTCAATCCGAATACCCGGGCTCATCGTTGAAGATATGCTGATGCTTTTAAAGTAGGCACCCTTCGCTGATGCGGGTTTCAGTTTGGCGATGGTCTGGATCATTTCCAGGGCATTATCCCTGATTTTGTCAGCCGGGAAGGAAGCTTTCCCTATGCTCACATGAATGATCCCCGCCTTATCAATTTTGAAATCGATTTTACCCGCTTTAACTTCTTTCACGGCTTTACCGACTTCAAGCGTAACAGTTCCTGATTTTGGGTTAGGCATTAAACCACGCGGGCCTAACACCTTGCCAAGTTTACCAACCTTGGCCATAACGGTTGGCGTACAGATAATCACATCAATATCCGTCCAGCCACTCTCAATTTTCTGAATGTAATCATCCAGACCAACATGGTCAGCACCGGCATCTTTTGCTTCCTGAACTTTATCGGGAGTACAAAGTACCAATACCCTGACTGTTTTTCCGATACCATGCGGCAGCGACACAACACCGCGTACCATCTGATCAGACTTCTTAGGATCAACACCCAGGCGAACATCCAGATCAACGGAAGCATCAAACTTAGTGAACGTAATCTCCTTGAGCATTTTTGATGCGTCATCTAAAGAATACTCTTTTTCGAGATTGAATTTGCCGATCACGGCTTTCCTGTTTTTTGCTATGCGTGCCATACCTTTTTGCTGCGTGATTTTAATTTTCCCATGGAGGTGTGCCCGATACCGTAACGCCCATGCTGCGGGCTGTGCCGGCTACCATTTTCATTGCCGACTCTATTTTAAAGGCATTCAAATCCGGCATTTTCACTTCCGCTATTTTTTTAACCTGATCCCACGTAATGGATCCAATCTTGTTACGGTTAGGCTCTGCTGAACCTTTCTGTTTTTTCAATGCTTCTAAAATGAGATTCGCAGCAGGAGGGGTTTTAATAACAAAGTCAAATGACTTGTCATTATAAATGGTAATTAGTACCGGTAGCAATTGCCCGGGTTTATCCTGGGTCCGGGCATTAAACTGTTTGCAGAAGTCCATAATATTAAGACCCTTGCTTCCTAATGCCGGACCAATTGGAGGAGAGGGGTTAGCTGCGCCACCTTTAACCTGCAATTTCAAATATCCTGTTACTTCCTTTGCCATATCCTGCTTAATCTAACTTTTCAACTTGCATGTAATTCAATTCAACCGGAGTGTTCCGGCCAAAGATCTTAACCATTACATTCAGCTTCTTTTTTTCCTCAAAAATCTCCTCCACCGTTCCGGTAAAACCGCTGAATGGTCCGTCCATCACTTTTACTGATTCACCCTTAATAAAAGGTGTTTCCAGTTTCTCATCGAATGAATCAATCTCATCTACTTTTCCCAAAATCCGGTTTACTTCCGATTGCCTTAAGGGAACAGGATCTTTGGAAGAACCCGTGCCATTTCCGCCAAGGAAACCGATAACGCCCGGAATATTATTTACCGAGTGATAGGCCTCTCCATGGGACAAATCGGCTGATATCAGCACGTAGCCGGGAAAAAAATTGCGCTCTCTTACCCGCTTCTTTCCTCCCCGCATTTCATATACTTTCTCTGATGGGATAAGTACTTGCGGAATAAACTCCCTTAACTTTTCCCGGTCAATTTCATTTTCCAGGTAAGTCTTTACCTTTTTTTCCTGACCGCTTATCACGCGAAGCACGTACCACTTTAATTCACCCATCACCGCCTCCAGTTAAAATTCCCTGTAGAACCACTCCAACCCGGTTTTGAACACCCAATCAATCCCACCGATAACCAATGCGAAAATGGTAGAAGCCACAAGCACCAGAATGGCGCTTCCTTGCAGTTCCTTAAAACCGGTCCATGAAACCTTATTTTTGATTTCATCCCAGGATTCGGTGACATAATTGGTAAGCTTTTGCATGCTTCAGGCCTTTTGCGCTTTATTTATAACCGGGATTTCCCGGGGATTCTAAACCAAACTACCTGCACGGGTGGAGAGACTCGAACTCCCAGCCTGCGGTTTTGGAGACCGCTGCTCTGCCAATTGAGCTACACCCGTAAAAAAACCGGCTTTTACCCAGAGCCTGCAGACCTCACAACCTCTTGAGATACACCAGATTACACTATCAAACCTCGCGAAACCCAAAAGGACTGCAAAGGTAGAAAGAGTAATGTATAAAACAAAGGCGTCTCTTAAAAATTCAGAAACGCCTTTTATGCCCGTCCTTTGGAAGGGCAGATCACTTACTTATGCTTAGTCAAGGATTTCGGTCACCTGTCCGGAGCCTACGGTACGGCCACCTTCCCGGATAGCAAAACGAAGTCCTTTTTCCATCGCAATTTTGTTGATCAATTCCACTTCAATCGAAATGTTATCGCCAGGCATAACCATTTCAACACCAGCAGGCAGTTTAATCTCACCGGTTACGTCTGTGGTACGGAAGTAGAACTGAGGGCGGTACTTATTGAAGAACGGAGTATGACGACCGCCTTCTTCTTTTGAAAGTACGTAAACCTCGGCTTTAAACTTGGCGTGAGGAGTTACTGAACCGGGCTTGCAAATAACCATCCCTCTGCGGATCTGGTCTTTTTCAATACCCCGGAGCAACAAGCCTGTGTTGTCGCCAGCTTCACCCCTATCCAGGATTTTGCGGAACATTTCAACCCCTGTAATAACGGAAGAAAGGTTTTCTGCACCCATACCCAGAATCTGAACGGGATCACCGGTTTTGATAACTCCGCGCTCAATACGGCCTGTGGCAACGGTACCCCGACCAGTGATCGAAAACACGTCTTCCACCGGCATAAGGAAGTCTTTGTCGATAAGCCGGACAGGCAGTGGGATGTACTCATCTACTGCTTTCATCAGCTCTTCAATTTTTTCAACCCATTTTGCCTCGCCATTCAAACCTCCTAAAGCAGAACCGCGGATGACGGGAATTTTGTCGCCAGGAAAGTCATACGATGAAAGAAGTTCACGAACTTCCATTTCAACCAGGTCAAGCAATTCAGGGTCATCCACAAGGTCAACCTTGTTCATAAAAACAACCAGGGCAGGCACACCTACCTGACGGGCAAGCAGAATGTGCTCACGGGTTTGGGGCATGGGGCCGTCCGTTGCTGCAACAACCAGGATGGCGCCATCCATTTGCGCTGCACCGGTAACCATGTTCTTCACATAGTCAGCGTGACCCGGACAGTCAACGTGCGCGTAGTGACGCTTTTCTGTTTGATACTCAACATGTGAGGTGTTGATGGTAATACCACGCTCCTTTTCTTCCGGAGCATTGTCAATCGAAGAAAAGTCGCGCTCAGCAGCAAGACCTTTTTTCGC
>JBKBOE010000016.1:0-47282 GCA_046294915.1 Cyclobacteriaceae bacterium | reverse complement strand
CCCTTACCGCGTATCCTTCAAAGGTTCTCTTTTGTGAAGCCGTCCCCAGCAAAAATTCGCTGTTTAAATCTGTTCCAAACTTCTTGTTGTATTTAAGGGTAAATTCAAGTAAGTCGTTGGAATTATCATAGGTACTACGCCTGGCGGAGCCGTGTGTTCCTGCACCCTCAACCTTATCATAAATACTCCAGAAGGAACCATCCAAACCTGTTTCGCGGGTTTGGGCATAGTTGATTTTGGCAGTCAAGTCTTGTACAATGTCGTATTCGGCACTGTAATTTAACAAGGCATTTTTGCGCTCCCCAACAAATTGCTGCTGTTTGCTTAAGGCAATGGGATTATAGAAATCAAATAGGTCGCGCTGGAAATAGCCTCCATCTACATCGGTTTCACTGTCATCAAAAATAGGAGCTGTTGGGTTATAAATAACAGCATAGCGGAAGGCTGACATATTAATGCTTTGTTGTTTCCTGTCGTTATAGGCAACAGCAAAATTAAATCTTAACCGGCCATTCATGGCTTCTTGTCCTAGAGCCAACCGGGTGTTCCAACGCTGAAAGTCAACCCCTTTTACTATCCCCTGATTGTTCCGGTAATTTACGGATGCTGAATAATTAGTTCCGGCATTGGTACCACCCGAAACCGTAAGGTTATTAGTGTAGGAAACACCTTTTTGAGTAAGTTCATTAAACCAATTGGTCTGGGAGCCAAAGTCCTGTCCACCACGGGCAACAAATTCAGATGGACCTAAAACTGTTATTTTGTTGGCAACGTTATCAATTGACACAAATCCGTTATATTCTACATTCGTATAATTTCCCCGGCCGGCTTTACCTGATTTGGTAGTAATCAAAATTACACCACTGGATCCCCGGGCTCCGTAGATGGCTGCAGCCGACCCGTCTTTTAAAACATCAATTGTAGCCACATCATTTGGATCAACATTGTCCAAACTGGCACCAACGATTCCGTCAATAACAATCAGCGGCTCGGAGTTAGCACCAAACGTTGTAATACCACGTAAACGGAGTGTTTGCGCCTGGTTAGGATCACCTCCTGCCCTTGATACGGACAAGCCAGCTACTTTACCTGTTAACAACTGGCTTGGGCTGGTTACATTACCGCGGTTAAAATCCTTGGCTGATACGCTGGCTACAGCACTGTTTATTTCTTTGCGTTCCTGTGAACCATAACCGATAACGACTACTTCCTCCAAAGCTGTTATGTCTGCATTCAGAGAGATATTAATAAAACTCTGAGCACCAACGGCTACCTCCTGAGTGGCATATCCAACAAAGGAAACCACCAGTGTAGCGTTCTCAGCAACTGAAATAGAAAAGTCACCATTAGCATTCGTAATAGTTCCGTTATTGGTTCCTTTCTCAAGAACATTTACTCCCGGAAGGGCTGATCCATCATCTGATGAGGTTACCCGGCCCGAAACATTTATTCGCTGCGCAAAGACACCAAGTGATGCCGCGGCCATCATAACAAGCAGGCAGCAGCGCAAAAACTTATAAAAATTTGTCATAAGTAGGGATTGGTTAGGCTAGTTAAAGTTTTACAAAGTTATAGGCACCCGTAGAAACATTAAGGGTAACATTGTATGTACCCGGGGTAATGCCTAAAATATTGGCACCGTTAATAGTACCGGTACCACTTGGGAATGCTGCAGAACCCCAGTTAATGCCCCAGGCGTCATCGGCACGAAATTTAGCCTCTCCAGAGGTTAGCACAAGGTTATTGATCCTGTAAAGATCCGGATCGGATGAATCACGTGTCATAGCTGTACTTGCCCCCCAGCCACCTGGAGTAGCATCACCAATAATCCCAACCGATCCGACCACGCGAAAAGGAACGTCTACGGTATCCTTATTGGCATTTTGGTCTTCGGCAATTACACGAAGGGTATAAAGATTGTATGTATTAATATCATCAGACGGAGTACCGATTGCTAAAGCAGTCACCGGAACATCAACATCCTGCAAAACACCTGATAAATCAAGTGTACCTGATTGCACTACCGCAGGCCCTAGCTTGATCTCCCAAGTCGCCCCGCTAAGCGGAGAGCTTGAGATGCTTGGATCTGCTCCATCGCGGAAATTTAATTTCATGGTAAAGTCAACATTTGAGGTGACCGAGTTCGGCTTGCTCACGGTTACTTCGGGCGGGGAATCGAAAATGGTAACATCTGCATTCCCGTTGTCGCAACCGCCTAACAGTAAACCAGCGGAAGCAAAGAATGACATCACTTTTAGTAGAGACTTAATCATAGTTTGAGGTTTAATTTCATTCAATTTAAAAAAGTTAACCAGCTAATAACACAGGATTAACAGCATTTTTTTTCGGAAACGTAGCCGCAAACGTTTGCAGTAATTAATCGTTGAACACCATTCGTTTTAAGATATGTAGTATTCGTTTTCCTTAATAAACACCCTTAAAGGCTCTCCCGATATAAGCTTTAGATCTGTTCCATGTTCACTTACCGTTAACTTTATAATCCGGTTGCGAAATTCCAGCCGAAATGAGTAAGCCTTCCATTGTTTTGGAAGGAAAGGATTAAAATGAAGTGTTCCCTGGTTTACCCGCATACCGCCAAATCCCTTAACAATGCTCATCCAGGTACCAGCCATACTGGTAATGTGGCATCCATCTTCGGTATCGTTGTTGTAATCGTCTAAATCAAGCCGTGATGTTCGTAAATACATCTCATAGGCTTTATCATAGTATCCCAGGCGGGAAGCCAGGATCGCATGAACACACGGTGATAACGAGGATTCATGAACGGTCATCGGCTCATAAAAATCAAAATTGCGTTTGATTTCTTCTTCCGTAAAATGATCTTCAAAAAAATAAAGGCCTTGCAACACATCGGCTTGCTTAATAAAGCACGACCGAAGAATTCTATCCCATGACCACTTTTGATTGAGCGGTCTATCCTCTTCAGCAAGATGATTTACCGTAATTAACTCTTTATCTAAAAAACCGTCCTGCTGCAGGAATATGCCACGCTCAGGATCATAAGGGAAATACATATTGGAAATAATTTCATTCCAACGATCTATTTCAACCGCGTTAAAGGCTATTTTTCTTTCAAGCATTTTCCATTTTTCAGGCGCACTCCGTATAACCTGGTTTAGTACGTCCATGGTGTACCGCAATGTCCACATGGCCAGGTAGTTGGTGTGCCAGTTGTTGTTTACGTTATTCTCATATTCATTAGGTCCGGTTACACCGAGAATGACATACTTCTTCTTTTCTTCCGACCAGTTAACCCGCTGCGACCAGAATCTGGCAATAGCAATGAGAACCTCAAGGCCATAATCAGCCAAATAAGTATCATCACCCGTGTAGCGAACGTAATCGTAAATAGCATACGCGATAGCACCGTTTCGATGAATTTCCTCAAATGTAATTTCCCATTCGTTATGACACTCTTCGCCATTCATGGTTACCATGGGGTACAAGGCCGCACCTTTGGTAAACCCGAGTTTAGCTGCATTTTCTATGGCTTTAGGAAGATGTTTATAGCGGTATAATAACAGGTTACGCGCTACACGGGAGGAAGCCGTGCCAAGGTAGAAAGGAATACAATAAGCCTCCGTATCCCAATAGGTACTGCCACCATATTTTTCACCTGTAAACCCTTTTGGGCCAATGTTGAGGCGCTCGTCCTCACCTGTGTAGGTTTGCATCAGTTGAAAAATAGTAAACCGTATACCCTGCTGGGCAGCCACATCACCTTCAATGGTGATATCGCACTCTTCCCAGGTATGCCGCCAGATATCAGCGTGTGCGTTAAATAATTTATCAAAACCTGCTAAGACCGCGTTACCCAGTACCGAGCGGCAACGTTCGTAAAGGTTTTCACCCGGATGATTAAGTGAAGACATAACCGCAGCATATTTGTAAACCGTTAGTGGTGTATTCTGCTCGAGCCTAATTTGAAATACGTGGGCCGCATATTTCTCGCGCAATTCTACACGGAGATTTTCAGGGGTTAGTGTATTGCCCTTTAATCGGATTTCGTATTGCATTCCTGTAGCGACCTGAAAATGTGTTTTTCTGGTTTCAGCTATTACAATAACCCCCTGATTAAAGGAGTCCTTCGAAAGTTCATCCCAGAACTTCTCATTATAATTTGAATCCTGATTAATAACATCCGCATTTACATCAAGGGTTAGCTCGGCCAGCCCTGAAAAGTTTAAAGCCTTCAGTGAATAGGCAATTGCACCTGTTTCGCCATGAGCTCTGCTGCAGAACCGTTGACTCTCAACTTCCAGTTTTTTGCCATCGGCCAGAGTTGCAACAAACTTCCTGGTTAATAATCCGGTGCGCATATCCAGGATTCGTGTAAACGACTCCACCCGTGCAGTGGCCAAATCCAAAAGTTGATTTTCAATACACACATTTATGCCAATCCAACGCGGGGCATTTAATACTTTAGCGAAGTATTCAGGATATCCATTCTTCCACCACCCTACCCGGGTTTTATCCGGATAATATACACCAGCGATATACGTTCCCTGTAAAGTATCTCCGGAAAAGGCCTCTTCGAAGTTGGCACGCTGCCCCATATGCCCGTTACCAATACTGAAAATACTTTCCGAAACTTTATTTAAGCGGGGATTAAAACCTTCTTCAATGATGTGCCAGGGATCAGGTTTGAGGTATTGTTTCATGACTAATTTATGTAGGTTGCACAATGCGGTTAAGCACTGACCAGGAAAGTTGTGCAATTTGTGTTACCACCAAATCGGCCTGATTTAATACTGATTTATCACCAACACCCACGCAGCCCATACCGGCCGATTTAGCAGCTGCGACACCGGCTGCTGCATCTTCAATAACAACACAATGCGAGGGTGGCGTATCAAGTAAGTTGGCAGTCTTTAAAAAAATTTCCGGATGGGGCTTTGCGTAAGCAATCATGGTTCCATCCACAATTACTGCAAACTGATCAGTAATGTTAAGTTGCTTTAAAACTTCCCGTGCATTTTTACTGCTACTGGCCAGACCCGTTTTCACCCCAACTGATCTGAGTTCGTCCAGTAAGTTTTGAACCCCCGGATAAACATCATCTGGCGTCATGGTATGAATAAATTCAAGAAACCAGGTATTTTTTTTTTCTGCCAATCGTAGTTTTTCATTTTCCGGCAAATCAAGGTTTTTCAGCGCCAGGATAAGATTGAGGGATTCAAGCCGGCTAACCCCTTTTAGTTTTTCATTGTGTTGCAGAGTAAGTTCAATACCCAACTCCTTTGCCAATCTTTTCCACGCCAGAAAATGAAAGCGGGCAGTATCCACAATAACTCCATCCAGATCAAAAATACACGCCTCCATGCGGATAGTTAATCTTTATACACTTTAACATGAATAACCTGGCCGCCAAGGAGAACTTTTAGCAGGTAAACGCCCCGGGCAAGAGTTGGAGTAAGCCATTCTGATTCATTTATCCGAGTTAAATTAAGGGATTGTCCTGCAAGGTTTATCAGGTATACCTTCTCTACCGGATGAACACTTTTCAGGTGTAATCTGTCATTAAATGGATTAGGAAAAACATCGAGTTCGACTTTTTCGTGTGGTTCAGATTCAATATGGGTAATAATTCCATTTTCGATTTCAACATCGGTAAAAAGTTTGTATTCACCAGGAGCCAGAGTAAAACTGGTTGAGGTTGACGAAATGGTTATGGGCAATCCATAAGCATAGTAATCAAACCAGACACCCGTATGAGGAAACGATACATTACCTGTTACCTGTACAACATCAAAGTTGGCTACAATAACCGCGTTCATATCATCAGGTAAAGCAGGATTGGAATTGTAGGGTTCATTGCGGAGGGTTATCTGCTTTACCAGAGAATTACCGTCAGTCATCAATAAATTACCTGATTGGAATACATCGTAAGTTTTCTTTAAGCGGATTAGATCAGCCACGTAGTTAAAGAGCGATTGCCGCGGAGGCTGGTCTTGATAATGCCATACCACCGGCTTGGGATCTAGCCGGCAATTAGGACTAACCGTCCCTCCTGTGCATTGGTTAATGCTGAAATCATAACCTAATTCGCCAAATTGCCATGCCATTTTAGGGCCGGGTACTGTATAAAACATTAAGGAAGCGGCTTTTATGCGATTTAATGCAGTATTAAAATTACGCACGGAGTATCCGGATGCAGAATTCCCATTTGTTAAATTCCGATACATCAGTCGTTCTTCATCATGACTTTCCATGTAGGCCACCAGGTTGGGAGCATTCCATGAACGGTTTTTGTAATACACCCCGCTGATATCTGAATTAGAAGCATACCCCATACTCACCTGGCTGTAGGCATGATTCATATTACCCCATAAAAGCATTCCTTTACCTTCGCTGTACCTGTATTCTGCTAATTCTTTTTCTTCGGTATTTGATCCAAGATGTTCCAAAATAATGTAAGCATCCGGAGAATGGCTCCAGATTTTATCAGCCATCCGCTTGAGTAACGCTATACGTATGGCGTCATAACCACTCCATGCAGCAACTTCACCACCCGTGTCGCAGTTAGGTGTTGTGCAATAATTAGTTGGGCTAAAACCTTTGGAAAGATCAAACCGAAAACCATCGATTTTATATTCATGAAGCCAGTAATAATTAACCGTATCCAGGTATTGCTGTGTATACGTGCTGCCGTGATTCATGTCATAAAAAACATTAAACGGATGCCGGGCCTGTGGAAAAAACCACCGGTTTTCAGAAGTTGGCCGGTAAGTTGAAAAGTCAAAATCGAGCAGCACCATAGGATTCGGTATATCGTGATGATTCATAGCGATATCCAATATCACCGCCATGCCATTGGCGTGGCAGGCATCTACCAGTTGCTTTAATTTTTCTTTTGGTCCGTAATATTTATCAGGAGCAAACATAAACGTAGGGTTATAACCCCAGCCTTCATTACCATTAAATTCCATAACCGGCATTAACTCAATGGCATTAACCCCAAGGCGCTTCAGGTAAGAAAGTGTATCAATCAGACTTTGGTAAGTCCGGTGCTGGCTTGAGAAAAAGTCACGAAGCAATACTTCGTAAATAACAAGGTTTTCTTTGACCGGCTTTTGAAAATCAATAACCTGCCAGGTATACGGTACCTGACCGGTTTGAAAAACGGAAACCCTGTTGAAATAATCGGCCTGATTTAATGCCTGCACCGGATAAGGTTTAAGACCCGGATAGGTTGTTGAGGGAATATACTGATCGAGCGGATCGAGAATCTTATCGGCAAAGGGATCTGCCAGTTTGAGTTGTTGATCGACAAGGTATTGATAAGCATACTCCTGCTGTGGTACAAGGCCGGTCAATTCAATCCAGAAATATTCACCATCACGATACATCAAATATTCCGGAAGCACCTGCCAGTTACTAAAATCACCGAAAGCATATGCTGAGGTCTTTCCCGGAGCCCATAAACACAAGGTTACCCGGGAATGGTCCGTTTGGTAATTTATCCCCGGCATAATGCCGGAGGGCCTTGGTTGCACTGGGCTACTCGTTGAAATAAGGTATTGAAAGGAGGTGTTGTCCGAAGAAGATCCTGCCTGAGCCACCAGTTGAACTGTACTGCCACCAGTTAATTCGGTAACCACGTGATCATAACTATAAAGTGTGCTGCCCAACTGGTTATCCACCGGATTACCATTGATAAGAAGTTGGAAATCTGAAACTACCGGTGTTTGTGCTTCAATATGGATAACATCAAGCGTTGATACAAACAAGGGTTGTTGCTGCGGAGCCGTCAGTTGAACTCTGAAATTACCATCCCAAAAATCAGCAATGTAATCTGTAGTCTGGCCATTACTCCAGTCCGGCCCTTTAAGTAACATCCCTAATGCCGTTTCGGCAGCTATGCTACCCGAAAAAAAAGTTGACGGAGTAAACGTAAGGGTAAACAACGTGCGGCCGTCAACAATGCTTTTACTGAACATGGCGGGCGCAGCCGAAGGATTAGCCGGATTAATGTTGTAAATGGCATTGGTATTTTTGCCCGGTATCCAAACCCAAATATAGGCGGTAGCTAAATTAGCAAGCGAAGTTCCGGTAACATCATACGTAACCGTAATGGTGGTTGCTGGTGTAAAAAAAACAGGAGTAATTGAAGGGGTTATTGACTCTTTGGCTTTTACTGCAAAGGATAACAAAGTTATTCCCGTTAATAATAGTATTGTTCGCATCATTCAACATTATTTTTACCTGTAACCCTTTCCCAATAACCAGCAAAGATACTCCAAGATTGTATACCTGATCCAATTTACCCGAACATGCATTCGGCATACCAGCGCATTACATCTCATTGAATTAGCTTACAGATATTAGGATAACGCTTAAAAATAAAATACAATCAACAACATTTTATGATATCCGGGCTATAATAAATCGTGCGCCATAAGTAACGTAAATTGTAAAAAGGCGTAAAAATGATTTTCAAACGTTTGTGCAACATATTGCACTGATTGATTACCTTAGCTCAATGAAATATAATCAGGTAACCATTAAAGATATTGCCCGCGAATTAGGCATTTCGCCATCAACGGTTAGCCGCGCATTAAAAGATCACCCGGATATTAGCCCGGAAACGAAAAAAGCCGTTAACAAGCTGGCTGAAAAACTTAATTATCAGCCCAATATTGTTGCGTTAAGTCTGCGGCAAAGCAAAACCAACACTATTGGCGTTATCATCCCTGAAATTGTGCATTTTTTTTTCTCCACCGTAATTAGTGGTATTGAATCCGTAGCCTACGAAGCCGGATACAACGTAATCCTCACTCAATCCAACGAATCGTTCGAACGCGAAGTAACCGATATGAAGGCTCTTTTCAACAGCCGTGTGGATGGTATGCTCATCTCCCTTTCTCGCGAAACCAAAAACTACGACCACATTGAATCTATTCTAGCCAAAGAAGTACCCATTGTATTTTTCGACCGGATGTACAACAACCCAAACACCAGCAAAGTTATTGTTGACGATTACGAGGGCGCACACGAGGCCGTACGTCACCTTATTCTTCAAGGCTGCAGACGTATCGCTCATCTTGAATCGGCCCCCGGCCTTGCTATTGCCGAAGACCGGAAAATGGGCTACCTCGATGCACTCAGAGAAAACGGCCTACCGGCTGACGAGGGACTTATCATGATCTGCCCAACCGGGTCCTTAGACGAGGGCAAAGCGGCCACCCAAGAGTTGCTGAAATTTAAACCACGCCCCGATGCTATTTTTGCCAATAACGATTTGCTGGCCATGGGGGCCATGCAAGCCATTAAACAAAGCAAACTTAAAATTCCTGAAGATATCGCCTTGGTTGGATTCAGCAACTGGTTCTTCAGTTCATTAATGGATCCTCCCTTGTCATCGGTTGATCAACCCGGATTTGAAATGGGCCAGGAGGCTGCTAAACTTCTTATCCGGCAAATTGAAAGACGAGGAAAAGATAAAGATGATACGTTCTTTCCACCGGAAACCCGCATACTCAAAACCCGCCTTGTTGTAAGGGAATCTTCTTTGCGTAAAAAGCCCTGAAACCCCATCTCGAAATCGTTTGCTGATCGCCTCTTTATTTACCGCTCAGGCATTGTGGTAATTTCCATTATATTGGTTGCCTTAGTGACTAACTTGCATGAACCGTTTCAAAACTGTATCCCAACCTTTAGGCAATATTACCACATGGACAAAACAAAACGATGGCCTGATGCTTTATACCAACCAGGCTCAGATCCGGGTACAACTGTTTTCAGCTTCCATCGTTCACATTACATGCACTACCGAAAAGTATTTTGAAGATTTTTCGTATGCCGTAATTGCCCAACCTGAAATCACCGGCTTTACGGTAACCGAAAATGAAAGCCACATCAACCTGCAAACTGAAACTTTAACAATAACCATTGAAAAGTGTTCTTCACGATTTTCATTCCTTACACCCTCCCTTCAGGTAATTAACGAAGACGACCCGTTAGGAACCAGTTGGATTGGAGAGCAGGTAACTACCTACAAAAAACTTCAACCCGGAGAGCGCTTTATTGGCCTGGGTGAGAAAACCGGACCGCTTGACCGCAGAGGAAACGGTTACCAGAACTGGAATACCGATGCCTACGCTTACCATGCCGGTACCGATCCTCTTTACTGCTCCACTCCTTTTTATATCGGCATTCACAATGGGCTGGTGTATGGGATATTTCTGGATAACACCCATAAGTCATTCTTTAATTTTGGCGCATCAAATAACCGCTTCGCCAGTTTCTCAGCCGATAGCGGTGACATGAACTACTACTTCATATCCGGAAGTTCTGTAGCCGACATCATCCGGCAATACACCCACCTTACAGGGCGCATTAACTTACCCCCAAAATGGAGCCTTGGCTACCATCAGTGCCGGTACAGTTATTATCCTGATAAAGAAGTATTGAACATTGCCCGTACCTTCCGGGAAAAAAATATTCCCTGCGATGTTATTGTACTCGACATCCACTATATGGATAAGTACAAAATTTTTACATGGGACACTAAAAACTTCCCAAACCCGAAAGCAATGCTATCTGCACTTAACGAACTGGGCTTTCATGTGGTAGTGATGTGCGACCCCGGAATCAAAACAGAGCAAGGCTATGAGGCTTACGAGGAAGGAATCCGGCAAGATGTATTTCTGAAATATCCCGATGGCACAAATTATACCGGCCAGGTGTGGCCAGGCTGGTGCCACTTCCCTGATTTTACTAGGCCCGATACCCGCACCTGGTGGACCAAACAACTGAAAACGTATACCGATCTGGGCATTGACGGTTTCTGGAACGACATGAATGAAATCGCCACCTGGGGCCATATGCTTCCCGAAAACATAGAACTTGATTTTGAGGGCAATAAAACTACCATGCGAAGAGGCCGGAACATTTACGGCATGATGATGGCCCGGAGTACCTACGAAGGAACCGTTAACCTGCTGGCGGGTAAGCGCCCCTTTAACCTTACGCGCTCGGGCTTTTCCGGTGTGCAACGCTACGCTGCCGTTTGGACGGGGGATAATGTTGCCTACGATGAACACATGATGCTGGGCGTACGCCTGGTAAACAGCATGGGTCTTACCGGTATTGGATTTGCCGGATATGATGTGGGTGGATTTGTAGGCGATGCGGATAGTAAACTGTTTACCAGGTGGCTTTCCATAGGAAGTTTTTCGCCTTTCTTCCGAGGACATTCCATGATTAACTCGCGCGATACTGAGCCCTGGACCTACGGAGAAGAAGCCGAACAAATTTGCCGTAATTATATCCGTTTCCGGTACCGCATTATGCCCTATATCTATTCGGTGTTTCACGAGGCCACTCAAAGCGGCATGCCGATTCAACGCTCACTGGCCATCGGATACACGCATGATCCAAAGATTTACGAACACTCCTACCAGCAACAATACCTGTTTGGTCCTTTTATACTGGTGGCACCTGTTGAAAGTACTAAAGACATTACCAAAGTTTACCTGCCCCAAGGAAACTGGTACTCCCTGTATGACGGAACGTATTATTCCGGCCCAAAGGAAATACTTACCGAATGTCCTTTGCACCGCCTCCCGGTGTTTGTGCAGGAAGGAGCCATAATACCCATGCAGGAACCAAATTTCAACACAGCGACAACTTCCGGAGTGCTGGATCTTCATGTGTATTTTACTGAAAAAAAATCCGAGTTCAGATTATATTGGGATGATGGGGATACTTTTGATTATACGCGGGGAAATTTCTCAATCTGGCATCTTGAACTTAATGGAACCGAGAAAAAACTCGTTATCGAAAAACACCGGCACCAGTTTGCCGAAGATATCCGACTGATAAACATAATTTTTCATGGTTTCCATGAGCTAAATCAGATTACCGTTAACGGACAAACGCACCATGTTACGCACACCGTCAATCGCTTTTTTGATGCACTCGAGAAATATGACCCCATAAATAACCCGGAACCGCCTCCGGAAGAGCCGGTAATGATCCTAACCGTTGAAAATAAAACTGACTTGTTTACTATTTACTGGTAATTATTTAATCCTATGAATTCCCTCAGTCAAATAAATAAACCCCGCCTGAGTTTCTGGCAAATTTGGAATATGAGTTTCGGCTTTTTAGGTATTCAGTTCGGCTTTGCATTACAGAACGCAAACACCAGCCGGATTTTCGAAACGCTGGGTGCCGACACAGCCAACCTCGCCCTGTATTGGCTTGCAGCACCTATTACGGGGCTGATCGTCCAACCCATTATTGGGTTTTACAGTGACCGTACCTGGCACCCCAAGTGGGGCCGCAGGCGTCCATACTTTGCTTTCGGTGCTATTGCAGCCTCGGCTGCCCTTTGCCTCATGCCTAACTCTGCTGCCTTATGGATGGCCGTAGGCGTACTGTGGATTATGGACGCCTCCATTAACGTAAGCATGGAGCCATTCCGCGCTTTTGTAGGCGATATGCTTTCACCTGCTCAGCGAACAACCGGCTTTGCCATGCAAAGTTTTTTTATAGGCACCGGTGCGGTAGTGGCCTCATCGCTGCCATACATTTTTGCGAATTGGTTTACTGTTTCAAACACTGCCGATGAAGGCATAATACCCGACTCCGTCAAGTACGCATTTTATGTTGGCGCGTTCATGCTCTTTGTAACCGTTATGTGGACTGTGTTCAGCACCAAGGAATATCCACCCACACCGGAGCAACATGAAAAGCTTCGAAACCGTGAAAAACGTAAGCTTGAAAATGAAGAACACAATAAAAAGCGCTTTACCAATGTCGGCATTACCCTTCTTATGTTAGGCATTTTAACGGGCCTGCTTATCCATTATCAAAATGTAGAAAAAGAACTTTATATTTTGGCATTCGGCCTGGTTTTGTTTGGTGGTGTATTCCTGATATCCAGCTTTTTCATTCGTAACCGGCAATCGTACTTGGGTATAGTGCATATCGCCAGTGATTTTCTCTCCATGCCACGAACTATGGTGCAACTTGCTTACGTTCAGTTTTTCTCGTGGTTTGCGCTGTTCTCCATGTGGATTTATACTACGTCCGTAGTAACACGATACATCTTTCATACTACCGACCCTACCTCGCAAGCGTATAATGATGGGGCCGATTGGGTGAATATACTGTTTGCCGTTTATAATGGCGTTGCCGCATTGGTAGCCTTCGTGCTGCCCGTTTCCGCAAAATACACGAGTCGAAAGATTACTCACCTCATTGCCCTTTGCTGTGGCGGTATAGGGCTTATATCGTTTTATGTTATTTCTGATCCTGATATGCTTATCCTATCCATGATTGGTGTTGGTGTTGCATGGGCAAGCATTTTATCTATTCCTTACGCTATGCTTTCCGGATCACTGCCTGCAGAAAAAATGGGCTATTACATGGGTGTTTTTAATTTTTTCATTGTAATCCCCCAGATAATAGCCGGAACTATTTTGGGCTTCCTGTTAAACCACCTGTTTAAGGGGGAATCGTTGTATATTCTTGTTACAGGAGGGGTTTCTATGTTAATAGCAGGTTTATTAAGTCTACGCGTTGACGATCGGGATGAAGTCGTTATACGGCAAAGTAAATGAATCTTCTTACTATTCCTTTTCTATGCATTGCAGGGCTTACCTTAGCCCAGGAATATAAATGGATTACCAATACCACCGCAGAAATAAAACGCATCGCCAGTGTTCCTTCCGATTCAATCCGTAAGATTGAACTTGACGAATTCTGGAATTCACTGGTAAGACAAAGTACCATTCCGGTAACCGACCATGACTCCGTGCTGTTTTTGTATCGTGGAAATGCTAACCAGATTGTTTGGCGTGGCGACTTTAACAATTGGGGATACAAAACAACCAATCCATTAACCGGTACCCGAATACCTGGCACCGACCTTTGGGTGGCCCGGGCTTCCTTCCCAACCGATGCCCGCCTGGATTATAAAATCCTGATAAATGATTCAGAATGGATCCTTGACCCGGTAAATCCCCATGTACAATGGTCGGGCGTGGGAGGCGGAAGCCCAAATTCGGAGTTAAGAATGCCCGGCTGGAAACCTGATCCGGTTACACAACCACATCCCGGCACGCCTGCCGGCACGCTTGATCGCGACATCCTGTTTACCAGTAAAATACTGGGCTATCAGATTACCTATTCAATTTACTATCCCCATAATTATTCACCCTCCGAACAATATGGCATCGTCTACTTTACTGACGGGTATGAATACCTGCACGAAAAAATGGGCAACCTGCCGGTAATACTTGATAATTTAATCCATCAGAAAAAGATAAGGCCACTGATTGCCGTGCTGGTAGACCACCGCGAACCGGTAAACCGTTCGAACAACCGCAGAATGCAGGAACTGGCTATGAACACCAAATACATGAGTTTTTTTACCGATGAATTGGTGCCGCAAGTGGAATCAAAACTCAGGTTATCGCCCGGCAAAAATATGCGCGCCATAATCGGTACCAGCATGGGCGGCTTAACTGCAGCCTATTTCGCTTTTGCCAGGCCCGATATTTTCGGTATGGCGGGTATCCAGTCTCCAGCATTCTGGTTCAAGCCAGATATTTATAATTTTTGTAGGGAGGCTGCTAATCCTCCCGTAAAAATCTTTCTCACCACCGGAACAATAAACGATGCACGCGAAGGAACTCAAAAAATGAAAGAAATCTTTGAAAAAAATACCTGCACGTATCAGTACATTGAAACCAGCCAGGGCCACTCCTGGGGCAACTGGCGCGATACCATAGATGAAATCCTCATTTATTTTTTTTCTCCATAAAAGAATTAAACGCCTAAATTCGGGCACTCATTTTGTAACTCTTATTTGCAAATGCCTATGCTGAAAAATATACCTTATGTATTGCTGCTCGGTTTATTGATAGGTTGTTCATCCGGAAAACAGGCATACGAACGGGGCGACTACTACGGTGCCGTAATGCAGGCCATAGGCCGGCTAAGGCAAAATCCTGATCATACCAAATCAAAAGAAACTCTTCGCAACAGCTACCCTATGGCGTTAGAGTGGCTTGAAACGGATGCCAAAAATCAAATCGCCTCCAATTCCAACAACAAGTGGAAAAGTGCATTGGAGTCCTATCAGAAAATCAACAATATGTATGAGGCCATCCGGCAGGCCCCGGGTGCACTCAGGGTAATACCTAACCCAAAAAGCTATTACGACCAGCTTGGTCCGATTAAAGAAAAAGCAGCCGATGAACTGTACAACGAAGGTATTAACTCGCTGATGAAAGGAACCCGGGCGGATGCAAAACGTGCGTACTATCAATTTGCCGAAGCAAACCAATATGTTCCTAACTATAAAGACGTTGTGGAATATCTGGATAAAGCCAAATTTGAAGCCACCGTGTTTGTGGTAGTCGATCAGGTGGCCGTACCTAACCGTTATAATTTAAGTGGCGGATTTTTTCAGGATAAAGTAGAAGAATACCTGCACCGCAATTATACCGAACGCGATTTTGTGCGATTCTTTACACCCGGTGAAGCAAAGAATATTAACCTTCCCCGTACCGACCATGTGCTACGCCTCCATTTTGACGACTTCTCCGTGGGCAACACAACCGTAAACGAACGGGTGGAAACCGTTACCAAAGACAGCGTAAAAGTTGGTGAAGCAAAGGTTGACGGCAAAACGGTGCCGGTATATAATACGGTATCCGCTAAAGTTACTACCATAAGAAAAGAAGTTGTATCCGAAGGGGTGTTGAGCATGATTATAATGGATGCCAAATCAGGCGGTGTTCTCTCCCATCGTAAATTTCCGGGGCGCTATGTATGGAATGCCACATGGGGCAAATTCAATGGCGATGAGCGCGCCCTTACTGTACAGCAGGTTGAATTATGTAAACGAAAGGAAGCCTATCCGCCCGATGCCCAGTCTATGTTCCTGGCTTTTGCCAGCCCCATTTATGACCAACTCATACCGGCCATCCGCCAGTTTTATCAAAACTACTGATGTAACCCAGCCGACAAATAGCACTACGTATTCTTTTTTCAGAAAACCAAAAAGGGCAATTAACAGTTAATGAGGTATGTTTATTAGAAATACCATTACCATCATTTCTTGTTTATTCGTATCCGCAGCATCTTTCTGCCAGGAAAACCGTTTGCCAAAAACAGCCATGAATCAAAATCTTTCTGTAGCCACATTCGGAAGCGGGTGCTTCTGGTGTACCGAAGCTATCTTTCAACGCGTTAAGGGTGTAGAAAAAGTACAGTCAGGCTATTCGGGCGGCAAGGTTAAAAACCCCACCTACAAAGAGGTTTGCAGCGGGTTAACCGGCCATGCCGAGGTGATTCAGATTACCTACGACCCGGCAACGATTACCTTCGATGAATTGCTCGAAATCTTCTGGCAGACTCACGACCCCACTACGCTTAACCGTCAGGGAGCCGATGTTGGTACGCAGTACCGATCGGTAATTTTTTACCACAACCCTGAACAAAAAAGGTTAGCGGAACTATACAAGAAAAAACTGGACGAGTCAGGGGCATTTAATAGCCCCATTGTTACCGAAATAAGCCCATTTACAGAATTTTTTAAAGCGGAGGAGTATCATCAGAACTATTACAACCTCAATGGCAGTGCTCCCTATTGCTCGTATGTAATCCAGCCTAAACTGGACAAGTTTAAAAAGGTGTTTGCTGACAAGCTGAAAAAATAGCCGTTCGCATAAATTTTTCAAAAATCCCTGTTTTCACCTGAAACCTTTACACTTTTAACCCGTTATGAAAAACTGAGTAGAGCAATTCTTCTCATAGGTTTAGGTTTAGGTAAACAAAAAAGTCCCGGGGCGCGGGACTTTTTTGCTTTTAGAATAACCCGAAAATCAGGCCTCATAAGCTACTTCCATAATCCGCACAATTTCACCCTGCCTGTTCTTTACAGGGTTAAAATTCGATTTCAGATTAATCACTTCACCCCTGCGGGTTAATCGCTTAAAAGTGCCCCGCTTTGAATTACCCATGGCCAGGTCGCGCCAGAACTGCCGGTATTCTTCACTGCTCTTTTCTTCCTTGGTAACAAACAACCGGTGGTGCTCACCAATCACCTCACTTTGAGAGTATCCCATCAGGGTGAGGTAGTTGCTGTTTATCTTGGTAATTTTTCCTTCCGTATCGTAGTCGGCAATGGCCAGGGCGTTGTTGATGGCCTGCATTGTTCCCTCCGTTTCTGACTGGTTACGTTGCATTTCTTCCTGCGTGGCCTGCAGTTCTTCCATATTCTGGCGCATTTCCTCTTCTTGCGCACGCATTTGCTCAGTCATTTGCTGTGATTCTTCCAACAGGCGTTGTGTGCGGGCATTGACTTTTACCGAGGATATCGTGGAAGCAATGCTTTCAGCTATTTTTTCCACAAACTCAATTTCAAAATCTTTCAATTCGGTAAACGAGGCGATTTCAACAACTCCGAAGATCTGCTCATTCACTTTTAACGGTACAATTAAAATACACGTTGGGTTGGCATCGCCAAGACCCGATGTAATTTTGATGTAATTCTGTGGAACCTCAGTTAAATAAATTGTTTCGCCTTCCTGCCATGCCTGCCCTGCTAACCCCTCACCTTTATGGATTTTATGGTTCAGGTATTTTTTCTTGTCCCATGCATAGCAGGATTTCATGGAGATGGTTGGCTCTTCTCCATTATCCACATCATCTACAATATAAATAGCGCCCTGGTTACCTTTCAGGTATTTCACCAGGTTCATAATAATTTCATCAGCCAGCTTATTCAGGTCGTTCGTATTGGAGCGAAGTATCTCACCGAACTTGGCAAGGCCTTCGGTTGCCCAGTTGCGTTTCTTGTCTTCTTCGGCAACACGCGCCAGGTTATTGCGCATGTTAATGAGCGCGTTACCCAGCACATCATGGTCGCTAAGGGGCTTGAAATCGCTATCATAATTTCCATTACCGATGTTTCCGGCAAACTGGGTGGTTGCTTTCAGCCCGGTAACCAGATTATCCATAGCCTGGGCCATCTCGCCAATTTCATCGTTGCTAAACTTGGTTTGTTTTTCTTCCACCAACTCACCCCTGCCAAGTTTAACAACTACGTTTTTCAAAAAGTTAACCGGTCGGGTTATGGCACGCATCAGCATAAGCGCACTAACAAATCCTAATACAATGGTAACGGCCGCAAGAATAAGGGTAATGTTGCGCAGGTTACGGGTAGAGACAATAAGTTCTTCATCGGATTGAGCCGTGATTACGGTTTGCGCCTTAGCCAGGTTAACAAGGTCATCAAGAATGGATTGAAGCTGCGGATTAATCTGGGTTTCCAGCACATCTTCGGCAAGCAGTTTGGTAATACCGTCTTCGTAGCTCTCAAAAGATGCCAGTTGCGAAGTAATCTGCGACTCGGCACTGCGTTGAATGCGTTCAAAACGCAAAAAAACTGAGTCAACCATTACCTTCTGGCTATCAACCTCCCAGGTATTTTTAAGCTTTTCAACCCGTTCTTTCAATTCCGGGTATTCATATTTCACCAACTGAACCAAAGCCTTCTTATTATCCTCATTGGTTTGCAGGTAAACCCAACTGGTAACCAGTTTCTGGTACCGCTCAACAATCAGAACAAATTCATTAATGGCATCCTTTGATGGCCGGATAATCTCAGCAGATGTTTTTACAACGTTATCGATCTGATTTCCGGTAAGAAAAATAATGGCAGCATTAATGATGAAAAGCGCCATTACGGCCATAAATCCGGCAAGGATCTTATTCCCGATTGTAAAGCGGAAGTTGAATCGGCTTTTTTGTTTCTCCATAGTCTTTTTTGTCATTCAAAACCAGCTTTTACAGGCACCCGCCCGCTTCAGGTCTGGCGAAGTGCCCATTTATGCTGTAAGCAGGCAAAAATAGGATAATTCCCGATAGGCAAAACGGCCAAAACCGTTGAAATTCTGACATCAAACAGACGGCCAACGAAGTTGTCATTTTACGGATTGGTGCTGTAAAGAATTGGAGCCAATGCCACCTGTTGCTTAGTTTTCGAAAAAAAATACCGCGTGTGCAAAACGATGTAACAATAGTTGGCGGGGGGATTGTAGGGCTGGCAACCGCCTATCAGCTTTTAACCTTACGACCCGGCCTTAAACTTACCTTGATTGAAAAGGAGACTGAACTTGCCAGGCACCAAACCGGTAACAACAGTGGTGTAATTCACTCAGGAATTTACTATAAGCCGGGAAGCCTGAAGGCCATAAACTGCATTAGCGGGTATAGCCAATTGCTTCGGTTTTGTGATGAACACGGAGTCCGTTATGAACTTTGCGGAAAGATTATAGTGGCTACCTCAGCAGATGAAATTCCGCTGTTAAAAAATCTCTTCAACCGGGGTAATGAAAATGGACTTTCTAACCTAAGGATGTTGCAGAAGGAAGAACTCGGGGAATTTGAACCGCACGTTAACGGGCTCGCTGGAGTACACGTTCCTCAAACGGGTATTGTTGATTACCGCGATATAGCCCAAAAACTTAGTGAGTTGATCGGCAAAGCCGGAGGTAGTATTGTACTTGATGAAAAAGTGCTGGATATCCGGATTAGCAACACAGGCGTAGTGCTTGCAACCGATAAGCAAACGCACACTTCAAAACTGGCTGTAAATTGTGCCGGGTTGTACTCCGATAAGATTGCCAGGCTTACCAATCCAAGACTGAATGTAAAAATCATTCCATTTAGGGGAGAATATTACAAGCTAAGAAAAGAAAAAGAATACCTTGTTAAAAATCTCATCTATCCTGTGCCTGATCTTAACTTCCCTTTTCTGGGCGTCCATTTTACACGCATGATGAAAGGCGGAGTGGAGGCGGGACCTAATGCTGTGCTCGCTTTTAAACGCGAAGGTTACCGTAAAACAGATATCAGCCTTGCTGAACTTACCGAGTCACTGCTGTGGCCTGGATTTCAGAAAGTAGCCTTTAAATACTGGAATACAGGTTTCAGAGAGTTGTATCGGTCGTTCTCAAAAACTGCTTTTACAAAAGCATTGCAGAAACTGATTCCTGAAATAGAAGAAACGGATCTTATCGAAGGTGGTGCCGGTGTGCGCGCCCAGGCATGCGACAGAAATGGCGGATTAGTGGATGACTTTCTTATCCTTGAAGAAAAGTCGGTTGTAAATGTTTGCAATGCCCCCTCACCCGCAGCCACCTCATCGCTGGCAATAGGTTCAACCGTAGCTGAAAAAGTGTTAAAACGATTTGTTTAATCAGAACAACCGGAAGACCAACCCAGCCTGAATCCCCCACACTTCAATGCTGTTGTAATAGCGCTGGTAAGCTCCACCTACGGAGATATAGCCATGTAACGACCCCGTAGAGAAAATCTGGTGTTGGTACTGTGCGCTAAACTCCCTCCGGGGGTTTGACCCTGTATTCCAGTCCTTTGCAAACCGGTATTCGAATACAATTACTTTATACTGGTCGGGCGAATGAAAACCAAGTACGAAATCCCATTCATTAAACGATTCGCCTTTGCCAAAGGCTTCGTGCATAAACCCGGTACCAAACCGGAATGTAATAAAACGGCTCGTGATCAGATTAAGCTGGAGAATCTGCCAATCGTTGGTGCGTAAATGCTTGAATCCTCCGTCCGGATCTTCTTCAATTAAATAATTCATTCGGAAATCGGTTGAAAACAAACCCCAATTACCGCGTATCCGGGGCCATAGCACATAATATGCCGAAGGCTTAATTGCCCCCTGCAACAATACATCAAGAGATACCATGGAGGGGTAGCGCGCGCGGTCGTCTTTAAGCTTGAAACGCTGCCAATCGGGTATGGCATTAAAAAATATATCGAACACGAAAAAACCACCTCCGCTGCCTCCATCACTCCCCGAATTGGAGCGATCGGATTGTTTACTGCTATTCTCTTCTGAGGCTTGTTTGATCTCATCAACCTGGGCAAAGGCAGACCCTGCCAAGCATAAAAAAAATAGGATGATCAACCGGGGCTTCATTCTATGGGATAGATTTTGCAATTATCAGGCCAGTTTGTTTTGTACATCCTAATTCAAGCACGCTACGTAACTTCATCCGTAACGGATTTCATTGCAGAAACCTCAATCTCAACCAGGTACTCAGGTGATATCAAAGCGCTAACCTGTACCATCGTGGTAGCGGGTTTAATTGTGCCGAAAAATTCCTGATGAGCGCGACCAACATCCTCCCACCTTGAAATATCGGTTACAAAAATACGTGTTCGCACCACATCGCTCAGGTTAAAGCCGGCCTCCTCCATAACGCGGGTTATCTTCGTGAGGATAAACCGGGTTTGCTGGTAAAAATCACCCTTCCCAACCACCGTTCCGTTACCATCAACTGCCACCGTTCCGGTAACTTCCAGTTGATTATTAACCTGCACGGCCCTGGAATAGCCTACGATATCCTCCCATCTGGCTCCTGTAGAAAAATTCTTTCTCATTGTTGTAATTTTAATTCGTGAACAAGTTAACCCATATTGAACTATCTCGCTACAGCCGGCACCTTGCACTAAAAGATTTTGGCGAAAAAGCCCAGCAGAAATTGAAGGAGGCAAAAGTACTGGTTATTGGAGCCGGAGGATTAGGTTGCCCTGCGCTGCTTTACCTGTCGGCTGCCGGGGTAGGAAAAATCGGAATTGCTGATTTTGATGTTGTTCAGGAATCAAACCTCCAGCGACAGATTTTATTTACCACCGGAGATATTGGCAAACCCAAAGCAGATGCCGCCCTTGTTCGACTCTCTCAGCTAAACCCGCTTATTTCGTTTACCACACATACTTATAAAATTGAAAGTCGCAACGCCATTCAGATAATCAGTGAATATGACATTATACTTGATGGTTCCGATAATTTCCCCACCCGCTACCTGATTAACGATGCCTGCGTGCTGATGGACAAGCCTCTGATCTATGGATCCATTCTTCAGTATGAAGGCCAGCTGGCTGTTTTTAATGCTCCGCTAAAGAACGGAGAACGGACGGTAAATTACAGAGACTTATTTCCTCAACCCCCGATGCCCGATGAAATACCCGACTGCGAACAAGCCGGGGTATTGGGCGTGCTGCCAGGAGTTATCGGAAGCATGATGGCCGGTGAGGCCATTAAATTGATTACCGGAATCGGTGACCTGCTGGCCGGCATGTTGGTGATTTTTGATAGCCTGTCATTTCAATTCACCCAGATAAAAATTCCCGACCGGAAATCTCGCCATTCCATCATTGGCCTGATTGATTACGAATTATTTTGTGGTATAAACCAGAATAAAAACAAATCTTTGAACATGAAAGAAATAACCGTTCAGGAACTGAAACAAATGTTGGACAACCGGGATGATTTTCAACTCATTGACGTGAGGGAACCCTATGAAAATGACCTCGCCAACCTGGGTGGCGAACTCATTCCTATGGCCGAGGTTCCCCACCAGATTCACAGAATATCCAAAACAAAAAAAGTGGTCATACACTGCCGCAGTGGCGGACGAAGCGGAAATATTATTAAGTGGTTAGAGAAAAATCACGGATTCGATAACCTGTATAACCTGAAAGGCGGAATACTCGCCTGGACGAAAGAAATAGATCCCTCTCTGGAAGTCAGTTAAACTTTTTGTCTGGAAAAAGAATACTCCCTGCAACCGCCATACAAAACCCAATAGCCGTTGCAGGAATCAGTGCGGGAATGCTAATCGGAAAAATTTCAAAGTAAAACCATGCTGCCATGCCGGTTGCCATGGACAACATAACGCCCTTGCTGCTGGCTCCTTTCCAGTACATACCCAGTACCATGGGTACAAAAAGTGAAACCAGGCTAAAAATGGATGACCCTCCTACCAACTCATAAATGTTGGACTTGAGGCAAGCCAAAACCGTTGCCCCAGTGCTTATTAGCAAAACCGAAATACGGGTAATCAGCAGCAATTGCTTATCCGTTGGGCTTTTTGTCATCAGTGGCCTGATAATGTTTTCCGAAAAAATTGAAGCCGGAGCTAAGATTGATGAACTGGTAGTACTTAAGATGGCAGATAGTAGTGACCCGAAGAAAAGTATTTGTACCGGCATTGCAGTGTGCGTCAGGACCATCGAAGGGAGGGTTAATTGCGTGTCCTGATTAATTTGCTCAGGATACAAATGCTTAACGCACAAACTAATAAACAACGGCAGCATAGCCACGGTAAGGTAGAGCACCGCTGCATAGTAACACGACCTTACTGCAATGGCTGCAGACCCCGATGACATGGCCCGCTGAAAGACATCCTGTGAAGGAATAGACCCTAATCCCAACACCGACCATGCCCCAACATACGCCAATATTGCAGTTGGATTTACATCGGGCAAAAACTTAAAGTTTTCTTCAGGCACTTCACTGAGCACCGTCATAGCTCCTCCGGCTTTGCCAGCCAAAACAACGGCCAATATCACTAGGCCCAGCACTATAACAACGCTCTGAATAAAATCGGTTATTGAAATGGCCCACATCCCTCCCACAAAGGTGTATATCGTTACTACAGCTGAACTTAAAACAACACCCTGCCACACCGGCAGGCCCGCTACAACATTCAGAATAAGGCCTAACGCCACCAGTTGCCCTGCCGTATAGCCAAAGTAAGAAGGAACCATAAAGATGCTGGCTATCAATTCAGTTTTACGGCCAAACCTCACTTTGAAAAAATCAGCCAGGGTAAGCAGGTTCATGGAATACAACTTTCTGGCGAAAAAAAATCCAAATAGTACCAGACACAGCGCAGCACCAAACGGATCTTCAATAACTGCGAATAATCCACCTTTTAAAAATTCTGAAGATGCCCCGAAAACGGTTTCCGAACCAAACCAGGTGGCAAACAATGCAGCTGTGCTTAACACAATAGGAAGACTCCGGCCGGCAAGCATAAAATCACCGGTGTTGCGAACCCGGCTTGCCGCCCAAATGCCTACCAGCACGGTAAGGGCGAGGTAAAGAATAACAGAAAAAAGCAGCAATGCCGTAACTACAAATTCACATTATCGCTTACCACCAAGTTGAAAGGTACGGGTAATATTAAAACCAAAGTGGATATCGCCATCCCAGAAGTTTTCGTATGTTTCTGTAACCGTATAGCGCTCAAACATACCCAGCGTGTTGGTAAATACCAATTGAAAAACGTGGCCACCGGTTTCGATATCAATACCTAAACCCACGGCATCATAGCGCACATAATCCGGAGGCTGATTCGCCTGGGCATTTAATCGCAAAAGATACTCACCCGAAAGGGCAACACTTCGGGTAATTTTGTAGCGTCCGGCAAAGCCCAGGGCAAAATCATCGTTATTTTCAACGTCCTGATCTACTGTGTTGCGGTGAATGAAAATGGGGTTAAGCTGGAGCGAAAGTTTGGGATTGAATTTGCGAGCGATCATTACCTGCGTTCCGTACGCGAGCCGGTCTTCGGTTGATAAGGCAACCGGGATTTCACTGTTGCGGGGATAGGTTTTGTAATATACCGATACGAGAGCCGTTACCGTTACCGGAAAAGCATTGCTTTGCCGAAATACTTTATACCGCAAATACCCATCGAAGGTCTTATCTACAGAGGTACGGCCAATCCCAATGCCAAACCGGTCGGATAATCCATATTCCAAACCCAGCCGGGTAACTGATTCATCCATTCCCCATAAGGTATATGCTCCGCCATTGATCAACCCAAAGCGATGAGAGAAAATAAATTCCAACTCACCCTTCCGTTTGGTTTCAACCGATTGCCCGTTGATAATGCGGGTGCCCTTGAAGGTTGCAAACGTATATTGTGCACCCGGATCGGCTTCATCCAATTCTTTTAGCAGGTCATCCTGGGCATTCAGAACTCCGGGAATGACCCACAACAGCAGCAGGTAAAAAATCTTCATAGTGCTTATTGGGGTTTATAGGTTATATCAACCGATACTTCAACTTGCTCGGCAATGTTCTGCCACATGAGTTTTGGAATTTTTACTTTGTAATCTTCGAGCTTCACCACAAATTTTGATTGCATGTGCAAACTTCCCGGTTTGCTGACAATTATGCCCGGTATTTCCACATCACGTGTTACACCATGGATGGTGAGTTTACCTTTTGCTGTTACCTCCTGCGAACCTTGAACCTCATTTGAAAACCCTTCAACTTTACCCGAAAAGGTTGACTTCGGGAATTTTTCAGACTCCATATACTTTTCATTGAAGTGCTCCTGCATCAGCTTCTTCTCAAATTGAAATTGATTTACGGGCAGCGAAAACGCAATCTCGTTTGTGGAAGCATTGAACATGCTCACCACGCTTCGGTTTTCAGCCTTGATATCTTCAAGGGTTGCTTTGGAGAAAAAGGAAATTACGCCTTCAACGGCTGCGTATTTCTGTGCCTGGGCGCTTCCGGATAAACCGTTAAAATAAAGGAAAGCAATCAGTATAATTACCTTCCTGCCGTTCAGGTTCATGGCCATTCGCTGGCTTAATTTTCAGGGGCACCGTCATCCACCCAGCAGGCAATCAAATCTTTTTGTTCCTGCGTTAACGTACCTCCGCCACGCGGCATATCCCCGCTTTGGGTTCGAGATTTAATTTCATTTCGCTTGGCAAAGGCTGTCGAGTATGTAAACCAGTCACCATTGCCGGGATGACAACTGCCCCCCTGACACTTCGCCTGAAACAACTCCTTTATCTGGCCGGGGCCGTTGTACACAACCCCGGTAGGCAACCGGCCAATGTTTACACTCAGCTCAAACGTACAGTTGTCATCGGTATCTTTAACGGTAACGGTATGGATACCATCCTTCAGTGACGTAAAAGAATTGGAAGAACTGAACACTCCGCCATCAATAGTGTAAACGTAGTTTCCGCTGCCCCCCGAAGCAGTAACCGTTACTGAGCCGTTGTAGGGAGCCAGACAACTGCTGTTAGACGTTTGCGATGTTTCTGTTGCCGAAAGGCCGGAAGGCAAGGTAAGTGTAACGGAGAGTTCCTTCTCGCACCCGTTCTTATCTTTTACGGTAATGATAAACGTACCTCCCCCCAGGTTATTAAAAACAGCCGCTGTTCCGTAAGCACCGGCATCTAGTTTAAACTGGTACGGAAGAGCACCACCCGTTGCAGTAACCGATATGCTCCCATTTACTGCAGTACAGTTTGTAGGATCGGTTTTACTGACCAGCGAAATAGCCAGGTCGGTAGCGGCACAATTAACAACTTTCGGCTCATCGTTACTTGAACAGTTGGAGAGAAGAATTATAGCGGTTAACAAACTGACAGCAGCTATCCGGTAGAAGAGGGTTGATGGTTGCATACAGCGAGGGGTTTTAAATTCAAATTTAAGCCAATTACCCAAGGCAATCAACCCTGTATTCCAAAAATGAAAAACCCCCAAAGTCCTGGACCCCGGGGGTTAATCATGTCTATAGTTGGCTTTAATCTTGGATCGAAGATAATTCACTGAATGATCATCCCCATACCCGTATCGGTAACTTACCGGAATGATAGATAAATGGCAAGAATCACCGATGAACCGGTATAAAAAATGAAAACCCCCGGCAGGTTCACGACAAGCGGGGATTTTCAATGTCTACAGTTGGCTTTAATCAGTAGTAAAGGTACAAGAAGAATTGAATTAAACAACGCTTTTTTAGCGCGATTTGATGATGGAATCAGCCTTAATGGAGTCTTTTGCTACCCATTTTCCGGTTAATCTCTCCTTCAACTGGGGCTTTGAACCCGGAAAAGTGGTACGCCTCGATATGTCATAGCTGGCATAGAGTAATGCCCCTATGAAGGTAATAGCACCGGCTAAAAACAGTTTCTTTGACCTGCTCATTATAAAAAAAGGGGCCTGCGCCCCTTTATTTTACTTTCTTGACAACAGCTTCAAAGGCTTCCGGGTGATTCATGGCCAGGTCGGCCAAAACTTTGCGATCCAGTTGGATGCCTGATTTTTTGAGTTTTCCCATAAACTCAGAGTATGACATATCATGCGGGCGAACTCCGGCATTAATCCGGGCAATCCACAGTGTGCGGTACTCTCTTTTCTTTTGTTTACGGTCACGGTACGCATAAACGAGACCTTTCTCAACAGCATTTTTAGCTACTGTCCAAACATTCTTTTTTCTACCGAAATACCCCTTGGCTTTTTTGAGAATGCGTTTGCGCCTGGCGCGCGATGCAACATTGTTTACTGATCTTGGCATTTTAGTTTACTGTTTTTGGTTGAAGGCGACTACCCAACCGGGTAGTACTTACGGCACAGCAACCGGGTTTTACATTGAACCTTCCCTCCTTAAAGGGATAATTTAAAAAGCGTAAGGCAACATAGGCTTAATGTTTACAACATCGGTAGCTTTAACTACCGCCTTTTTAGTAAGCCTGCGCTTTTGCTTTGTTTCCTTCTTAGTAAGAATATGGTTTTTGTAAGCACGCTTGTGCTTGATTTTACCGGTACCGGTAACCTTAAACCGCTTCTTTGCTCCCGATTTGGTTTTAACTTTTGGCATTTCCTTTTCTGTTATCTATTTAGCGCCTTTACCCTTAGGTTGAATAAACATGGACATTCGTTTACCCTCCAGTTTAGGCATCTGTTCAACTTTCCCTACATCTTCAAGACCCTGGGCAAATTTGAGCAGCAATATTTCTCCCCGCTCTTTGTACACAATTGTACGACCGGGAAAGAAAACCGTAGCTTTTACTTTTGCTCCCTCCTGAAGAAAGTTTGATGCATGTTTCAGTTTAAAATTGAAATCATGCTCTTCCGTGTTCGGACCAAAACGAATTTCCTTCACCACTACCTTAATGGCTTTCGATTTGATCTCTTTTTGCTTCTTCTTTTGTTCGTATTTAAACTTCGAATAGTCAACTACCTTACAAACCGGTGGATCGGCATTGGGTGAAATCTCCACCAAATCAAGCCCTTGTTCTTGGGCTATTTTTAAGGCTTCCCTTACCGGGTAAACATCCACTCTTACGTTTTCTCCAACCAGTCGCACCCTTGGTGCGGTTATTCTTTCATTGATACGGTAGGGCTCCTCCGGTCTGTGGGGCCCCCTTCGAAAGAAGGGTCTGTTTGTTTGGTTTATGATACGTTATTCCTGTTTAAATACAACATGCCCTGATCACCAAAAGACTAAAACTAAGCCTTGATTTATCAGGAAAGGCTGCAAATATCGCTATATTCCTTAAGAATCAAAACCCAGAAATAAATTTCATTAAATGGAATTACTAGATCGGTGAGGCGGCCTCCACCCTGAACTGGCCAACAAAATCCTGCAACGAAACGCTGCCCTTATCACCCTGTCCGTGTCTGCGCACTGAAACCGTTTGTTCCGCAGCTTCACGCTCACCGACAATCAGCATATAGGGTATTTTTTTAACCTCAGCATCACGAATTTTCCTTCCAATTTTTTCATCCCGGTTATCAACAAAACCCCTGATATCCAAATCTTTAAGGGTGTTTAATACAACCTCTGCATAATCATTAAATCGTTCTGAAATAGGCAGCACTGCTATCTGTTCTGGCGATAGCCACAATGGGAAATTGCCCGCACAGTGCTCAATCAATACGGCAACAAAACGCTCTAACGATCCGAAAGGTGCCCGATGGATCATCACCGGCCTGTGGCGTTGGTTATCTGAGCCTACATACTCTAACTCAAAACGCTGGGGTAACTGATAATCGACCTGGATGGTACCGAGTTGCCAACTTCTGCCAAGCGCGTCCTTAACCATAAAGTCGAGCTTCGGTCCATAAAAAGCAGCTTCGCCCTTTACGGCAACTGTTTTAAGGTTGCGCTCATCGGCAGCTTCCTGAATTTCGCGTTCGGCCCTATCCCACAATTCATCGGCACCAATGTACTTTTCTTTATTGGCCGGGTCGCGCAGGGAAACCTGGGCCGTGTATTTTTCAAAGCCCAACGAATTAAATACATGAAGAACCAGGTCAATCACTTTAATAAATTCTTCTTTTACCTGGTCGGGCCTGCAGAAGATGTGGGCATCATCCTGGGTAAACCCCCTTACCCGCGTAAGCCCGTGTAACTCACCGCTTTGTTCATAACGATAGACCGTTCCAAATTCAGCAAGGCGAATGGGTAAATCCCGATAAGATCGTGGCTTGGAGTTGTATATTTCACAATGATGCGGGCAGTTCATCGGCTTTAACAGGAATTCTTCACTTTCATCCGGAGTATGAATAGGCTGGAAGGAGTCCTTTCCGTATTTCTCATAGTGCCCGGAGGTAACATAGAGCGCCTTACTGCCGATATGTGGTGTAACAACGGGGTCGTAACCGGCCTTGACCTGCGACCGCCTCATAAATTGCTCAAGGCGTTCGCGCAAAATGGTTCCTTTAGGCAACCACAGTGGCAGGCCCATCCCTACTTTTTCAGAGAAGGTAAATAACTCCAGTTCTTTACCCAGTTTGCGGTGATCACGCTTCTTTGCCTCTTCCAGCATAACCATGTACTCGTCAAGTTCTTTCTGCTTCGGAAAGGTTATGCCATATATGCGGGTAAGCATCTTGTTCTTTTCGTTGCCACGCCAATACGCACCGGCAACATTCAGAAGTTTAATTGCTTTAATAAACCCGGTATGTGGTATGTGCGGACCTTTACACAAGTCCACAAAGTTGCCCTGTTCGTAAAACGTAATGGTTCCGTCCTGCAGGTCATTAATAAGCTCAAGTTTATAGGGGTCGTTTTTCTTTGAAAAGTACGCAAGTGCTTCGGCCTTGCTCACCTCGCGCCTTTTGTATTGGCTTTCCCTTTTTGCGAGTTCTTTCATCTTACCTTCTATGGCAAGCAGATCATCATCACCAAAATGCCGGTCACCCAAATCCACATCATAATAAAATCCATTATCGATTGGAGGGCCTATTCCAAATTTTACATCCGGATACAAAGCTTCAAGCGCCTCGGCCATAAGGTGTGCAGAGGAATGCCAGAATGCGTACTTACCCCCGGCATCATTCCAGGTTAGAATTTTAACAGACGCATCTTGATGAATGGGCCGGTCGAGGTCCCACACCTCACCATTAACCTCAATAGCCAGAGAGTTTCGGGCCAGTCCCTCGCTTATGCTTTTCGCTATTTCAATTCCTTTTACACCGGTGGAAAACTCACGAATGCTTCCATCCGGCAAACTGATCCTGATATTCATTTAACTGGATTAAAAAACGGGGTAAATATAATGGAGATTATGCGATTCATGGTTGCTATCAGAGTTTAAACTGGGCCGTGAACAGCACGCCAAATTTACGGGCTCTTTCATTCTGCAGATAGCTCAGCCGGTGCACAAAATCCACCCGGAAAAAACGGAAGATATTCTCCACCCCATAGCCAAGCTCAAGGTAAGGTCTACCCCAGGTAAGATTTCGGTTGCCTGCCGGATACGGCAGGGGATCACTGATGGCCAGGTTTTCATCACTCAGGTTTCCGTAAATAACATTAGCCAGGCCGGTAAGCCGCCAATGCAATCTGCGCATAAGGGGAATACGGTTAAGGATAAACCCCTCAAAATGCTGGCGGTATTGCAGCGAAACAAACTGATCGCTGAAAAATTCACCAAAATTCATTAAGCTATATACAATGTCGGTATAGAATGGAGTTTCGTTGCCTATGTGCAGTACAAGTAACGGGTATGGCAGCACATCTTCTGTGTATTCACTGGTAAGGGTAAGTCTTCCTGTCCCCAGCGGGCCCATTGGCAGTCGTTTAACAAATGTTAACCTGAATTTATCATACTCAAAGTCACTGCCGCCAATACCTTTCAACCCCCGGCTATACCTGAAAGTAATGATCGGCCATTTCTGCGGGCCCAGGCTTACGCGCTCGTTATCGTATTGCAGAAATAACTCATCGCGTGATAAGCGTGACTCAAAGATAATCTCGGCACGCTGAAAGGTGCGGGTAAGCGAATTAACATCACCTGGGGTGGCGTAATAGCCAAAGTCGAAAGCAGGGACAAATGTATTGTATCGAAAGGCGATACGCTGGGAGTACCCTTTTAAAACTTCGCGCTGAAAATTAAAGCGGTACTCATCGAAATAAAATCCTCTGCGAAAATTTCCGAAACGGGAGGCTGCCAGAAAAAGGTAATCATCAGCCAGGTTTTCATCATCTATTCCCACCCTGCCCAAATCACTGCGTGCACGCAGTTCTGCCGTAGTCCATCGTTTGCGGTCAATGATATTCCGTACAAAGGCCGAGTACTTAACCCGTTCATCACGAAATCCATAACCGAGTTGGGCACCAAATTCCCATTTTCGGCTAAACGTAAAGTTTGTCTTGAAACCCGATTGTATACGTAAACCCTCAATATTATTCCAGGCCAGAAGGCGCAGATACGGACCAACATCAACCTTGCCAACTTTTTTGTACCCATTGATTATTACCTTCACAATATCAACATACGTACGCACTACCGGTATATTGGTTAGCGTATCAATCATTTGGTAAACATTCTTCTCAGTCTCCGTGAGCGGTTCATGCCGTAATTTGTTCCAGTGCTCATCATTGTATTGATTCAGGATATAATCTTCTTCCAACACAATCTGCTTCTCATAGAATTTGGGAGGTTTTGGCTGGTTGATAGAAAAGTTTCGGTTTGATGTATAGAATTTTGCCAACATTCCGGCCCAATCATCACGTACCTGGCCTACATTAATCAATACCCGGTTTTTAACTGGCAACCAGGGACCTGCTTCAGTAGGCAGTAACTCCTGTTGAATCTTAATCTTTTCAATAAAATTAAGATTTGCCTGTCGGCCAATAGTTGCCTCAATTTGGCGAATGGCGAAGTGCTCCTTGGTAATCCACATGGTTCCGGTAAAGGCCAGCGCCTGTTGACTCTTCGGAAAAAAATCGATCCGGTAACAATAGTGATCTCCGATATACACACTGTCAATCAGGTCGTATTCATAATACAATCTCCACCCATCTGCGATGGGCGATACAAAATCCTTTTCGAGGATGGTTAACCAGTTCCGGTAGAAATTATACTCCTGAAAAGTAGGCCCGATGAGCTGGCTGGTGAGGCTGCCATCTTCAAATCCAAGACCGCTTATTTTCGTATCTTTAATATTCTCTAGTTTCAATTCAGGATTGTTACGGTAGTAATAGCGCGAAACGCTTTCGGAAATGAATACGGGTAGAATAGGTTTGCCATCATCACCGGCAATAATGGCTACGCTGTCCAGAACCTGTGTGATTTTTGAAATGACCTTCTTATTCCGGAATTTATCGGTCATGTTATCAATATCGATCTCAATTTTCGAATACGTGTCGTATTCATAAGCGGACAGGCTTCGCTTATCGTTTCGCTCCTTGTTCTTAATCACATTTCGCATGATGGGAAATGCCGGGTTTTCTCCTGCCAGCACAACCACTTCGCGAAGGCGGGTAACTTCCTCCTCGAGTTGGAAATTTATGGTTTGGGTAATGCCGTGTTTAACGGGTTTAGTCCGTGATTTATAACCGATATAGGTAGCTACAAGCGAATCCGTTGCCGATGAGGTGGTGATGGTGTAGTTGCCATCAAAATCGGTGGTGGCTCCGATGCTGGTACCTTTAAATACCACATTGACAAAGGGGATTGGGTCCCCTGAGGTAACATCGGTTACCTTACCTTTTACCGTGGTAACCTGGGCCGGCAAAATGATGGGAATAAACCAGCATAGCAGAACTGAAACCCTCACAATCGTTATCCTGTCGGCAAATTCCATTCAGATACAGCGTAAAAATAAGGATTATACTTAATGAGGCATCAGGAAGTTTCAGTTCAAATAGCGGGCTGCATGACTTCTTTTTCGCCAAGAAACCGGGGAGTAGTTTTAAGAATATATAAATCTAAAACGGCTTTTGCCCGGGCAAAGTATTCGCGTACACGCACTTTAACAGACCATTCCGGATCGGGTTCTTCCGTAACCATAGCAACCGCATCAATGCCATAATAGTTACTGATAAAAAGAGCGCGGTAACTATGGAAAGGTTGTGTGATAATGGTAATCTGGTTTTGACCAAAGATTTCCTTGCTTCGTACCACCGAATCAAGTGTTCGAAGGCCTGCATAATCCAGGGTGATGGCTGAGGAGGGCACGCCCCGCTCAATTAGGGCCTTGCGCATGGTATTGGGTTCATTGTAAAACTTAGTACGGTTATCGCCACTTAATAAGAACTGGTCAATTTTACCTTTCTTATACAAATCAGAAGCCGTATCCATACGCTTTTCAAAGTAGGGATTCGGCTTTCCTCCTACCAGTTTGTGGCTTGTTCCGAGCACCAAGGCAACACGATGTTCAGGTAATTTTTCTAAGTCGGAAAAGACATTTTTCTCTGTGCTTTTAATAATCCAGATGTTGGATCCGATCAAAAATAAACATACCGATGCCAGAAAAAATAACAGTGTGCGTTTAGCCCACTTCATACTATCACGATTAAAAAACCAACTGCTGTAAAATTACACAATAGATTGGAGAAATCGTTTCTCAATCAAATCCGAACGTTTTACAATTTTCCGATACCAGGCAAGTCTCAGCTCGTCCCGTTCATCGGCCGACAAACCGTATTTCCATTCGGCTGATCGGAGTTTGCCCAGCAGCGTGTTCAGACAAACAGCAACACTTACCGATATATTCAGGCTCTCGGTGAATCCGAACATGGGTATGCGCACTGACCCATCGCTGACTTTTCGTGCATGCTCTGATACACCGGTGTCTTCGTTCCCGAAAACAAGTGCAATCTTTGAAGAAAGATCGAGTTCATGTACAGGGATTCCGCCCACCGGATCGGTAACAATAATCCGGTATCCTTTTGAGCGCAATGCATCTAGGCATTTCGTTGTAGCAGCGGCATCCCGGCCTTTATATTTAACAATGTTCACCCATTTAGCCGATCCCTTCAATACTTTTTTGTTTACCTGATAGGGTGTTGAGCCTTCAATAATATGAATATCCTGTAAGCCAAAACATTCACACGAACGAACTACAGCGCTGGCATTGTGCGATTGGTAAATGTTTTCGAGAACAACCGTAAGGTGGCGGGTCCGTAAACTTAGTACACGATCAATTAACCCTTTGCGATGGTCAGTGATGTATTCACCCAGATGCTGTATAAGCCGGTATTCTATAGCCGTTAATGGCATACTCAACTGAATAATGCCCCGGCAATGGTGGCTGTCATCATGGTTGCCAGCGAGGCCGATACAAGGGCACGAAATCCAAGGCGCGATAAATCAGCCTGCCGGGCAGGTGCCATACCTCCGATTCCACCAATCTGGATGGCAATAGAACTGAAGTTAGCGAACCCACAGAGCGCATAGGTTGAAATGAGCAGTGATTTTTCACTGAGTACACCCAGTGCCTTTGTTTCGGCTAAACTCAGGTACGCAACAAATTCGTTGATGACCAGTTTCTGTCCCAGAAAACTTCCCACATATAATGTTTCTGACCAGTCAACGCCCATAGCAAAGGCAAACAGGCGAAATACCTGTCCAAAAATATATTGTAATGAAAAGCCGCTAAAGGCACCGTGAGTGGATGAAGCCACCCATTGATTCAGGCCCGTCCATGATCCAATCCCGTCAACAAGTATCCAATTCAGCGCATAAATTACTGCAATAAATGCCAATAGCATAGCGCCAATATTGAGTGCGAGTTTAAGACCATCTGCAGCCCCGGTGGCAAGTGCATCCACCACGTTTACACCAATTGATTCCTTACTCACCTGCAGTTTCCGGTCGATTTTTTCAGATTCCGTTTCCGGCAAAAAAATCTTGGACATTACAATTGCAGCCGGGGCATTCATAATAGAGGCGCAAAGCAGGTAGGTTGCAAACTTCACCAACTGCGCGGGGTCTGTTCCGCCAAGAAAGGTAATATAAGCACCCATAACACTTCCGGCAATGGTAGCCATGCCGCCCGTCATCAGGCAATGCAATTCCGATTGAGTCATGCGTGCGATAAAAGGCCGAACGAGCAACGGTGCTTCAGTTTGGCCAAGAAAAACATTACCGGCTGCCGAAAGGCTTTCCGCACCCGATAACCGCATGGTTTTGGTCATAATCCATGCAAAGCCAAAAACAATTCGCTGAAGGACACCTAAATAATAGAGGCCGGCAGTAACTGCGGAGAAAAATATAACGGTGGGTAACGCCTGGAAGGCAAACAAGAAGCCTAATCCATGCCGTGTACCCTCAACGGCATCGCTGTTTTTTGCAAGGTCACCAAAAAGAAATTGCGCACCATTCAATGCAAAACTTAAGAACTTCACAAATGCAGTTCCCACCTTCTCGAAGCCAATACGAACAACCGGAACTTTGAAAATGAGAATAGCAATTAAAAGTTGGAGGAGTAAACCGGCACCCACCAGTTTCCAGTCAATTCGTTTACGGTGAGCAGAGAACAAAAACGCCAATCCGATAATGACGCCTAAACCAATTGCACCCCGTAAATAATCCATTAGCCGATTACGATTTAAACTTTTTACCCGTACTGTAAGGAACGACCAACGGAACGGGTCAATTACGTTTGCTCAGTTCATCGCGGATTTTAGCTGCGCGCTCATAATCTTCTTTATCGATGGCGTCCTTTAGCAGGTCTTTCAACTTTTCAACAGTAAGGTCTTTCATATCCTCGCCCTTTTTTGGCATCTCCTTTTTAACCCGGGGCCGGGGCTTAGGTTCAGAAGACTCTTCTTCAGCTTCGTCTGTTAATACAATCCCCGCTTCCGCAAGAATGTTTTCGTAAGTAAAGATGGGAGAATCAAAACGTAACCCGATGGCGATGGCATCGGACGGGCGTGCATCAATTTCAGATCGCTTCAACCCATCTGAACAAACGATTTTTGCAAAAAAAACACCTTCCTTTAAATCCGATATAATGATTTCTTCAACTGTAAAATGAAAATTATTGGCAAAAGATTTAAACAAATCATGCGTCATCGGCCGGTTGGGGATAATCTTTTCTATTTCGATGGCTATTGCCTGAGCCTCGAACATGCCAATAATAATTGGCAGTCTCCTGTTGCCATCCGTTTCACCCAACACCAAAGCGAATGAGCCGGTTTGCGATTGGCTGGAGGAAAGACCCAAAATTTCTAACTTAATCTTCTTCACAATTACTTCACAGCTTTAATGGCGTCATTCAATTTAGGCAAAATATCGAAAGCATCACCTACGATTCCATAATCTGCAGCTTTAAAAAAGGGTGCTTCCGGATCTTTATTAATTACAACAATGCATTTTGATGAATTTACCCCGGCCAGATGCTGAATGGCTCCGGAAATCCCAACGGCAATGTATAGTTGCGGGGCTACCTTAACTCCGGTCTGCCCCACATGCTCATGATGCGGCCTCCAGCCCATGTCCGATACGGGTTTGCTGCAGCCAGTAGCCGCATGAAGTGTTTTAGCCAACTCCTCCAGCATGCCCCAGTGCTCGGGTCCTTTCATTCCCCTTCCACCCGAAACAACAATATTGGCTTCCGGCAGAAGCACTTCACTCGTTGCCTTTTCAGAGGAGGTGATTTGGGTGGAAAAGTCTGCATCTGACAAGGAGACCTGGTACGGTGTTACCGAAACGTGGCTCCCCACCTCTTTCAATTCGGCTGCGTTCTTTTTTATGCCGATAACTTTTTTTGGTTTTGTAAGTTCAACATGGGCAAAAGCTTTACCGGTGTAGATGCTGCGCTTAACTTTAAATCCCGATGATGTATCCGGAAGCTCCACAACGTTTGATGCCAAACTTGCACCAAGCTTGGCGGCCACACGTGCTCCAACGGGTGTGCCCAGAGATGAATCGGCAAGTACCAACACATCGGCCTGTTCATCCTGAAAAGCTTTTGCAATAACAGAAGCGTATGCCTGTATGACTCCCTTATTCAGTTTTTCATCGGCTGCGTGCAGTACTTTTTTAGCACCATATTTCCCAAGGCTTTCAAGTTCGGCTTTATCCACACTTCCCAGCGCCAATGCGGTAACCGAGCCGCCCATAGCATGCGCAAACGCAACGGCCTCCATTGAGTTCTTTTTTACTTTTCCTTCGGCACATTCAACAAATACAAGAATATTCATAGTTCTGTGATTCAGCTTTTATAAAACCTTTGCTTCGTTTTTCAATAAATTCACCAGCTCCTGCACATTGTCGGCCGAAACCATTTTAACTGCACCTTTCGGTGGCGGTAATTCAAATTGTTTTAATGTAATGCCGCTGTCAACGGCTACCGGCTCAACCACTTTTAACGGTTTGGTACGGGCCGACATGATGCCGCGCATATTGGGGATTTTCCATTCCGCGATCGGCTCCTGGCAACCTGCAACAAAAGGAAGTGCTACTTCCAAATACTCTTTACCGCCTTCAATCTCGCGGGCCAGCTTCGCTTTGTTACCTTCTAGATCCAATTTCATAACCGGAGAAACAGAAGGCATGCCCAGCAATTCACCAACAATACCATGAACCGCTCCTCCATTATAATCAATAGACTCCCGGCCCATTAAAATCAAATCATACCCACCGGCTTTTGCCTGCTCCGCAATCTGGAAGGCTACGAAAAAAGAATCGGTAGGTTCTGCATTCACACGAATCGCATCATCAGCTCCAATGGCTAATGCTTTGCGGAGGGTTGGCTCTGTATCGGCTAATCCCACGTTTAATACCGTAATGGTAGCTCCGGCACTCTCCTTCAACTCAACTGCCCGTGCCAGCGCATAATCATCGTACGGGCCAATAATAAACTGCACACCGTTTGTATCGAATTTGGTGTTGTTGTCAATAAAATTGATTTTGGAAGTGGTATCAGGAACGTGCGAAATACAAACCAGGATCTTCATCGGGCTACCTAAAAATTTAACGAAACAAGAACTCTTAAACGGGCCTCAAGATAAGGCATAAAATCCGAAATTTGGAAGGGCAAAAACTCAAAATAGAATGAATTTAATGCGAATAGAACAACTTTTGAAGTTTCTGGAAGAAGATCCGAACGATGTATTCGCACGGTACGCCCTTGCATTGGAGTACCAGAAATCAGATCCTGAAAAAGCGGAGGAAGTATTTGATCATGTATTTACTTTAAACCCGGATTACCTGCCTGCCTATTATATGGCAGCGATGCTTAAAGTGGAACTGGGCAAACCTGAGGAAGCTTTTAGGTTACTTACAAAAGGGGTTGAACTGGCCAGGCAATGTAACAACCACTCCACCCTCCGCGAACTGCAGGAAGCCCTGCAACTACTTGAGCCTGAATAAAACTACGCTCTACCTAAACCGGGTCTGCCAAACATACTAACAGTCCGAAGCCTTGCCTTGGCCCGGTTTATGTCAAGATTTTTTCAAAGCTAAATAAGATACCGATCTCAGAATGGCATATCGCCTTCATTACTCGTTGGCGGTGGTTCATCCTCCGGCCGGATCTGGTTAAGGCGGCTTTCGCGGGTAATCATGCCGAAGGGTCGGTCGGCCGGTAACGTATCATAGTCGGTGAACTTGGTGAACTTGCCAATGAATTTAAGTTTTACTGAACCGGTTGTACCGTTACGATGCTTGGAAATAATTACCTCTCCCAGATTCTGGGTTGAATTACCTTCCTCATCTACCGTGATCTTGTAGTATTCTGGCCGGTAGAGGAAGATTACCAGGTCGGCATCTTGTTCTATAGAACCCGACTCACGCAGGTCAGATAGCTGAGGTCGCTTATCCCCTCCCCGCGTTTCAACTCCGCGGCTTAACTGCGAGAGTGCTATTACAGGTACCGCCAGTTCCTTGGCAATTCCTTTGAGTGCGCGCGATATGGAGGCAATCTCCTGTTCCCGGTTTCCTCCGGTGTCCCCACGCATTAACTGCAGGTAATCGACAATTATCAGTTCAACACCATGTTCCGCTTTTAACCTTCTGCACTTGGCGCGAAGTTCCAGTATGGTAAGTGCAGGGGTATCGTCAATAAATATCGGGGCTGCAGAAAGCTTATTGGTTTTATGCACAAGTTGCTGCCATTCGAAATCGGCCAGTTGGCCTTTGCGGATTTTCTCCCCTTCTAACTCGGCTTCGGCTGAGATCATCCGGTTTACAAGTTGCACGGATGCCATCTCAAGCGAGAAAATTGCTACGGGACGTTTAAAATCAACGGCTGCATTGCGCATAGCGGAAACCACAAATGCCGTTTTACCCATACCTGGACGAGCAGCAATAATAATAAGGTCAGAATTCTGCCACCCGGATGTTATCCTGTCCAGTGCTGAAAAGCCGGAAGGCACTCCGGTGAGTCCGTCTTTGTGCTCCTTAAGTTTTTGAAGTTCCGTAATGGCCCGGTACATCAGGTTGCGCATGTTATCGTAATTTTTGCGCAGGTTGCTGTCCGATATTTCAAAAATGGCCTGTTCGGTTTTATCCAGCAATTCAAAAACATCGGTCGTGTCTTCGTAAGCATCATGATGGATTTGAGAGGCAATCTGAATCAGGGTTCGTTTAATGGCCATCTCAATCACCACCCGGGCATGGTATTCAATATTGGCAGCTGAACTTACTTTAGAGGTGAGTTCAGCAATGTAATAGGCCCCTCCAACCAACTCAATTTTACCTTCTTTACGCAACTGGTTAACCACCGTGCGCATATCCACGGGCTCAGAACCCTTGAATAACTCAATGATAGCCCGGTAAATCTCCTGATGTTGTTCGGAATAAAAGTGTTCGGGTTTTAGAAACTCAACAACTGCGTTAAGCGCGCCTTTTTCAAGCATCAGCGCGCCCAACACAGCCTCTTCCAGATCAAGCGCCTGAGGCGGCAGCTTACCCAGACTTTCAGAAATATCGCGAACCAACAGTTTGCTTTTTCCTGAAGCCGTCAGGGCCTTGCTTCCGGTACGTAAAGGTGTCGATCTGCTTTGCTCCATTACACGTGGTTGTTGTACATGTTGCTCGTTAAGTGAACAAACGTAAGCAAACAGGCACTTGGGTTAACGACATTCGTTCCACACAGTGACAACAGCCTTCCACAAGGTCATCCACAAGTTGTTCACAGGTGTTTCGCATGGAAAGATGTGAAAGAGTTATGACAAGCTGTGACAATATTTTCTGTCGTTATTGACTCTGAATATTTTATAGTATTTTGACTGCGAATTTATAACCATGTTATCCCATCAGGCGGTTCACTTTATTGGATTAGGTGACACCATTATGTATAACCTGGCCATTGCCCTTCAAAAAAAAGGCTTTACGGTTTCAGGTTCAGATGTTACACTGGAAGAACCTGTACGTGAGGAACTTTTAAAACACGGACTGCTTCCGGCAAGTCAGGGATGGTTTCCCGAAAAAATTCACAGCGGGTTGAGTGCCGTTGTGGTTGGCCCTCAAACCAAAAGTGAAAATGCTGAACTTGTGGCAGCACGAAATACCGGCATAGCCATTTACTCCTACCCGGAATTTATTTACCAAGTCGCAACCGATAAACAGCGCATTGTGGTAACGGGCAGTCGTGGCAAAGCCGGATTAACCGCTATTGTACTCCATACATTGCACTATTATAAACGGCAATTCGACTATATCATCAACAAACCGCTGAGTTGGCTTCAGCAGACTGTACGCCTCACCGATGCGCCTATCATTATTATTGAAGGCGATGAATACCCCGGACCGATTGACAGGCAAGCAAGCTTTCTGCACTACCAACACCACATTGGGCTGATTTGCAGTATTATATGGGACAACACCAGTTCTTTCACTACCGAAGAAGAATATGTAAAACAGTTCGATGACTTTGGTGATAATACTCCAAAAGGCGGATTACTCTTTTACTGCGAAAACAATACACTGGCCACCGTAGTTGGCGCAAAACAACGACCCGATGTACAAAGTATTCCGTATAAAATTCACCCTCATACCTCCGAGCAGGGTAAACACTTTGTAATTTCCGGAAAAGAGAAGATACCTGTTCAGATATTTGGAACTCAGAATTTTGAAAGCATTAGTGGTGCCATGGAACTGCTTAAACGAATTGGAGTACCACCCGATAAGTTCTACCAGGCTATTCAGCACTTTACATTCTGATTTTTAACGGGAATGAAACTCAACTTACGCAATCCGCTGTGCTTTTTCGACCTGGAAACAACCGGCACCAATATCATTCAGGACCGAATTATCGAGATAGCCGTTATTAAACTCTCCCCTCACGGAGAAGTGTCGCGAAAATCAAATATCCTTAACCCTACCATACCCATACCGGCCGAATCGGCAGCAATACACGGACTTACCGATGCAGATGTAAAAAACCACCCTACGTTTAAGGATGTAGCCAAAGAGTACGCCCGGTTTTTTGAAGGGGCCGATCTTGCGGGTTTTAATATTTTGAAATTTGACATTCCGATTCTTGTAGAAGAGTTTCTCCGGGCGGGTGTGGAATTCGATTACAGCCGGAAAAAAATTATTGATGCACAACGCATTTATCACCTCATGGAGAAGCGCACACTGGCCGCTGCTTACCAGTTTTACTTAAACAAAGAACTGGCCGATTCGCATACCGCAGAAGCCGATACCCAGGCTTCCATGGATGTGCTACTGGCACAGCTTGAACGGTACGAAAACAAACCCGTTACCGATAGCATGGGAAAAAAAATCGGGGAAATTAAAAATGACATGGATACCCTGGCTCAATTAACCACATCTGATATGGTCGATCTTGCCGGAAGAATGACCAGGGACAAGCAAGGTGAACCTTTATTCAACTTCGGAAAGCATAAGGGTAAAAAAGTGCTCGAAGTATTAAAGAATGAACCCTCTTATTACGACTGGATGATGAATGGGGACTTCCCGATGGATACAAAACGAAAGCTGACAGAGATTAAATTAAGCGGATTTAAAAAGTAATCCCCTCCTCATCCTTTCATACCACGAAACGCTCCACCCACACCTTTTCCTAATACCTACTTCTTATAGAATTTCATCGCTTCCGGCATCCAGTTATTCAGGTCGCGTACCCGGGTTTCGTGCGAAGGGTGAGTAGATAAAAACTCAGGTGGCTGTTGTCCCCCGCTGAGTGTACTCATGCGCTCCCAAAACTTTGGCGCTTCCTGCGGATCGTATCCGGCCATCGCCATAAAAATCAAGCCCATCTTATCCGCCTCAGACTCATGCTGCCGGCTGAACTTAAGCATACCAATACCGGCACCGGCACCAATGGCCTGCATCAGTAGTTCATTTCCTAAAGTAGGATTCTGACCCATTAAGGCGCCAAGCGACTGCAAACCCACCTGGGCAACCATCTGCTGGCTCATCCGCTCACGGCCGTGGTTAGCAATGGCGTGCGCCACTTCATGCCCCATAACAACGGCTACGCCCACCTCATCTTTACAAATCGGCAGGATGCCGGTATAAAAAGCCACTTTACCTCCGGGCATGCACCACGCATTTACCGTGGGGTCATCTATCAGGTTAAATTCCCACGCAAACCCATCAAGCTGCGAAGCTAAATTTTGATCAGTCATATACTGCTCCACCGCCTTTTGAATATTTACACCCACGCGCCTGATAAGGGCCGTTTGTTCGGCATTGGTAGATAGCGGACCCTTGGCTACCACCTCCCGGTATTGCTGGGCAGCCATCGGGATAATCTCTGCATTCGAAATTAAACTAAGCTGACTGCGACCCGTAACAGCAACGGTTGTACAGGCATGCAACAGCAAACCACTTATCAAAAGAAAAAGTACTTTTCGTAACATGATGATTAGTTTTAAGCAAAAATAAACATTCAACCCTTTATTTGTTAATACCTTTGTATCCTTAAGACAACCTATATGCGGATTTTTGCCATCGGACGGAACTATGTAGAGCACATTCAGGAACTGAACAACGAGCGCCCGGATGAACCGGTAATCTTTACCAAACCCGATACTGCCCTTCTGAAAAATAACGAACCCTTTTACTACCCCGGTTTTTCAACGGATATTCATCATGAAGTAGAGCTTGTTTTGCGGATAAGCAAGGAAGGAAAGAACATCCAGGAAAAATTTGCCGGGAAATACTTCGACAGCATTGGCATTGGCATTGATTTTACCGCACGCGACCTCCAAACCAAAGCCAAAGAAAAAGGCCTGCCCTGGGATATCGCCAAAGGATTTAACGGGTCAGCTCCGATTTCCGACAAATTCATTCCGGTAAGCAGCTTCAAGAACTTATCCAACATCAATTTCCGTTTAACTGTCGATGGCCAGTTGAAACAACAAGGCAATACCGGGTTAATGATTTTTAGTTTTGATTATATCATCGCTTACTTATCGAAATTTTTTACCCTGCGCACAGGAGACCTGATTTTTACCGGAACTCCGAAAGGAGTTGGCCCGGTTAAACCCGGTAATGTGCTTGCGGCCTTTATTGAAGATGAAAAATTACTGGAATTTGAAGTTAAGTAATGGGTTCTTAGGCATTGTGCTGATGGGGTATTCGCTTGCAGGCCATGCCCAGTTCAGCGAATCGGATAATTCAACTCCCATAACCACCTATTTGTTCCCACTAAAACCCGGACAACCAGCCGCACTGGCCGGAACCATGGGCGAGTTGCGCACTACCCATTTTCATACAGGCATTGACATCCGCACGCTTAATGAAATCGGGTGGCCAGTACGGGCTGCTAACCAGGGTTATATTTCGCGTGTCACCATTTCCCCCTCCGGTTTTGGCCTGGCCATGTATGTAAAACACCCCGATGGGTACACTACGGTGTACGGACACCTCGACCGTTTTAAAAAAGAAGTGGATGAATACGTACGCAAGGAGCGTTACCGCAGAAAATCATCATCGGTTGATCTTTACTTTCGTAAAGATCAGTTTAAAGTTAACCGGGGCGATACCATTGCTTTTGCCGGTAACACCGGCTCCTCAGCCGGGCCACACCTTCATTTTGACATCCGCAATGAAAACAACCGTGCGCTTGACCCGCTCCAATTCAACTTTTCGGAAGTAGTTGATAATACGCCACCGGTGGTCAGAAAAATTGCCCTGAAAACGCTGGCGATTGATTCCCGCATTAACGACCAGTTTGGACGATTTGAATTTTATGTTACAAAAAATGGCAGCGAGTACGTTTTACCACAGCCCATCCTTGCACATGGCACCATTGGCATTGAACTGCTTGCCTACGATGTAGTAGATAATCCAAACTACCGCTGCGGAGTAAATAATATCGAAATGTTTGTTGACAGTCAGCGGGTGTTCAGCCAGGCTATTGAGCAACTTAATTTAAACGAAGGCCGGTCGGTATTTACCGTAATGGATTTTAAATCGCTTCGAACCGATGGTTCACGGTATTACAAATTGTATATCGATGACGGGAATCAACTGAGCTTTTATTCGCCAGGCAAAAACGGAAAAATAAAAGTCAGGCCTGAAACAGAAACACCTGTAAAAATCATCCTATCGGATGCGTATGGAAACCGCAGTACCCTGCGGCTGAATCTCAAACACAGCAAACCCGAAAACCTGGTAAAATGGATGAACCCGGTTGAGACTACAAGCTGGACAATACAGGAGAACACCTGGGTAATCCGAACAAAAACCTGCCCGAAGAACACCATCGCATGGAAAAAAGGCGAGCCTTCTGTAATTGACCCATCCTACCTCAACTCCGCCACAACGGTTTACCTGATCGACTTGCGTAAACCCCTGCCTGACTCTATTCAGATCTGCGGAGAATGGATAATACCGCCCGTGCATGCACGTATTTTTCCGGGAAGCGAGTTTACCTTTTACAGCAACCGGGCCGACATCCGGTTTCCGGCACGTGCAGTATATGATACGGTTTATTTCTCAACCGCCTATTCAACCTCTAGTGATAGTCTCGAATTGTTCACCCTGGGTGATTCGTTCGTTCCTCTGCGGCAGGGAATTAAAGTTACGTTAAAGCCTTCCCGTGCGTATTCATTACCCGAAAAAACAAGTGTCTACCGGAAAAACGGAAAAGGGTTTATTTTTGAAGGCGGGGCGTGGGCTCACGGAAATATCCAGTTTACCGCCCGCGACTTCGGTACCTTTACTTTGTTAGCGGACACGGTTCCGCCAACCATCAGTCCGGTGCAGGTTAACCGAAATGGGGCCCGCCTCAAAATCCGCGACAACCTCTCAGGCATTGCATCCATTGAAGCAACCATTAACGGGCAGTGGCTGTTAATGAACTACGATGAAAAGTCGGATACGCTTGAATCGGAGACACTTGAAAAAAGATCTGCCTTACAAGGCGAGTTGATTGTAACCATAACCGACAAGGCAGGAAATCAACAGGTATATAAACAAACCATTAACTGAATATGCTTACCACAGGAACCAAAGCCCCCGATTTTACAACCACCGACCAGGATGGTAAACAGGTTAAACTATCCGATTTTAAGGGTAAGAAAGTCGTACTTTACTTTTATCCAAAGGACCAGACGCCCGGCTGCACAGCCGAAGCCTGCAACCTGCGCGACAACTACACCCTATTGCAAAAGCAAGGCTACGAAGTGCTGGGCGTGAGTACCGACAGTGAAAAGTCACACCAGAAATTTATTGCTAAAGAAAAACTTCCGTTTCGCCTGTTGGCCGATGTGGATAAAACGGTTCACAACAAATACGGCACTTGGGTTGAAAAATCCATGTATGGAAGAAAGTACATGGGTACAGCACGGGTTACTTTCATCATTGATGAAAAGGGTATTATCAATGAGATCATCGAAAAAGTTGACACGAAGAACCATACCAACCAGATTTTAAAAGGCATTAGCACCTCATCCACCAAACCGGCTAAAAAGTCAGTAGCCAAAAAGAAAGCACTGGCTAAAAAGCCAGCAGTAAAGAAGTCGGTTAAAAAGAAAAAGTAATTCGTATGCTTTACCCTACAGGTCTGCTCACGCCTGCAGTAATTGACTGCAGAATGTCTGAATAATGATTTTTGAATTTTGAAGGAGCTATGTCCGGTACTTGGATGAGGTGTCGGGTCCCATTATATTCACACCGTTTTTAACCTTTATTACCCATGCCCCAGCCCGAAATCAACCACCTTCAAAAACTAACCAAACAAATACGCAGGGATATTGTACGCATGGTGCACGCCTGCCAGAGCGGCCATCCGGGTGGATCGCTAGGATGCGTTGAATTTTTTGTTGCCTTGTATTTCCATATCCTCCGCAGAAAACCGGGGTTTTCTATGGATGGTATTGGTGAAGATATTTTCTTTTTATCCAACGGTCACATCTCACCGGTTTGGTACTCTACATTAGCGCGGGCAGGTTACTTTGATGTAAAAGAGCTTTCCACCTTCCGGTTTATCAATTCACGGCTGCAGGGCCACCCGGCCACGCACGAAGGATTGCCGGGTGTGCGCGTGGCCTCCGGCTCACTGGGTCAGGGGCTATCGGTTGCGGTTGGAGCCGCTCAGGCCAAAAAATTAAATAAGGACAATAACCTGGTGTATGTACTCATGGGTGATGGCGAGCAGCAGGAAGGACAGGTGTGGGAAGCGGCCATGTATGCTGCCCATAATAAAGTAGATAACCTGATTGCCACCATCGACTACAACGGACAGCAAATAGACGGCCCGGTTAAGGAAATTATTGATCTGAAAAATCTTCGCGCCAAATACGAAGCTTTTGGCTGGGAGGTACAGGAGTTTAACGGCAATAACCTGGAAGAAGTAATTACCGCACTTGAAAATGCAAAAACCTTAACCGGCAAAGGCAAACCTGTACTCAACCTGATGCACACCGAAATGGGCTTTGGCGTTGACTTTATGATGGGCTCACACAAATGGCATGGCGTGGCACCTAACGATGAGGAGTTTGCCAAAGCAATGGCCCAATTAGAAAAAACCGAAATAGGCGACTACTGATCTGCACCATACGGATCACCTTAAAATTACCTGTTGTCGGCAGCCCAAGATCGGGCAGCGTAATATCTTGCGTTTTAAAGTATCAATCTGCTCCAATACCTTAAACAATCTCCGGCAGGCGTTTTTGCAGGCAATTTGTAACCTGGTTGTTTACCCGTGGGTTACCTCACCCAAAACATAACACTAAGTTCAACCATAAGCAGATTGTTTTAAGTACCATAAACAAGTAAATGGAAGCCAAGAAAACCCCTGCGGCCGACCTTGAAAATCTAAGGCCCCTGCTTTTTGGGGTAGGACTGGTAACCACCCTGACTGTTGTGGTTTTGGCGTTTAACTGGCAGACGTCCGAGCATTTGCCGGTTGCCCGGCATCTACCGGTAAGAGAGACTGATGACCTGATGGAAATTCCCCCAACAGAACAACCGCCTCCCCCACCGCCCCACCGCAT
>JBKBOE010000015.1:0-47886 GCA_046294915.1 Cyclobacteriaceae bacterium | reverse complement strand
CCCGAAAATGTAAAGTTTTATAACCTCAGAATACTGGAACAGTGTAATCGTCAGGTCTACAATTCAGAAAATGACTTCCGATTGGCAAAGAAAATAGTTGAAGAAAATCCATCTTTAAGTGACCCCAACAGGCAACGGATTGCTCAAATGTGATTATTTTGGTTAGGATGCGCGCTGGCCCGGCCCAAAAGCGGGGCGGTGCGTTGGTATGTGGGCGGAAGCATTTTTGGGCCTTGATTTTTTTGGTACTTTTTGCATCAAGGCAAAACGTACAGAACAAAAAAGTGCGAACACCTTTGAATTCCTGCGAAGCTTTAGCGGATCAAATTCAAAGATTGACTGTGAGCTTATTTACTGTAGTTGATATTGAGAAACTTGAAGCGTTGGCAAAAAAGCATGTGTATTGCTGGCTTTGGGTTGAGCGCTGGAATTGTGCGGCCTGCAATACTTATGCTTTGTGCGTGGTTGACTTTAATGCGCGTATGCAAAAAAACTTTTGGCTGTACACTTCATCATTAACAGGCGCTCAAGACTGTGTGCACTGAGGCCCGGATGCGGGCAGGCTTGAGCGGCTATTTAATATAACGTCAAATTTTATAACTGAGAATCAGGCAGCAGCGCAAGCAAGAGTTATATAATTTATATTATGTTAAATAAATTATTCTTGGTTTCAGTTTCTATTCCCTATGCCTGAAATAAAAGGTAAACAACACCAATAACGTGCGTATAAGTGTATACGCCCCCCATTGTAACACACGGTGAGCCAATGTATACTTCTGGTTTAATTCTTTATCAGTAACACGCCTGCAGTCAGTCATCATTATCTCAATCAACCGGGTTTCTACCTCGGCAGCAAACGTTCTATCAAACACATCCAGATTTAACTCTACACTGGCCTTTTCACTAATCTCGTTCACATTGTACGATCCTACAGTAACCCACTTCCGGTCGTAGGTTGAAATTTTGGCGTGCAGTACATTCCGCTGGTACTCATAGACTTCAATTCCGCGCTTAAATAACCACCGGTACATAAAGCGCTCAGCATGTTTGGCTATGCGTACATCGGAGACTCCAGCCAGGATCACCCGGATACGTACGCCCCTCCTTACGGCCCTTTCCATGTGCCGCCTGATTTGCCTTCCCGGAATAAAGTAGCTTGACATGATAATAACCTGGTGCTTGGCCTGATCAAGCATTTCAATATAACTTCGCGTAATTTCTCGCTTACCGCGCACCCAGTCGTTGGCGCGCACACGTACCGGACAAACCTCAGCAGGTAATTGAAATGACGGTGATGGTTTTATGGTAGCACCTTTTAATCTCCAGGGTGATAATGACCTGGAAGCGCAAATGTTATAGAGTGCTGCGGCTACTTCCCCCTCGACACAGATAGCCCAATCCAGCCAGGCTTTATTTTCGGGTGTGTCGTTGTAGCGGTTGCTTATGTTCAGCCCACCCACAACACCATATCGGCCATCAACCACCAGCACTTTATGGTGTAACCTGCGCCCGAAATAAAAATACTTACTCTTAAACAAGGGCTCGAAAAAACGAAAATGCACACCCGCCTGTGTAAGTTTTCCAACGATTTCCTTTGGCAAATTTTGTGATGCATACCCATCCACCAGCAGGTGCACATACACACCGCGGCTGGCAGCCCGCATAAGTCCTCGTGCTATTCGGTTACCGGTTTCATCGGCTTCGTAAATGTAGGTTTGGAGGTAAACAGAGTGTGTTGAGGCATCGATCAGTTGTTCAAGCAGGTCAAAGTAGGCGGCTCCTCCCCGTATCAGTTGGGTTTTATTGTACAGATAGTACGAAGCATTAGGATCCTGCATTTAGTACAGTCCAATTACGTGCTTAATCTTTAACACACCGAAAGCCTACCGTGGCATTGCGCTCAAAACCCTGCGATACCCTGAGCAGGGCCTGTCGGTAATGCAATTCACGCGGACCTCCCTGCACATACCACCAGCTTGATGAAGGTTTGAAGTAGCTCCCTCCTTTCATAAGGATGTACCGGTAGCTTCCGCTTTCATAAACATCGTTAGTGAGTTGCCATACACAGCCGGTTAAATCAAGCAGACCATGCGGATTGGCACCACGCAAATACTTGCCCACAGCGTACAACTTTCCATCGCCCAGATTGGTGTAACGCGGATTAATACCTTCAATGGCCGTTACTGTGAGGGTTTCTGTTACATACTGTTCTTTGCGGGTAACCGGTTTGGATTGTTTCCAAGGCCATTCGTTTCCCTGTGCCGTCTGCGCTGCATATTGCCATTCAATCTCCGTTGGCAATCTTTTTCCTGCCCATGTGGCAAAGGCCTGTGCATCTTCATACGAAACATATACCACCGGAAAGTTTTCCTGGCCAGGCTGGATTTTTCCGTTTTTCCAGTGCTTTAAGAAATTGGCAGTATCGGTCGGCTGGTAACCTGTGGCCTGTAAAAATTCTCTGAACTGGCCGTTGGTTACAGGAGTACGGTCCATCCAGAAAGTTTTCATAGTAAACTTCTCCCCCTCTCCTTCTTCCGGATACGGAATAAATGCATCGCCATGCGTAGTTTTAAAAATAAAGGTCCCTGCCGGTATGCGCACCATACCGGGTATTTGTTTTTTTGCAAGAGTTTCGGTTGGCTTTACTTTGGTTATAAGCCGGGATGAACCCGGTTTGATTTCAACAATGCGTTCGTCAGCCAGTTCATCACCATCCATCAACTGAACAACCAGTTTCCCTTCATAGCGGCCAATATGGTCAGGCAAAAATAAATCGTGGTTAGTGCGGGTAAAACGTTTGTACGCTTTGCCATAAGCCGGGTTGCCCATCCATAACCGTATTTCTGACCCTTTGCCGGCTTCTATATTTAGGTGATTGTTCCGGTATGTAACCCTTAACAGGTTAGGCAATTTTGCAATGCAGCCGACAGAGCCTTCATTGTTGGTACCCAGATCGTAACTGTTAAATGCTTCAAGTTTTACTGTTGCATACAATTTAGAATTTACGGCTACCGGAATCATTTCTTCATGATGCCACAAGTCAACATAGTGATAATTAGCTTCTTGCTGCACTTCAAACAAAGCGCCTTTGTAACCTTCGGGCTTCAGGCTAAAAATAGTGTAGATGTTTTTTTTTGGCCGGAATAGGGTGTTGGTGCTCAGGTCACCCGCAGGCCACTGGTTTACCCAGATGCTATCGTGTAATGCAGGTATGAGTGGTGTCCATTCAAAAGATGTAAAGGCCGAGGAGTTTTCGCGTAGGATGCGGGTGGTTCGCCCCAGAAAACGATACTGGTCCTCTTCCCATTCGGGGTGGCCCGGTGCAAACTGGTTTATTTCAGTTCCGTACCCATTAAAGAACGCCACGGCATATTCGCGTTTAATAGGCTCTTTAAAAACCTCGGCCACCCGGAATATGGCAAAGTCGGGCCTGATAAATTTGTTCAGGTTAAGCATGGGCGGATAATACAGGGCATTGTGCACCCGGCCGCTGATGATGCCAGGCATATCTTTGGGCACAGCCATTCCTTCGCTGTACATAATCACACCGGGTTTAACGGCATCGGCAGCTTCCTGCAATTCTTTGCTCGACTCCCCTTTTGTATCCAGCACCACCCCATCGGCCGAAGTTTCCCTTATCAGTTCGGCCAGGCCCTGAAGGTGTCCTTCGTTACGCGTACTTTCATCCCAGGGGTTGTAGGCAATGAAGAATTTTGTTTTATAGCTTCTAAGCGAATCGGCCAGTTCACGCAGTTTGGTAATGCCTCCGGGCAAATCGCGGTACATGTCAAACTGGTTGCGCTGATCCAGCCCGAGGGTTGGCCAGGTGGGCCAAAGGCATATCACATCATCACCGCCATACAATTGCTGTGCACGCTCATTAAATTTACTCCAGTTAAACCGGCCGGTGGTATAATCGTAATAATCTTTATCCCAGGCCATCATTAGGTGCATGATATAGGCCTTTTTAATCCATTGAAGATCAGGCCTTTTGTATAGATCATCATTAAACTCATTCAGATCATACAAATACCTTTCTTGAAATACTTTTCGAAGTCCATCCTGCCAGTTTCCACGATATACATCGGCATAAAAAAAGTAGCTTACCGATCCACCCGGAAGCAAAATGGTTTCAAACCGTTTGCGGGTTGCTTTGACAAATGAATCCGGATCGCGCCTGGTTAACCCGAACAGACTGTGCTGATCGTCCAGTTTAAAACAACTGTAGCCGAGGTTCCAGGCATTATCGGGAACAATGATGTTCACCGGTATTTTGCCGGGAAGAAAAAGGTGTGTTCGCGAAAGTGGATGGTTCCCTTTGCCGGTGATGTACATTTCTTTCCCTTTGGAACCGAACGGAAATACGTTACTGAGTTTAAAGGTGTCTTTGGAAGGATTTGTAAAGGTTACGATACACCGGAAGCCTTTGTCGTCAAAGGTTTTGTCTGTAATTACGCTAGTAAGCGGGTTGGGTGCAGTTGATGTGCAGGTTTTTCCATTCACGTCAAACTCCAGCAACGGCATTTCAAATTGCCATGAGCCAAAGGTAGTCGCATAACCGGTTGCGGTTAATTCATTAATCCTCAAACCCTTTAAGGGAGCATCTTGAGCTAAACTTAAAGCAAGTCCTGCAACCCAAACAAGCGGTAAAATGTAACCTTTCATCGTGCAGAAAACCGGTAGATGCTGGTTTGCCTATACACCTGGCCGGGTTGAAGTATGGTATTTGGAAATGCCGGCTGGTTAGGCGAATCTGGAAAGTGCTGGGGTTCCAGGCACAGGCCGGCATGTTTTTTATAGATCTGCCCTCCCCTGCCCGTTAATGTGCCATCAAGGAAATTTCCTGAATAAAATTGAATGCCCGGTTCAGTGGTATAGAGTGTAAGCTCGCGGCCACTTTGGGGTTCATAAAGCCAGGCTGCGTAATTAAGCAATGGTTTGGATTGGTTGATGATGTAGTTATGATCGTATCCGCCAGTTACTATTTCAATATCCTCGCCAATTCGTTTAGGTTCGATAAAATCAAAGGGTGTATTCCACAAGCTTTCCATTTTTCCGGTGGGAATGAGTTGGTCATTAACTGCAGTTAATTTCTCCGAAACAATAGTTAATTCGTGGTCAAGTATGGTTGGGGATTTTCCTGCTGAAAGGTTAAAGTACGAATGACTGGTAAGGTTTACCGGTGTGGGCTTATCGGTGGAGGCGGTATAATCAAGGATTAACTCATTTTTTGAGGTAACGGTGAGCAACACGGTAACCTCCAGGTTGCCGGGGTATCCTTCTTCGCCATCCGGGCTTACGTACTTTAATTGCAGGCTGCTGTCGGATACTATTTTTGTTTCCCAGATAACTTTATCAAATCCTTTTTCACCACCATGCAATGAGTGGCCGTTATTATTAGCGGCTAACGTAAAGGTTTGTCCGTTAAGGGAAAACCGGGCATTGGCAATGCGATTGGCATAACGACCGACAAGACAACCGAAGTAGGGATTGCCAGGCTGCAGGTAGCCTTCCAGGTTATCAAATCCAAGTACTACGTTACCCGGTATTCCGTTTCGGTCGGGCACGATTATATCCGTAATCGTACCTCCGTAATTGAGCACGGAAACGATCATGCCGGTTCTGTTACGGACGGTAAATTGTTTTACTTCCTTGTCCCCAATCGTGCCGTAGGTGTGTTCTGTTATGGTTTTCATTTCCTTTTGCTTATCTGTATTACAGGCAATAATGCCTGCAAGGATAAACACGGAAGAAGCGGTTATCGGATTTAATCGGATAAACATACTGAACTAATTCTCAGGATTTATTCTAACCTCTTTAACTTTTGTAGGCAACCACACTTGCATTTCGTTAGGCCCCCGGTTATTCCACGCATAATAAGGAATAGCCGTAATGGGTCGGTTAATTTTCTTTACTTCGGCTCCTTCCTCCCCTCCGGTAATGCTTGTAGCATTAAACTGGAGAGTCATTATTCCTCCAAGTAAATCCTTTTTAAAAACCACCTGATACTCGGTATCGGGATTAACGATAAAATCCCATGCCTTGCCGCCATTATCGGCACCCTCCACACAAAACAACAAAGGCCCGCGTTGCAACGCAATTCGATCCTCATTTTGTTTTACCTCATAACGGGCAACAATTTTATTTACCGGCATGGCGAAAGATACTTCAACCATGTCACCTTTTTGCCAGGTGCGATTAAGGAGAATGTATCCATTTTGCTCCGTCCACTTTGCAACCTGACCATTTACTTTAACCACAGGAGGCTGCTCCGAAAAACCAATGAAGCGGTACAAGTCGCCCGGAACCGCGTTACCCCTGCTCCATCCGGGTATGCGAATGTGGAGATCGAATTTTAATTTCTGTTTTGGATCCAGTTTTATTTTTACTGCCCCCTCCCACGGGTAGTTTGTTTGCATTGATACCGGAATTACCTGCTTTCCCAGGGTAATATTTGCTTCATTGCCGATGAACAGGTTCACCCACAACCCCGATGATGAGGTAGCATAAATGTAATCTCCTACGGAAGCTGTAAGCCGTGCAATGTTGGAAGGGCAACAGGCGGTGCCGAACCACTCCCTGCGTGCGTGTGTGCCAAACGAAGCGAGGGGATTACCATAGAAGAAACGATCACCGCTAAGTGACAGTCCGGCAAGGGCACCATTGTACAGGCTTCGTTCAAGTACATCGATAAACTTTGCATCGCCCGTCAGGCGATTCATTCGTTGATTCCAGAATACCATCCCTACCGAAGCGCATGTTTCGCAATAGGCCTGCAGGTTAGGAAGGTCGTAATCATTTGAAAACCCTTCGTTGCGTCCGGAAGAGCCGATGCCTCCTGTGATATAAAGGTTACGGTAAACCACATCTTCCCACACAGCTTTCATGGCATTTGCGTATTGATTATTGCCTGTAACAGCGGCTACATCGGCTGCACCTGTATACTGATACATGGCTCTGACGGCATGACCGGTTATTTCGGTTTGTTCAGCAACAGGTTTAAGGTCTTGCCAGTAGTCGGGCGTTATCCAGTTACTTCCATACGGATAATACCCTTTGCCCCGTTGCTGTAAATACCAGTCTGCCAGTTTCAGGTAGCGATCGTTTTTGGTGACTCCGTAAAGTTTTACAAGGGCAAGTTCTATTTCTTGGTGACCGCTAAACCAGGGCTTGCTACCAAGCCGAAAGGTGGAATCGATATGATTTGCAAACCGGATAGCCGTTTTAAGCAATTTATCTTTGCCCGTAGTATTGTAATAGGCAACAGCAGCTTCAATAAGGTGACCGGCACAATAGTCTTCATGTTTTTCAATATCCGTCCAGCGTTTTGAAAGATCACCCAGTTGATACCAGGTGAACAGGTACCCATCGGGCATTTGTGCTTTTGCGATAAGATCAATCCATTTGTCGGCCCGCTCTTCCAGTTTTTTGTCAGGAAAGTTTTTCAGTGAGTAAGCAATGGCTTCCAGTGCTTTATACACATCGCTGTCATCGTAATAAATGCCTTCGTGTTTCTCGCCCTGACTTCTTATCACTTTTTCAAAATTCCGGATGCGTGGTGTCTTTAACTCTGTCTGAATAATGCATGCATCCAGTGTTTTTGTGGCAACGGTCTGGAGGCGGGGCTTCCAGAATGCATCGGTAATTGTAACCACTGAAAAGCTTACCGGTTGCAGATCTACTTTCTGAGCAAGGGTAAAATTTGCAGCGAGATATACGAAAAGAAAAAGTAACTTTTTCACAGACAGGTTAATTGATTTAACTAAATTCAAAAGAAAAAGCCGGAATGAAAAGGTTTCACTCCGGCTTTTATATAAAAGGTAAAACAAGCTTTAATTATCCAGGCCCAGTTCTTTATATCGCTTCTCAATGCGTTTAACCCCTGCCTGGTTGTCCAGATCACCGTATATGATGTACAGGGCATCAAGTACTTCGGAATCTGAAGGATTCAGTTTTTCTGCCTTTTCCCAATAAGGCAGAGCAATTTTTAATTTTTCAACATATACCTTATCAAGCTCGAACCGCTTCTTCTTATCGGCTTCTGTGATGCCCAGTGAGTTCATTTCCTTTTTAATGGCTTCCGCATCAACAAAGTAAGCTTTTGCCAGCAGAAGCTGGGCATCAAATGAGTTGGGGTCTATCTCCAGGGCCTTCTTGCAACTTGCTTTGGCTGCTTCGTAGTCTTGCATTTTAAAATTGGCGAATGCCAGAAAGTAGTGCAGAACAATATTGCTGGGTTCCTTACTAACGGCAGCCTCTAACCCTGTCTTTGCCTCCTGCACCCGGTCAAGTTCAATGAGGTATTGAATCTCCATTTTTGGCAATTCTACATTTGTCGGATACTTTGCGCGGGCCTCACGCACAATTTCAATGGCCTTAGGTTTATCGGTTAAGGCAGCCGTATTGATAATTACATAGTAAGCTTCCACGGCCTGGCCACCATTTTTCAGGTAGGTTCTCATATAGTTAGCGGCCTGGTCAAACTGATCATCACCATTAGCTACAATTCCAGCATAAAAATAGGCCGTAGTGTCATTAGGGTTCACTTTCTGTGCCTTTTCAAAATTAAAAAGCGCGGTTTTATAATCATCTTCCTGATAGGCAGCAGCGCCAAGATTAATATAATGGCCGCTAATCCGCTCAAGCACATCAGGTTTGGGTACGGGCATAAATGTTTTATTGTCGGTAAAAAACAATTCGCCTTTAGTAGTTTTGAGTTGTTCAGACTTTGCAAATGAAGCTAACGCCTTATCGAGTGCATTTGGCGCGAGCGCTTTATATTTTTCATTCGTTGTTGTATCCAGTGATGAATATATAAGCCCACTGTAAAACCAGGTTTTGGCATCGGTGGATAATTTAGGATCAGCCTCACAGGCATCAATCATTTGTTTGGCCTCATCAAGTTTTCCGGATTGCCATAAGCTAAGCGCCTTGCTTAAGTTTGGCTTAATTGGCTTCTGTGCCGCGACCAGTCCGGGCAACATGATAACTAGAAGGATAATTGTTTTTTTCATTTCAGGTTATTTCAGGTTTAACGTTTATTCGGTTATGTCATCCATCGATTGAATCTTTTCAACCGATGAAATCTGATCATCGTCATTAAGTTTAATCAGCCGTACTCCTTGCGTGGCCCTGCCCATTACCCTCAACTCGCTAACTTTAATCCGGATGGTAATACCTGAGCGATTTATAATCATCAGGTCATCTTCATCCCTTACTTCCTTAATGGCAACAAGCTTGCCAGTTTTACCGGTAATATTGAGGGTTTTTACACCCTTTCCACCCCGCTTGGTTACCCGGTAATCCTCAATGGATGAGCGTTTGCCGTACCCCTTTTCGGAAACGACCAGCAAATTTACATCTTCCCGTGTAATGCAAACCATGCCTATAACACGGTCGTTGGAAGAATCCAATGTAACACCCTTTACCCCTGCAGCCGTTCGACCCATCGGGCGGACATCCCGCTCGTGGAAATGAACGGCTTTACCTTGAGATTTCGCTATAACAATATGGTTATTACCATTTGTTAATGAGGCATTTAGCAATTTATCGCCTTCGTGAATGGTTATGGCATTAATACCACCCTGCCGGGGCCTTGAGTAGGCCTCCAATGATGTTTTCTTGATGGTGCCTTTTTCGGTACACAGGACTACAAAATTGGTATCGAGGTACTCTTTTTCTTCCAGATTTTTAACATTAATAATAGCAGCTACATTATCACCAGGGTCAATATTGATAAGGTTTTGGATCGCCCTGCCTTTGGAGGTTTTAACACCTTCGGGAATTTCATACGCCTTTTTCCAATATACCTTACCCTGCTCGGTGAAGATCAGGAGATAATTATGAGCCTGGGCAATAAACAGGTTTTTGGTAAAGTCATCTTCTTTGGTTGCTACGCCCCTTGAGCCAACCCCACCCCTGCCTTGTGTTCTGTATTCTGATAAGGATGTACGTTTTATATATCCCTGGTTCGAAATGGTGATTACCATCTCTTCGTTCGGGATCATGTCTTCAGGTGTAATGTCGTCCTCTTCGGTATGTATGATTTCCGTTCTGCGCTTGTCGCCATAGCGGTCTTTAATCTCTTTCAATTCATCTTTGATAATCTGCATCCTTAACGATTGATTGGCAAGGATTTCGTTCAGTTTTGAGATTAATTCTTTTACCTCTTTATACTCCTGCTGTATTTTGTCACGCTCCAGGCCGGTAAGCCGTTGCAGGCGCATTTCCAGGATGGCTTTCGCCTGGATTTCCGATAAAGTGAATTTAGCGATTAGTTCTACTTTGGCGGTCTCCGGGTCTTTTGCATTACGGATAAGTTTAATCACTTCATCCAGGTTATCGAGGGCAATCAGATACCCTTCAAGAATATGAGCTCGTTTTTCGGCTTCCGCCAGTTCAAACTTTGCCCTGCGCACAACCACTTCATGTCGGTGGTCCACAAAGTGTTTTATGAGGTCCTTTAAATTCAGCGTTTGTGGCCTGCCTTTTACCAACGCCACATTATTTATTCCAAATGTGGATTGTAATTGTGTGTACTTGAACAAATTATTCAAAACAATGTTGCCGATGGCATCGCGTTTCAGGTCATACACAATCCGGTAGCCATCCCGGTCGGATTCATCGCGGATATCGGAAATGCCTTCAATCTTTTTATCATTTATCAGGGCCGCTGTCTTTTCAATCATCAGGGCCTTGTTAACCTGATAGGGTATTTCGGTTACCACTATTTGCTCGCGATCCTTATTGGTGGTAACAATTTCGGCTTTTGCCCGGATGATGGCTCTGCCTCGACCGGTACGGTACGCCTCACGCACCCCTCCTACACCATAAATAATCCCTCCGGTTGGGAAATCGGGGGCCGGAATGAATTTCATCAAATCGTCAATGCTTATTTCAGGATTGTCGATGTAAGCGTTTACACCATCCACCACCTCGGCCAGGTTGTGAGGAGCCATATTGGTGGCCATGCCCACAGCAATCCCGGAGGACCCATTTACAAGAAGGTTTGGCAATTTGCCCGGCAGCACCGTAGGCTCCGAAAGCGAGTCATCAAAATTTGGCTGGAAGTCAACCGTCTCTTTGTTGATGTCGGCCAACATTTCTTCAGCGATGCGTCTTAGGCGGGCTTCTGTGTAGCGCATCGCGGCAGGGGCATCGCCATCCACTGACCCAAAGTTACCCTGACCATCGACTAATGGGTAACGCATGCTCCAGTCCTGGGCCATGCGTACCATGGTGTCATACACTGAGGCATCGCCATGCGGGTGGTACTTACCCAGCACTTCCCCCACAATACGGGCCGATTTCTTGTACGGCTTGTTGTAGTTTACCCCCAGTTCAAGCATGCCGAATAACACCCTGCGGTGAACGGGTTTTAAACCATCCCGCACATCGGGCAATGCCCTCGACACGATTACGGACATCGAATAATCGATGTACGCACCGCGCATTTCTTCTTCAATGTTGATGGGAATTATGCTTTGCCGGCCAGGGGTAAGACCGCTCGTTTCTTCAGCCACTTTTCAGGAGTTTAAATGATTCAAATTCCCTTAAAATCAGCTTAAAACTGATTTTTTAAAGGAGGCGCAAGATAATGATTTCCGGGGTTTAAAACGCGCTGAACTGTCATGAAAATCAGTGGGTTTGGGATGGCTTAATAAGGGTTCAGCCTGCGCTTATTTTTTCCTTTGTACTTAATAAGGTTAGGGTAATTCTCTCCGTAGTGTGGGTTCTGTTTTTTCCAGATCGGATGTACCCGGCTACGGTACTCCCGGTTTCCATGGGCATGGTTAATCTGTATCCGGCATTCTTTTAAAAAGCACCTGCGCAACTCCGGAATGCGGTAGGTAACCCCTAAATGGATGTAAAGGGCATTAAGTCGGTGTTTTATGTTCTGGCCCGCTTCTGCAAAGTTGAGGTCGTAGTTTTTAAACTCGTAGGATGGCCGAACAAAAATCCTGAAATACTCCGACATCTCCCGTTCAATGGAGGTACCCAGGTTAAAAAACAGCCCTTTCGAGATTACGGATTTATCAAAATTCTTTCCTAATGAATACCCCCCGATGTTCATATCAACGGTTAACAAATAGTCTTCGTACCGATAAACCGAAGCACCCAGTAGCAGAAAATACTTTTTGAGGAAGAAACTGGAAAAATCGGGATTAAAATTGCGAAGGTCTCCCCCGAACGTTAACGGTTTGAAGTCGCCCAAACGCACAAAATTGAACGAATATCCTCCACCAATGCGGTAACGTCCGCTGAACTCAACATGCACGGTTGCCTGAAGAGGAATGGTTAACGATTTACTGCGAAAGCCAATTTTGGCTGTGTTGGAGTTTACAACAAAGTCGCCCGGAACAATTGACAACGTTGTGGGTTCAATCCGGTTAAACCAGTTTGAAAATCCGGTAGTGGGTAAATTAGGGTTGAAAAGTACTGGTCCACCGGTTGCCGGCTGATGGAGGGCAAATCCATCTAACTGATGTCTGAAGGTAGTAGATCCATACCCCGTGCTCAACCCAAAGGTTAATTTGCTGATCAGTTTTCTGAAGATGCCCGGGCCCTGTCGGTCCACATAAAAGTGATCCAGCGGAATGCTTACATCCTTGTCCTTTTGTGCCACAACCTGGCCCGTACTACACAACAGCAGGGTTAATATGGTTATCCGAACAGTCAGAGGTCCTACGGGTTTTATGGGTTTGGCCGTTAAAACTTGCAAAAATAAACCGGGGTTAAGCAGTAAAAATACGCCAAATTGACTATTCATCAATACCGAGAGGCCGGCAATGACTCTAACGAGGTAAAGGTATGGAATAGTGTTTGTCCGTTTTGTGCTGTGTACGTGAACCGGTATTCATCCGAATGTCCATCGGCCCTGCTCAGTACCAGCACTATCGGGTTTTCTCCGCTCTTTAATGGGACTCTGGCGTAATGTATGCGATGCGGCAATGTTTGCCAGTTGCGGGTATCGGCTTTTTCGGTAGCCGCATTAATGGCTCCGACAATAGCACCGAACGATTTGTCTTCTTTCCTGGCCGAGTACTCCAGCGATTTCTTTAGCGCCACGCGCAACAAACTTTTGCTGAATTCAAAGGCCATTCGCTCCTGCAAACACTTTACAGCCACACGATTTACATCTTCACCGAGTTGAAGAGCAAAGGATGAGTCGGTTGTTTTAATGGTGCCCTGTGCATAGTAAACAGGTCGTTCGAGGTACCTGGGAAAGGCCACCCTGATAACTTCAAGGTTACTTAACTGGGCTTTTTCATCATCGCTGCTAACGTAAAACGAATACTGCATATTTAAATCGGGATTGCTGAACAAAAACATGTTGTCGCCCTCACGGTTTACTACAAAATTGATACTCCATTCATCCTTGATGGGACTAAGGCCATTGTGCCAGAAAAACACCAATTCTCCATCGGGGTTCACTACGTTGAAATCTGACCAGTTGAACTTTTGCTTATAGAACTCATATTCATCGGTGAATCCCGTATTCCAGGCAGCACGAAGCAGGTCGGCTTTAAGTTGATCGGGAGCTGCGATGCCAAATAAGCGCTCGTAATCTTCTTCATAAATCTGATAGGCATTGCGGTATGCTATAAACGCATTATTCCAATCCTTATCGGCCTGGTAAATGGTGCCCATAAGGAGGTGAATAAACGCATCGCGTCTGTACTTGTTTTCGGAGGAATACTTATCGGATAACTGCTGCAAGCGGATGTTAAGTCTTCGGCATTCCACCAGTGCCTCCTCATGCCTACCCATTTTAAGAAAGTTCATGGCTTTGTAATAGAGCACCATTAAATGCTCGTGGTCTTCGCCCCGGTATATGGTAACCGATGGATTTGTGAAGTACGAGGCAGCCTCCCTGACCAGGTTTAAGCGATAATCCTCGCCAAAAAGAAAGGCCTTTTCGAAGTAGTTGTTGCTTTCTTCATACTGGCCCATAATAGAGAGAAGAATGCCATTATTAACGTAATACAAAAATTTAACAGTTTCTTTTCTGTATTGGGTGTTTTCCCTGAGGGATGCCAGCGCTTTGTCAAGTTTCCCCTCTTCAAACTGCTTGTTGTAATCGTAAGTTGTTTCGTAAAACGTTGCACATGCTGAACTCAGCATCATCAGAAGGATGGCTGATATTTTTTTCAGCATGCAGGATACTTAATTTTTTACCAGTTTCTTTATTTCGTTCTGGCCGTACCAGATGCGTTTGTTGGTTTCAATATCGGTTAGAAAGAGCGTAGTAATGTAATTGGTTACCCGCTTTTTGTTGTACACATCGGTTTCGGAGTTAATCTCGCCAAATAGCATTACCGTTGCACCTGTTTCTTTTCCCCACCGGGCTACGGTTGCCGGGTCTGCAAAATCCTGTTGCTCGGCTCTTTCCTGTCTCAGCTTATCGCGAAACTCGTCCGCCTCAACCAGGTCGGCCAGGCCCGACTGATGAATTACCATTTCAAACTTTTTAATAAAGTTTCCGGCATCAATGTGTTCGCTGGTTTTATTACGCACAGCACCCACAACAATAACCGGTTTACGACCTAAGCCTGCCGCATATTTCTGGAAAGCATCAGATTTGAACAAATCATGAATCATCTGATCGGCCACCTTGCGGGAGTCGGAATCATTCCACCGGCCACTCAGGTCAATTTGAACTGAGGGGTCGATCCGTGTAACAGTGCGTGAACAGGAAACGAGAATTAGTACTGTGAAAATTACCGCTGTGAATCTCATATACATCATTTAACAGATGACTGGAAAACAAAAATCTTGCCCGATTTACAGGTTCTTTAACTTTCCGATAACTTCCACCGGGTTGGCAGCCGTGAAAACAAAATTACCGGCTACGAGCACATCGGCCCCGGCTTTCATTAACGGCAAGGCATTATCAAGGTTCACACCACCATCAATTTCAATGAGTGCAGACGCGCCCCTTTCTTCGATAATTCCTTTAAGATCAGATACTTTACGATACGTATTTTCAATAAACTTTTGTCCTCCAAAGCCCGGATTAACCGACATCATGCAGACCAGGTCAATGTCACCGATAACATTTTCAAGGACACTTACCGGGGTATGCGGGTTAAGCGCAACCCCTGCCTTGCATCCTAAGGCCCTGATTTGCTGAACCGTACGATGCAGGTGTGGACAGGCTTCAGCATGAACACTTATTGTTTCTGCCCCTGCCTTTTTAAAGGCTTCCACATAGCGGCCAGGCTCAACAATCATCAGGTGTACATCCAATGGCTTTTTAGCATGGCGCTTAATGGCTTCAACCACCGGAAGTCCCATGGATATATTCGGAACAAATACCCCGTCCATAATGTCAATGTGGATCCAATCGGCCCGGCTTTCGTTAATCATCTTCACCTCCCGCTCAAGGTTGGCAAAATCGGCTGCAAGAATTGAAGGGGCAATTATAGGCTTGTTCATTGTAGGAAGTTACAAGGCAAAGGTAAAACCTATAACCCAAATGAAGCCTGCACAAGGCTTAAACTTTAATAAATTTAAAGGAGCGCCACCTGCCGTTAACAGCAAGGCGCAGGAAGTAAAGCCCCGGATTCAGACCTGAAATATCGACCGCATGCCGCGAATTACTCCATGAAAATGATGCTGTTCCGGCAGCTACCGTTTGTCCGGTGGAATTGGCTATTAAATAATTCGAAAAGGAAAGTTCAAGCGGATTTGAAGATTCTATTATCAGCGTGTCGCCTTCAACCGGATTGGGATAAATCTGCACGACCAGGTGGTTAGTTTCCTCTTCCACATACTGACTTATTGCCTGATAGGCGGGTAATCCGTATCCTACTGAATTATCGGGTGCTAAACCTTGTGAACTGGATAACCTAAGCGACTCAATCAGCCTTCGGTTAAACAGGTGCGGGTATTTTTGCCACACGCCCGCCAGCAGCGAGGTAACCAGCGGGGCAGCCACCGAGGTACCCGAGGCCGAACCAACTGTGCCATTGGCTTTAATAACTTTAACCAACGTACCCGGTGCAACCACATCGGGTTTAATGCGGCCATCAGCTGTTGGACCAAATGAACTTGAAGGGCTTTTTACGCCACTGAAATTAACGTTGCCAACGGCCACGGCATACTCCGCATCGGCCGGGGCGGTAATGATGCGCCACGCTTTAGCGCCTTCATTACCCGCGCTGGATACTACAATAATCCCTCTTTCCTCTGCAAGGTTAACCGCCCTGGATATAACCGAGGTAACGCCATCCATTTGCGAGGGCAGATAATCCATTGACGGATCGTCAAAAGTATTGTACCCCAGGGAAGTGTTGATAATATCTGCTCCGGCACTATCGGCCCGCTCGGCAGCAATCAGCCAGTTATATTCTTCAATGCGGTATTCGGTATCCACATCTTCGGTTACATATAACTGAAATTTAGCTTTGTATGCGCCACCGGTAAAGGTTCCATCTTGAAAAGCTGCGATTACCGACCAAACCTGTGTGCCGTGGTCATCGTGGCGAAATACATCTGGTCCTCCATATACAAAGTCGTGCGAAACGGTGGCATTGAACCGGCCTTCGGTAAACACATGCTGAAACGGGACGGAGGTATCAGCGCCAGAAAAGCCTCCATCGAAAACAGCAATGATCATATTCTCGCCATGATATCCATCGGCATGCATCTGGTCAATTCCGAGCATGGCAAGTTGTGGAGTGGATGCATCCTCTTGCTTACCTGTTTGGGATTTTACCCTGCCTTTTCTCCCACCGTTTACCGGCCTGGCGCCCGGTGCAACAAATTCAATGGAGTTGACCTGGGGTAATGCAAGCAGTGTTGCCAACAGTGAAGCATCGCATTGCACCAATGCACCGTTCATCCAGCGGGTTGTGTATAAAACAGTTGCTCCTGCGTTCCGCACATCATCAATGTAAGCAGGGGTAACCGGGAGATCAGTTTCCGTAGGCGAAATAAGATGTTTAATTCTGCGTTGAATGGCTTTGCCCGAAAGAAATTCACTCGGATTGTCAAGGGTGTAGGGTGTAGCGGCCTTGTCCTTAAAAAAAACAACATACCGGTTTACCTGTGCTGAACCATTAAACCCCGCACAAAGCAAAAAGAGAATCAAAAGTGGTTTACATCGTACCATACTCAAGCAGGGTCTGCTCCCATTTGTACCCATGGTCTATAACGTCAGTACAGTTGCCACCCGTACAGGTGTAGGTCCATACTTCACTCAATTTAGAAATGAGTCCCACATCTTTGCCGTACAATTCCAACCTTACATCGCGATAGGTCAGGTTGTTTGGAACATTTTCCTGGATAACTTTTGCCACTACATCAACCGGGGTTTCCCATGAATAGCCGGTAATGAGGTCTGTAATCTGGTATTCATCCTCAGGATAATCGTTGAACATATTGGCATTCCACTTCCGGTTAAGATGAAGCGGAAATGCCAGCGGAATAACCGGTACATTTCCTTCGCTCACAATTACAAACTGATCGGTAAGGCGGGCCGACCAGGTTTCGGTGAACTGCCAAGCCGAAGCTTCATCGGGCCTTGTATATCGATGTAAGACGTAGGTAATTCCATTTTCTGCATTAGGGAAAGAATCAACTACGTGTACAAGCAACTGGAAGTTCTGTGTTAAAGGAGGTTGAAGCGGGGAATAGATTATTTCCTGCACGTTATAAACCCAATATTTTCCTACCGCCAGGGGAAAGAAATCGGATCCGTTTAAACGGGGTTTCTCATCATCGGTGCACTGCACAAACAGGATGCTGATACACAAAAAGAATATTAATTGCTTCAAGATATTCCGAATTTTTGGTAAATCCGCACTTTCGGGTAAAAGTAAACCGGGTTTAGTTACAACGCATCAAAGTTATGAAATTGAGTAGAACGGTTAAGGTAGGGCGCATTACCAACCTGAGTGATGCCCGGTATTGTGCAGGAATGGGTGTGCATATGCTGGGATTCAATGCGATTGAAGGTAAAACGGACTATGTAAGTCCGGAATCCTTTCAAAGCCTTCGGGGTTGGTTTACAGGCCCAGCGGTTGTTGCCGAAGTTTACGGATTAAACAACACAGAGACTATGCATGCAGTTTTGCGCGACTATCTTCCGGATTTTGTTGAACTGGGCATTGCTGAATTGCCGTTTATTGATTTGCATGCACTGGCGCTTATTGTCGCTGCCAATGGCCTGCCTTATAACCAACTGATTACATACCTGAAACCCATTCATAATCAGGTTGCTTTCATCATGGTTGATAGCCAGAGTCCGGCTAACGATATTAACGAAATTGCATTCCATTACCCAGTTTTACTAAAACTGGACAGACCAATTGAATCAACCCATTTATCCTTGCCGGTAAAGGGTTTTGCCCTTGAAGGTAGCCCGGAAGAAAGACCGGGACTAAAAAATTACGATGACCTTGCTGCTGTACTTGAAAAATTATCGGAAGATTAATCAAGCGGTACATCAAGCCGATACCGGTAATCGGCCGTTCGATAGATAAGGTTACTCCCTAACTTGTTCTGAAGGTTTTGAATGCATATCTCAATTGATCCATCCACTAAATAGTTGGCAGAACCCCATAAGGTACCCAGTAGGCTGCCTGCCGATATTTCTCTTCCATGATTTTGAGCCATAAAAAAGAGCAATTCGAACTCCGGGCGGCTCAAATTAAAAGATCTGCCTCCAATACTGATCGACTGCGCCCGTCTGTTGATTGTAAGGTTACCCAATCGAAGTTCGGGAATGCTCTTGCGTATGGTAAACTTTTTACGAAGTACGGTAGCTACTTTTTGCGTAAGCGCCCGTAATCCCATAACCTTCTCAATGAAGTCATCGCCACCGGTATCCAATGCGGCCTGCTGGTAGTATCCTTCGGATTTGGCTGTAAGAAAAAAAATGTAGGTATTACGAAACTCAGCAAGTTTGCGGATGTCCCGGCAAAGCTCAATGCCATTCGGGTGGGGCATCATAATATCCAAAACAATTAAGTCTGGGTTGAATTCCAGTGCTGTTTCGATGGCTTTGGTGCTATCGGCCACGAGTTTTACTTTGTATCCTTCCCTTTCGAGGTTATAATGAAGCAAGTCCAGGATGTCCTGATCGTCATCTACAACAAGCAACCTATACTTTTTTTTCTTACGCATCTCCTCAATACGAAAGGTATGGTCAAAACATTACCTGCAGATTATTGTTGAATTATGGTGTTGTGAAATAACACAGGCTGCTACAGGAATCCTCCCAGCTTCAGAGAATGCTCAACAGCCTGGCGGGTGATATCCGGATAATGGATTTCCACCGGGCGTCCGGATTCAATCCATTCCATAATTTGAGGAATACGCTTCTTCTTCACATTTTTTAAAACGGGTACGCCTATTTCCCTTAATGCCTCGGCATTATAATGCTGTTCATACTGTTTCTTCATTGGTACAACCAGTAATTTCTTGCCGAGATAAAGTACTTCAGCTGGCGTTTCGAAACCTGCTCCGCATAATACGCCTTTGGCGCTAACCATACTGGCAACAAACTCTTCGTTGTTAACCGGATAAACCGAAACTGAGCCGATGTGGTAGGGCTTGTGTGCGTGCTTTGAGAATACATGCCATCGCACGTTAGGAATTTTCAGTAATAAAACGACCAGCTTGCGGTCGTCATAAGCCGGAAGATAAACCGTGTAATGTTCGTTGACTTTTACTGCTGCCTCACGGATTTTCTTGCGGATAACAGGTGTATAGATTTTTTTGTCGAACCTTTCAAAATGAAATCCAACAGTTTCATCGGCTGGTGCATAATTATGGAGGATCCATTCACCCAGCGGATCGTAATGTTTCGGTCGGGGTACCTTCTTTGAAAGCAATGCCGACTGATGGCTAAGGGCGATGCAGGGTATTTTTTTCTTTCGGGCCGACCATGCCGAAATAGGCTCAAAATCATTAATAACCAGATCGTATTTTTCGACAGGGAAATTTTTAATCTCCCGGAATACAGCCTTTGAACTGTTCTGCTTGAAGGTCTTAAGAATATCTACTCCCCCTTTCTTTCCGAAGTAGAAACTAAGTCCTTTTGATTTGTATTTAACCGGATAAGGCAACCGGATGTCGGCCTGGGCACCGCTCACAAACAAATCGAGTGATCCGTAATCGCGAAGAACCGGTACCACATCTTCTGCCCGTGCAATATGCCCGTTGCCTGTTCCCTGAATAGCATACAGTATTTTCACTTCCCGGTGGTCAGAAATTCATTAACAAGGTCTTTGAAAATTTCATCATTGTCCAGTTTGTCGCGCAAACGTTTAGGAAGTTTTACAGATTTGGCATAGGGATCATCGCGGTAGCGGTAGATGCTCCAGTTGGAGCCATCGTATTCAAGGGCGGTAAGGTTTTCAACCCAGTCACCGGAATTTAGGTAGGTAACCTGCCCCCGCTCGTTTTCAAGGTTTTTTATCTCGGGCTGATGAATGTGTCCGCAAACAACAAAGTTGTAGCCATTAGAAATGGCTATATCTGCGGCTGTCTTTTCGAAATCGTTGATAAATTTCACAGCCGTTTTGACGCTATCTTTTACACGCTTGGATAACGATATACGTTCCTTCCTGAATTTTTTCAATAACCAGTTAACAAACGTGTTAATGAGAATCAGCGTATCGTAACCCACAGCACCCAGTTTAGCTAGCCACTTGGAGTACTTCATGGTAACATCAAATACATCACCATGAAAGACCCAGGCGCGTTTTCCGTTTAGCCTAAGTACCACCTTATTTTCAATTTGAAACGATCCGAGCCTGAAGCCGGCAAATTTCCTGAGCATTTCATCGTGGTTGCCGGTAAGGTAGATGATTTTAGTGCCTTTAGCCAGCAAGCCCGTAATGTGTTTTACTACCTGCATGTGCGATTTTGGCCAGTAATGCTTGCTGAATTGCCAAATGTCGATAATGTCGCCATTCAGGATAAGCTTTTTGGGTTTGATTGTTTTGAGGTATCGGAGGAGTTCTTCAGCATGGCAACCATAGGTGCCCAGATGGATGTCGGAGAGAATTACAATTTCGGGCTTTCGCCTTTTGTATTTACCCATACTTTAAAAAGAGGATTCCCGAAGACCCTAAGGCCTTCAGGAATACCTAAACCTATGAAGACGTTTTACAGCATCAAAGATATGGCCTGATTATTATCTGCCCGTCATGGTGCTGTTATGGAATTGTTATATGCCGTTTTACCTAAAGCGGAAGCGGAGATACTTTATGGTTTCGCCCTTCGAGGCAAACTCTTCTTCGTATCGTGTTTTAATATCAAAACATTCAGTCCGTAAGGGTGAGTTGTACAAATCGTCCGTAGCGATGAAGTCGCTGATGTCATTTCGCTCGCATAGCACTTCCTGAGTGTAATTAAACAAACCGGTATTGTCGGTTTTAAGCCGGAGGTAGCCACCGGGCTTTAACAGGTTTTTATAAAAGCCAAGAAATCGCGGGCTTGTGAGCCTTCGCTTGATGTCGCGCTTCCGGGGCCGTGGATCCGGAAAGGTTATCCAAATTTCATCAATCTCGCCTGGTTCAAAAAAAGATTCAATCAACAAGATCGGTGCACGCAAAAAGGCCACGTTTATGAGTTGTTGCTCTTCTGCCCACGTGCTCCCTTTCCAAATCCGGTCGCCTTTAATATCCACTCCGATAAAGTTTCGTTGTGGAAAAAGCCTGGCCAGGTTTACCGAATATTCACCCCTACCACAGGCAAGCTCTACGGTAATGGGATTATGATTACCGAAATGCGTATGCCAGCTGCCTTTTATAGTGTGGTAATTGGGCTTTGAAGGTTCAATAACATTTTGCCGCTGTTCAATAATGCGGAATCGTTCTTTCTTGCGCTTCATTTATAAGTCATTGATTTCAGCAACAACAAAGGTACTTCCGCCAATAAAAATCAAATCGTTTGGCGTGGCTTTCTCTCTGGCAAAGGCGATAGCCCGGTTTACATCAGGCACAACCTCGCCTGCAAGGCCATAATGAGCGGCCTTTTGTGCGAGTTCCTGAGCCGCCAGTGCCCGGGGAATGGAGGCCTGACAGAAGAAATAGGTGGCCCGGGGTGGAAGCAGGCTGAGTATTTTTTCATGATCCTTGTCTTTTACCAGACCCAGCACAATAAAAAGGCGGTTGTAGGCGATCGCTTCCAATTGATTTACTACTTCAGTCAATCCTTCTGCATTGTGTGCAGTATCACAAATAATCAGGGGACTATGATTAAGAACCTGCCAACGACCTTTTAGACTAGTGTTGACTACTACCTTCTCCAGCCCATTATAAATGTGTTGTTCGGATAGTCTGAAGCCTGCCAAAGAAAGAACTTCTGTAACCTTAATTACTCCACACAAGTTTTTGATCTGGTATTTTCCGCCAAGCGGGAGGTGAATATGGGTAAACCGGGCATTTCCGTTTTTACGTATCTCATAGCCCTTCTCGTTCTGGGTAATCTGGTAGTCATCCTGGGCAAAGAAAACCGGTGCGTGGCATTCATCTGCCCTCTTTAAAAATACCGGGGTAGTCTTTTCCTGCCGTTCACTGATCACCACCGGTACTCCCGGCTTAATAATTCCGGCTTTTTCGAAGGCAATTTGCTCAAGGGTTTCACCCAGCATATCGGTATGATCGTACCCTATGTTGGTAATTAATGAAACCACGGGTGTTATAACATTGGTCGAGTCAAGGCGCCCCCCCAGCCCGACTTCAATAACTGCTATTTCCACGTGTTGCTGTGCAAAATAATCGAATGCCATGGCCACTGTGGTTTCAAAAAACGAGGGCTTGATGTGGTCAATCCGATTACGCATCCGGTTAACAAAGTCAATCACAAAGGTTTCCGGCACCTCCTTGCCATTAATGCGAATGCGCTCGGTAAAGGATTTTAAATGGGGTGAAGTGTACAGTCCGGTTTTATAACCCGCTTCCTGAAGAATGGAGGCAAGCATGTGCGAACTGGAGCCTTTTCCGTTTGTACCCGCCACGTGAATGGATTTAAACCGGGTATGCGGATTGCCCAATGCCTGGCATAAAGCAAGCGTATTGGTAAGATCTTTTTTAAAAGCATTCGCCCCAACCCGCTGGTACATAGGCAGCGAGGAATACAGATACTGCAGCACATCGGCAAACGGAACAGACATTGCGTTGAAATGCCGCAAAGGTGCGGGCTACACGGCACTTAAGCAAGTTTGTGTGTCAAGGGCTAACGGGTTTACCTCGCGTTAACACACTGGCTTTTAAATCGTGCAGAATGTTGTACAACCCAAAGTACGTTCGGTTAATGTATAGGGCATCGCGTACACCCCGGGCTTTTTTTGATTCGCGCAGCTCCTTCATTTTTGAAAGGCGCTCACCAAAGGAGAACAGTTCCTCGAAATACTGGTCGTCAGCAAAATTGAACCGATCACCCCGGAACGGCCGACTCAGCAATTCAACAAGTTGGGTAAACAGCTTTTCAAAAAACCTTTTTTCTGCAGGCGAGTCGTCAGCGTAAATGAACCGGATATCCTGAAACACGGCTAACCTCCTTTTTTCATCGGTAAGGAGGGTAGGATCCAGCAACTGAAAATACAGGTTATAAAACTGTTCAGGAATTACTTTCACGCAACCGAAGTCAATGATTCCTAATTTTCTGTCGGTTGTTATAATAAAATTACCCGGATGCGGATCAGCGTGTACTGTTTTCAGGGTGTGAATTTGAAAATGGTAAAAATCCCACAGGGCCTGCCCTATGCGATTACCTTCATTATCCAACAGGCCCTGCTTCAGCACTTCTCCAAGCGGAAGTCCTTCCAGCCAATCCATTACCAGTATTTTAGGCGAGGATAATTCAGGATAATACGTTGGAAAAACCAGGTTTTCGATGTGCCTTGTGGCTTCGGATAAAGATATAGATCGCTTTAATTCCAGTTCATAGTCGGTTTCTTCAAGTATCCGGTGCTCCACTTCCTGAATGAAATCATCGTACTCCACCGGGTTGAGATTAAACATGGAAAGCGCAATGGGTTTTACCATGGCCAGGTCGGACTTTACGCTTTCTCCCACCCCCGGGTACTGTACTTTCACGGCCAGTTTACGGCCATTATGCACCGCCTGATGGACCTGTCCCATGGAAGCGGCATTCACCGCCTTAGTGGTAAATGATTCGAAAAGTTCATCAGGACCTTTGCCAAAATAGGACCGAAATGTTTTTACTACCAGAGGATAGGAAAGTGGCGGAGCACTGTACTGCGCCAGGGCAAACTTCTGCTGATATGCCGTAGGGAGAAGGTTCTTATCCATGCTGAGCATTTGAGCCACTTTCAGTGCGCTGCCCTTCAGTTCGCTCAGTGAATTGTAAATATCCCGCGCATTATCGCGGTGTAATTCTTCTTTGCTTGTGCCGGGGTTTATTATCTTTTTTCCATAATGCTTCAGGTAATTAGAGCCAATACGGGCACCGGTTGCTATGAATCGCGTTGCTCGTTGCGTTTTGGTAATGGGTATGCGATTAAACTCCTTCATGCTTCGGATCAGTTCCGGGTGGTTTGATATAAGAACTTGATAAAATCCAAAGCGGAGTCGACAGCGCCTTTTCCGATCAGGTCAAAGGAAAGGTTAACCGACTTTTCAATGGCCGTGTCGGTCTTTTCAAAGGCTGGGCTTCCATCTTTTACCCAGAACAGCAGAATAAACCCCATATGCACCCAGAATAACTCCGGGTACCCTTTTTCAATATATGGACGGTTGGCAATCTCACCGCTGTTTTTTCCGTCATTCAGAACAGATTCAATAAAACGGATAAAGGTTTGTTTAAAGGATGTTAGAAATGCGGGAACAATCTCTAATTTCGGATAGCCCTTTAAAGACAGAAGAACATAACTCCGGTTTGATCTCAACTCTTCAAGCAGGGCATAATAGAAGGTAAGAATCTTTTCGCGGGAAGTGAATGATTGGAACTGTTTATCAGCGTTAAGTTTCTTGATGGTGTTTTCGATGAAATCGTTCCAGATTGCACGCTCCAAGGCCTCAAACGACCCGGCCATGGAATAAAATTCATTTTCCTTTATTCCCAGATCGAGGCAGAATTTGAATACCGATGGCGGCTGTTTGCCATGGGTGAGCAGGTAACTGATGTAGGCCTTCTTAATATTCTCATCCGAAGGCTTGCCGGATGCTTTACGGGATGAACGGGTAGTCTTTTCCATACAATGAAAAAACACCCGCAGCCAAAAAAGGTTTGCCTTTTAAGCGAATAAGTTTATTTGCCTTACTTACTGATAACCCGAACTGCTCCGATACCGGCCTCCCACAATTTGCGGGTAAATGCGGGTACATCCTCATCGGCAATTTGCCGGGCACGGGCGTCAAGTGCAGTCCACTCCTTCATTAACTCAGCGTGCCGGTCGCGCGAAGGTTGGTTTACCCGCGGTATTTCGCTTTCGGTCTGGTTAATTAAAAACATGAAGTTGGCGGTAAACTTATTGGGGTAATTTTCAACGTCATCGTAGGCTTTTGATTTGCGTTGAACCATGTCTTCATCCCATGCCCGCATTTTCTTAACCAGGTCATCCCCTTCTTTTTTCAGCGCGCTGTATTTCGGGTTATCAGCCATATCGTTAAGGATTTCTTCAAGTTGTTGGCGCATCCGGTAAATAGTGTTCACCTTTTTGTGCATATCAACCAGTGCTGCTTCCATGCCCGACATGAACTCATGATACTCCCTGTATGTTTCCGGACTAATTTCATAATGCGGGTTAGGCAAAATGCTGAACTCACTTTTTAATTCAGTTTTATCCAGTTTAAGCACTGCGGTATAGCTACCCGGAGATGCTTTGTGCCCGCGGTAGCTGGATTCGATATATACATTCGGAATTCCAATCATCGTTGTGTAGCGCATATCCCAGACAAAACGATTTAAGCCTTTTTCTTTGGGTAATACCGGCTCGGCTCTTGGTCCTCCGTCATACGAATGAAAGGACTTATCGGGTTTGGAAGTGAACTGCCGCACGAGTTTACCGGCCGCATCCCGTATTTCAAGGGTGATGTGAACGGAATCCGGCAGTTTAGGAAGGTTATAAAAAAGAGTTACCCCATTGGCGGGATTTACCCCGCTAAACGGATCGGAACCTTCAAAATCCTCTGCCGGATCATTCAGCGCACTCCACCAGTTTCCAATGATGGCATCATCAGGTTTGTATAGTTTAACAGCAGTTTCAGTCAGGTTGTGCTGGCGAAGCGGAGCCAGGTCATCCAAAATCCAAAAGGCCCTGCCCATTGTAGCCACAATCAGGTCGCCATGTTTTATCATTAAATCGGTTACAGGAGTAACGGGCAAATTAAGCTGAAGGCGCTGCCAGGCAAGCCCGCCATTCCATGAAACGTATAAACCGGTTTCGGTTCCGGCAAAGAGCAGGTCTTTACGCGTATCATCTTCGCGCACCACCCGGGTGTAAGCACCATAAGGTATTCCTTTGCTGATGTTTACCCAGGTTTTTCCGCCATCGTTGGTTTTATAAATGGCGGGTGTAAAGTCGTTGAACTTATAGCGTGTTGTGGCAATATATACGGTTGATGGATTATGAGGAGAAATTTCGATGGCATTGATAAGGCATTCCGGCAATCCTTTTGGAGTAACATTGGTCCAGGTTTTTCCATTATCGCGGGTAACGTAAACCAGGCCGTCATCGCTGCCCGTCCAGATTACGCCTTTTTCTGTTGGCGATTCAATTACGTAACTTAACGTTCCGTAATTCTCGGCACCCACGGCTTCGTTGGTATAGGGGCCGCCCATTTTTCCCTGCTTCTCCTTCTCATTGCGTGTAAGGTCTGGCGATGCTTCTTCCCAGGTTTTACCCATATCGCGGGTACGCAGAAGGTACTGGGCACCATGGTAGAATGTACCCGGTTCATGCTTTGACCATATGATGGGGGCATTCCAGTTAAAGCGGTATTTCATGTCTTTCGCATCGCGCCCAAGGTATTGAATGGGTGCAGCCATGATGTTGGTGCCGGCATTGGAGCGTGTGTCCAATACATCAATGGTGCCGAGGTAACTTCCGCCAAGCACATAGCGCGGATCATCCGGGTTAAAGGCGAGAAAAGCACTCTCCCCACCGGCAGAATAGGTCCAGTTTTCCTGGGTTATACCATATCGGCCCAGAGCCATACTTTCAATACGCACCGTAGTGTTGTCTTGCTGGCCGCTGTAAATGCGGTACGGAAACATGTTATCTACATTTATGCGGTAAAACTGGCCGGTGGGCATGTTGTATTGCGATGACCATGACTGTCCATAATTAAAGCTGATGCCAACGCCCCCATCATCGGCAATGGCTATATTTTTTGAATTGCCGGGGTTGATCCACATATCATGGTAATCGCCATGCGGCCCTGAAAGGTTCTCCCATGTTTTACCCCCGTCAATGGAGCGGAGGGCCGGTGCACTGAGTACATACACCACGTTTTCGTTTTGCGGATCGGGAAATACCTCGATATAATACCAAGCCCGCTGAACAAGGCGGTGATCATCGCTTACCCTGCTCCAGTTTTTGCCGCCATTGTCTGAAACAAACAACCCGCCCAACTCCTTTTCGGAGTCGCTCTCAATTAATGCATACACTTTATCCGAATTGGAACGGCAAACCGCAATGGCCATTTTACCTAATTCTTTAGGAAGACCGTTATGAATTTTTTCCCAGGTTTCTCCCCCATCGGTTGATTTATATAACCCGCTGCCGGGTCCGCCACTGATTACTTTCCAGGGCAGGCGCTGGTGATGCCACATAGCCGCATACAACACCCGCGGGTTGTTGTAATCCATGGAGAGTTCAGAGCAACCGGTAAGGTCGTTCACATACAAAACCCGCTTCCAGGTTGTTCCTCCATCGGTTGATTTGTAAATGCCTCTGTCTTGTGTTGGGCCGTTAATGGCTCCCTGGGCGGCCACATACACGATGTCGGGATTTTTTGGGTGGATAACGATGCGTGCAATCTGCTGGGTTTTCTCAAGGCCCATATGTTTCCAGGTTTTGCCGGCATCGTATGATTTATAAACACCATCGCCATAGGATGTCATGACACCACGCGGAGCATGTTCTCCCATGCCAACGTATACTATGTTGGGGTCGCTTTCCGAAACGGCTACTGCACCAACCGACCCGGTTTTAAAGAAACCATCGGATATGTTTGTCCATGTTATTCCGGCATCCTCGGTCTTCCACAGACCGCCACCGGTGGTACCCATGTAATAGGTTAACGGGTCGTTAATTACCCCGCTGGTGCAGACTGACCGGCCACCCCGGAAAGGTCCGATGTTGCGGAATTTTACTGACTTGAATACACTATCGGGTATCTGGGCATACGCCAGTATAAACGTGAATGACAACAGGATAATGGAAAGAATTTTTTTCATGATCGTGGTTATGTAACTCAGGTACAATTCGAAATATATACAATTTTTCTGTTCACTTTTTAGCAGTAACTGACACATTAAGACGGATGCTGTAGTCGGATATACTCACACGGCTGACTAGGCCTTAAATTGCTTCATTACCTTCCAGAGTTGCTCAAATTCCTTCAGGTATGATTTAACAACCGCTACTTCGCTGGTAATCAAAATGTTTTCGTGGTTATACTGGGCGGCACTGCGTGTCCAGTTGTAGCTTCCGGTGATCAGTGAGCGCTCATCGGTAACCATAAATTTATGGTGCATGTGATTGGGCGAAGTGTCTGTCTTAACCGATATGCCATGTCTGGCAAACCGTTCAATGTCTGACCCTTCATCTTCTGATTTATCGTTATCGGTAATAATCCGGATGTCGACTCCCCGTTTATGGGAGGTAAGGATGGCATTTGAGATGGCGTCATCGCTTATGGTAAATACACAAATCTGAACCCGGCTAACGGCCTGCGTGATGTGTTTAATGATCATGTTTCGGCAGGCATCGCCCGGGCTAAAAAACGCGCAGGAGTTGTTAACGGGTTCATTATCCTGCAAGGAGCTTACTGCACCCTTAACCCATTCTAAAATAAAGCGGTAGTTATCATCGCGGACGTTTTCAGTAGCCAACTCATAAATTTTGCTGCGAATAACATTCTGCTGATGCTTATCGGGCCTGAACCGGGCGATCATTTCTTTTAAAGATCGTTTCTCAGCCTTTGAAAAGTACTCATCGGCTATGCTTTCGCGCAGGTATTTTAGTATTTCGTCCAAAGCGGAGACGTTTCTTGGTTATACGATGCTTCTTTTCGTTGAAATTTCTGGCGAATAAAACTTCATGTTTTAAAGCAACGACTAAAAAATCAAAGCTAATGAAGAATACCCGGTTGGAAAAGCCTACCTTGCTTAGCCAGGGAACCCCGGGTTAATCAAAAATAAAAACTATGGAATTTCATGCCTATTTTCATTTATGGAGCAAATACCGACCTGTTATCCTCCAACTTATGACCGCTGCTGCGGGTGAATCCCAGCAGTACAGACTTTCTGCTCACGAGTTCAGGGCATCAGGTGAAAAAGTACGTTCAGGATATTCGTTTATGCTGGAAGCAGCTGATGGAAAAGCCTTGAATAATATTAAGGATTCAATGGTGGCGCGTGATCTGTTGATGGTATTGCAGCAATCAAAAACAGCAACACAGCTTATGCGTGAGGCAACTTACGAACTACGTATGGATAAAAATTTTGTATTGTCAGTAAGCCGAAAGCCATCAGCAACTGTTGCCATACGTGAGGATCAGCCCAAATAGGCTTTTAGCGATTTACTTCGGGAACTATGGCGAAGCCTGCGTGTAGCTTTTTCCTTTATCTGGCGTACACGTTCCCGTGTTAAATTGAATTTCTGCCCGATTTCTTCCAGCGTCAAGGCCTGTTCACCGTTCAGGCCAAAGTAGGATCCGATCACCTCTGCTTCGCGGTCGGTTAGTGTAGCCAGAGCTCGTTGAATTTCCATTCGCAAAGAATCCATCATCAAATCGGTTTCTGGATTTTCGGCTGAGACATCTTCGAGTACGTCCAATAGGCTGTTGGTTTCACCACTGATAAGCGGTGCGTCAACAGAAACCTGGCGGCCCGATACTTTCAGGTTATCGCGTATCTCATCAGGAGCCATTTGAAGTACCTCGGCAAGTTCTTCTTCCGATGGTTCACGCTGAAACTTTTGCTCCAGTTCAGAAAAGGTGCGCGATATTTTATTTAATGAACTTACCCGGTTTAACGGCAACCGTACAATGCGCGATTGTTCTGCCAATGCCTGCATAATGGATTGACGGATCCACCAAACCGCGTATGAAATGAATTTAAACCCCCGGGTTTCATCAAAACGCGAAGCTGCCTTTATAAGGCCAACATTCCCCTCGTTAATCAAATCACCCAGCGACATTCCGTTATTCTGGTACTGCTTGGCAACCGATACCACAAAGCGAAGGTTGGCTTTGGCCAGCTTTTCAAGCGCTATGGGATCACCCTGACGAATCCGTTTTGCCAGTTGAACCTCTTCTTCAGCAGTAATTAATGCAACCTTGCCAATTTCCTGAAGATACTTGTCCAGCGACTGGTTTTCGCGGTTGGTAATCTGCTTAACTATCTTAAGTTGTCTCATTACTCGCCTGGTTTTTGTTATTTATGAGTATGTAAAAAGCTACCCCTTGAGGGGGTAGCTTTCAGAAAACAACGTATCAATTAGCTGATTACTTCAACGCGAACGGCATTCATGCCCTTTTTTCCCCGCTCCACATCAAACTGAACTTTATCGTTCTCGCGGATTCTGTCAATAAGCCCGCTTTCGTGTACAAAGATGTCTTCCATCGAATCGGCCGGTTTAATAAAACCAAAACCTTTTTCTGTGTTAAAAAATTTTACTGTTCCTTCTTTCATTGTAAATTGTATTTATTGTTTGTTTTTATTTTCACTTTCATTTGTCCTTTTTGGAGGTGGTGTTGCACTCAGGTTTCCAAATTCATCAACGTAGGCCATCATGTTTTCCAGCGAACCTCCTAACGAACTGTTTCTCCGTATCGCTTTTTTCTCTTCCTTTTCCTGTCTTTTCTTTCGCTTCTTCTCTGCCCGTAATTTTTTCAGGTAATTATTGTTATGAGCCATAGTTTCAATCTTAATCGGGTTAACAAACTTTTTTCAAACCATTACAGAGGTTTGAATGCAAAATGGAAATCCGTGGATTTTCAGCTGAAATGCAGATAGTAGAAGAAAAATCTGGAGGGAAAGTTCTTTACTTAACGGCAGAGAGTGATTTCTGCTAAAACCGTTGGCAAAGGTACACTTCTTTTAGTCAATAAACTAATGTTTGCCGGCATTTGAAATAACCGAAGCAAAGCGGAGCAGGCAAGAATGCGTAAGATAAGCCTTAAACAGATCGTATTGTTGCTATGTATACTCCTCCAGACACCCGGCCTGCGCATTACCCGAAACCGACAGCAACGCTATTAAGTCCTTTCTTTCAGGTTTACTACAAGTACAGGGCGGTCTTCATCATTAAGCAGTTGGGAAGCTACATGTACGGATATGATTCCATAATCCTTTTCATCTCCTGCTACAGCAATTACATCGGCTTCCACTTTTTTGCTTACCTGACGGATGGCCCAATCAACATCGTTCGAAATGGCGTAGTCTGGTGAATACGTTAATCCGGGATAACCCGAAGCAAGCTTCTCCAGTTGCCGGATTGCTTCCGTTTCGGGTGTTGGGTCAATGGCACTTGCAAGATAAAGTATGTGCAGTTTAGCTTTAATGCCAATAGCAAATCCGGCTATCCAGGAAAAGCCTGTTGTTATGTCATGTCGGAATGTGGAAGCAAAAAGCAGCGAACGAATTGTAAAAGCATCATCCATGCGCTTCACTACTAAAACCGGAATATCCGCCTGCCGGATAACCCGGTGTGCATTTGAGCCAAGGATGAGTTTCCGGATTCCCTTGGCTCCGTGAGAGCCCATAACAATGAGATCAATGGAATAGGGTTTTACATAATTTTCAATTTTCTCTGAACCATTATCAAACACCAGTATAGGAAAGCAGGTAATTCCACTTGTTTCTCCAACACGAACCCATTCATCGAGTTGCGCTTTCGCATTACTTACCTCCTGATGATGGGTTTCCAGTTCGAAATCGGAATGTACAGCACTTTTAACTGTGGGTTCGGGGCTAATGTGAAGGAAGTATACCCAGGCCCCGAGTTTCTTTCCTAAATCCATCGCTAACCTTGCTGCCTGGTTTGCACATTCAGAAAAATCGGTTGGAACCAGTATCTTTTTCATATCCATCGGTCTGTAGTAGTCCTCGTTTAAAGCAATGCGTTATTTCATGACCATGCTCAGAACAGGAATATTCGTGTGGTAAAGCAATGTTTCGGTAACTCCAAGTTGGTAATTAGGTCTGCCCTTTCGGTTATGCGTTACCATGGCGATCAAATCCATTTTATGACGCTTCGCAAAATTCAGAATTCCCTTTTCCTTGTCGAAGTCGTTGTAGATGAAGCTATAGAACTTTACCGCCCGCTGAACGGGAACAAGATCACTCATTTTTGATTCTGCTGATGGCGTGTCGTAGAAATTGAACGGGGTATTTACAAAGAGCAGGGAGATGCTTGCTTTCAGATCTGCCGCAAGGTTTTTAACCGTATTAAGAGGACTGAGGCTGCTTTCCTCAAAATTGGTTGGGAAAAGTATTTTCTTTAAGGGTTTGGGTGCATATTCCTTTTTTACGGAGAGTACAGGAATAGACGATTTGCGCAAAACATGCTGTGCTGTAGAACCTACAAACAACTTATCTGATTCTCCTGCTCCATGTGCACCCATAATGATTATGTCCATTTTATATGCCTTTGCAAACTGCACAATCTGTTCATGAGCAACACCGCTATATACGAAGGTCTGTACGGTCAAGCCATTAAAGAGTGCGCTAGCTGCAACCTTATCCAGCTTGATTTCAGCTTCGACCATGCGGGCTTCTATTTCAGGATAACCCTGCTGCATACCCACCGGCATACGGTCCCACTCAGGAGGGGCATAAACTACGTGCAACAGATTAATCTGCGCCCCGGTTTTCCGGGCCAGACTGGCCCCGGTTTTAGCAGCACTCTGCGCATACTTCGAGAAATCAAATGGAATTAATATGTTTTTCATAAGGTATGCTATCAAAGGTAATGGCAAACTGCACAGATTAGGGTTGCATTCAAATTACTTTGGTCAGGATCAAAATGTGATATTTATCATATTTCAACAGACCTGATAACTGATGCGCGGCCAAAATGGGCAAGACCGCAGTTGCAATGTGAACCGTAGCACATTCATTACCTTAATAGCAACCTCCTGGTTTTCCCCTTCTGAAAACCTGCGCACTCACTGGAGTTTTACACACTTCTTATTTTTTACTGTTGCCCTGTTGATGGTTTGAGGAATCAATCTTCAATCTTAATAAATCCATACGCGGATTTCTTTGTATGAAAGAAGGAAGAAAAAGGCCTAAATTTACCTACTTTTGAAATTCTAAGGTTTTATTCCCGATGGAGACCCTACTTAAAGAAGGAATCGTTGCACAAGTTGCTTTGTTCGTTTTATCAGCCTGCCTGCTTTCCACCGATATATACGGCCAAGCTAGTGTAATTTCAGGATCGGTTTCCAACTCCAAAACAAATTATTCACCAGGCGCTGGCAATAACCGCCTTATTGTTGTGGCGGTTTCTAATGAAAATAATAATAATGTTCGCACGGTTACAAGCATTACCTGGGGTGGTCAGGCTCTCACATTTGCTGCCGGACGTACCAACGCTGGCGCAGGCGCCAACGACCTTCGGGCAGAAATCTGGTACCTTGATGAAGCAGGAATTAATGCAGCCAGCGGTTATTGCAACGATTTTGTTGTAACCTGGAGTGGTGCCACAACCGAGGTATTTACGGTAGTTACATTACAGGATGTTGACCAGGCCACACCTGTAGCTGCCACCGGCACCGGTTCTCCGGCTGCAGGCGGAACCACGGCAACAACCTCAGGCATGGCTGCCGGAGTTAACGACATTTCCTATTATGCTTCGGCCACGCGCGCCAACGCCACGCATACTCCTCCTGCAAATTATACGGAGCTTAGTGACCAGGTTGTTAGTGCAACGACAGCATTGGCTACTGCTTACAAACAAATTACATCTGCCGGCACCGAAACTCCAACGGCCACCTGGAGCGGATCTGATCAGCTTGTAATCGTTGGTGTAGTCTTTAACGGTGTTACCGCTACCGGAGGAGTAACGTATTATTCGCGCAACGCTACCTCAGGCGGCAACTGGAACAGCAATACCTCCTGGACAACCAATGCCGATGGATCGGGCGGTCCGCTGGCTGCCGGTGAATGGCCCAGACGATTTGATAATGTGGTTATCCTAAGCGGTCACACCATTACCATTGATGCCATTGACGATAATAAAAGCTGCGGTGTTTCGCCTGATGGCTTGGGCCGCAGTAATGTAGGGCCTTTCGTTTCATCGAATATTGCCATGTTTTACCAGACCGGTGATATTACCATTGCGGGTACACTCAATGTAACCGGCATTGAAATGATGGTTGAAGGATATACACACATTTTATCTGGCGGCACATTTAGTCTGGCCTCGAATCTGGTCAATCTGGGCTTTCTCGAAGCGGATGCCGGCTCAACGTTAAGCAGCCTTGACGACCTGGTTTTAACCGGCACCAGTAACACCATTATTAATACCACCGCTACCTCTACCGATGATTTAGTAATTGACCACACACAAGCAACCTTATGTGGAAGTGGCTCGCAGACGCTGCAAAACGGTGCGGGCAGTCAGATTACCTACACTAATGGGGCAACTGTTGCACAAATTTGCACTTCATTTACGATTACCTGTACGGGTATCGGCTGTACTGGTTTCCCGGTGACAGGAACGGGCACATCCTTTGGTAACACCGGTCCCGGTGGTGTGCAGAGTACTAACGGCACAAGTAACCTTACCCTATGGCTTAACGTATCAAGCCTCACACAAGCTGATAATACCAATGTAACCAGTTGGACTGACCTTTCAGGATATGGCAATCATGCCAATGCAGTAGGTGGAAATGAACCGGTTTTCAGAACAAACATTATCAATGGAAATCCAACCGTGCGCTTTGTCTCTGCCAACACCGATTACCTGAGGGTAACCGATGCAGCATCGCTCCGTCCTAACACCATTTCCATTTTTCTTATCGGCCGCTATAACACAACTTCATCTGCGTGGTCGCCATTTGTAATCAAAGCCACAAACGATAACTGGACCGATGGGTATGCAATTACCCGAAACAACAACCTTAACAGCTTATATACTTTTGTTACCACATGGAATACCAACTTTGTAACCTCAAGCCTTGCTGCCGCCACATTTACGTCAATCACCAGCGTTTACGACAAGTCAACCATTGAAATGTTTTATAACGAGGCCTCACAAGGAACTGATAATTTTACTTCCAACATAACTAACTCCACGAACTTTTTGTATGTTGGTATCGGGCCTGACCCGGCCGGCACCGGAATAGCCCGCCCGCTAGATGGCGACATCTCTGAGTTAGTTATCATCAACCGTGATGTTAGCCTTGTGGAGCGCATTATTATCAACAACTACCTGGCCGCCAAATACGGACTATCACTTTCGGCAAATGATTTTTATACCATGGACAATCCCGCCAACGGCAATTATGATTTTGACGTAGCAGGCATTGGGCAGGCGAGCGATGGTTCACGACATGTTGATGCCCGTGGAACGGGTATCGTTCGTATGGTGGTTCAAAGCCCGGCATCGCTTTCGAACAATGAGTACCTATTTTGGGGACATGAAAACGGTTCTTTAAACAGCAATTTCATTGATATTGACAACGTGATCATTAAAGAAAGGCTTACCCGCGTTTGGCGTGTGAGTGAAACAGGTGATGTAGGATCGGTTTCGCTGTCGTTCGATATTACCTCCTTGCCGGGTAGCCCAATAGCAGCAGATTTACGATTACTCATTGACCGTGACGGGGATGGCTTTGCCGATAACGATGTAACCCCTGTTGGAGGAGCACAAATAACCGGACGGATTGTAACCTTCAACGGAATAAATCTGCAGAATGGCGATCGGTTTACACTGGGCAACACCAACCTTGCCGCTCCGCTGCCGGTTGAACTTGTATTCTTCCGAGCAAAAGCCAATGGCGGTCAGGTTGATCTTACCTGGAGAACTGCATCAGAAACCAATAATGATTACTTCACAGTAGAACGCTCTGCCGATGCCGGTGAATGGACCACACTAGCCACCGTGCCCGGCAAAGGCAACTCAACTACACGCACCGATTATGGTGTTGTTGATGATAACCCGGTAACAGGAACAAACTACTACCGCCTGAAGCAGACCGATTTTGACGGTACATTCACCTATTCTGCAGTTGTATCGGCCTTTGTGGAGTTTACTGAGAGCATCCACGTTTATCCAAACCCTGCACGGGAGTCATTCACCATAAAAGCCAGTTTTCAGCTGGATGCCACCCGGATTCAATTGTATGACCAACTTGGAAAACAAGTACGTGTCGTGGTAAGTTCTGCCGAAAATGGTAATCGCCTTGAGGTTGACAGCAGCAGTCTTACCCCCGGATTATACATTTTACAGGTTACCAACGGAAAAGTGTTGCGGTCGGTGCGGGTAATTATCCGCTGAATTCAGTTGACTTTACGGCACTCCACCAGCCAGTCCCACGGATACGGGGCCTTCATCCAACGGGGCGGTTCACTGAACTCCGAGTGCCACGTATATTCTACCTTATTAATACTCATTATCGTTAATCCCGATGCAGGAAAAATAACCTGCAGTTCGGGTTCGGAGTAATGTTTAGTTTGAACACCGTTAATTTTCAGCAAGCCTTGCAGTAAATCAGTTTTGCTTACCTGAAAGCCGCTTAATTCATCCGGATCTATCTTTTCGGGTAAGGTTCCCTCCCGCTTGTTCCAGTCTATCAGCCTCCAGGCAGAAAACAGGTACGACTCCATTGCAGGAAGAATAATTACGGCTGAACCTCCTTTACGAAGAGCGCGGTTTACATTGCGGAGCATCAGAATATTCTTTTCGGGCTCAGGAAGCATAATCACATTGCAGCAAAAAACAAATTCAACTTTTGGCAAACCTACTTTCGGATCGGAAAGATCTGCCTGTTGAAGCACAATGTTGCTGAAGGAAGTTTGCCTGGCCTCCCGCAAACAGTTGTCGGAAATATCCATTGCGGTAATCTTCCTAAACCGTGGTGAAAGATAGCGGAATGCCTTGCCAATGCCGCAGCCAAAATCAAGCGCATGGTGATTTGGGTTGGCATACCGCTTAAAGAATTTGTTCAACACCTTATTCTTATCCGATTTGAAAACATCAAATATTTCTTCGTTGTAGGCAGGCGCAATTTTATTCCAGTGCTTTTTTTGATTCATAGAAGACTAGTTGGATTTACTAAATTCTATCCGTTTTTTCCTAAAACTAAACATGAAAAACAGATTTCCGGTATTCCTCCTTTGAAAAGAATTCTACGATGAATTAAAACTTCACTTTGCATTTTCAGGATTTGCTCCTATCCCTCAGGTATAGAAACAAAGGAAATGTTCCGGCCATTCCGAAGAGCATGGTGAGCACCCAAATAATCCACACATTCTTAATGCCGTGTGTTTTCGCTTCGCGATAAGTCCAGATAAAGAAAACCAGAACAACCACCAGCAGATCCATAATAAAGGCGGTGGCAATTCGATTGTTGAACATTCCATTGATGGTAGCCTGTGGATGGAGCCACAACAACACGTTGCCCGTTTCGATGGATTCCTGAGCCACAAAAATATTAGGTGCAATAAAACCGGCAACTGCCATAACAAGGTAGAGTGTTTTCATATCGTAGGGGGATTAAATCAATAAATAAATATAAAGAATAGATTCGCAACTGATCATCTGGTTGACCGATTTTTACTATACGGAAGGATTCCAGGTCAAACGGGTAGCTTCAATAAGGAATATATGTTAACTTCGATACTTAATGTATTAAACCATGAGTATAAAAAGAAAAGCCACAGCCGTTTGGAACGGCTCCGGGAAAGAAGGCAATGGCCAACTGAGTACGCAAAGCACTGTATTGCACAAGACGCAGTATTCTTTCAGTTCACGGTTTGAGAGCGGTATTGGTACAAACCCCGAAGAACTGATTGCCGCAGCACATGCCGGATGTTTCACCATGAAACTCAGCTTTGTACTCGGTGAGGCGGGCTTTACGCCTGAAGAATTAAAGACCGACTGTATAATTACCCTGGATAACGGGGTGGTTACCCAATCGCAATTGATTTTACAAGCGAAAGTGCCCGGCATCAGCAAAGAAAAGTTCGATGAGTGTGTAAATAATGCTGAAGTGAACTGCCCGATTTCAAAACTGCTTAAAACCGTAATCACGGTTGAAGGCCGACTACTGTAATACTACATAGCGAAGGTATGCTCCAATCCGGCCCACTCAAAAACAATCCGCACCTGTATGTTTTCCTTCCGGTGCTTTACACCGTTTGGTCGGATGCCGTACTTACGCCAACCGAAATAAAAAGCCTTGAAACATTAATTAAAGAACAAACCTGGTTAACCGAAACTGAGCGGGAATTCCTGCGCACCCTGATAGATCCTGCCAACCCCCCAACTCCTTACGAGCTTAAAAACTGGTTAAGTGAAATTCTAAAAACTGATACCCGCTCAACAGATTCCCTTGTTGATATAGGTGTTAAATTGGCTCAGCTGCATACCGGAGGTAAAATCAACATTCCGGAGCAAGCCATTCGTTCCCTTTCAGGAGTTGAGGCCGCCCTGGGGTTTATCGGGCGTGAAGCAACCTATGCATTTCATCCGGAATTCCGTGCTTCCCTTACGCAACAACAAACCACGCAACACACTTTTGATGTAACTGCGATGACCCGGTTACTGGATGGCGACCAGGCCGACCTGATCAATCGCGTTAAGACGATCCTCTCCGACCCTGAGTTTGCATACATCGAAACCGATAACCTGGATGCTTACCGGGAGAAAGTGCTTCAATGGGCAAAACTACTGGCTGCTCAGGGCTTTGGTGCTCTTGCTTACCCCCAGGAATATGGAGGCAAAAATGCCATGGCCGAATACTTTACCGTAATGGAAACCTTAAGCTATCATGATTTAAGCCTGGTGGTAAAGTTTGGTGTACAATTTGGCCTTTGGGGAATGAGCGTCTACTTTCTGGGAACTGAAAAACATCATAAGAAATACCTCAAAGACATTGGTACACTTCAACTACCCGGATGTTTCGCCATGACGGAAACCGGCCATGGCTCAAACGTGCGCGGTGTGGAAACAACTGCTACCTACAACCACAGCGATAAAACGTTTACCATTAACACACCCCATGAAGCAGCACGCAAGGAATACATTGGCAATGCAGCACGGCATGGACAAATGGCTACGGTGTTTGCCAAACTGATTGTTGACGGTAAGGATTTTGGGGTAAACGCCTTTGTGGTTCCTTTACGCGATAAGCAGGGTAATGTGATTGACGGAATTACCATTAAAGACTGCGGCCGTAAACTGGGACTGAACGGAGTTGATAATGGCGTTATCTATTTCAACAATGTAGTTATTCCAAAAGAGGGTATGCTCGACCGGTTTGCCAGGGTTAACGAAGATGGCCATTTTGAGAGTCCGATAACCAGCGATAACCGAAGGTTCTTTACCATGCTCGGAACGTTAGTCGGGGGGCGTATTGGCATTCCGCGGTCAGGAAATGCCGCATCAAAATCAGGCCTGACCATCGCCATCCGTTATGGCGATAAACGCACTCAGTTCGGTCCGGAGGGTGCAGCCGAAGTACCTATTCTAAACTACCGTACCCACCAGCGCAGGCTCATGCCACTGCTGGCCAACGCTTATGCACTGCACTTCTCATTGAACTACCTGACAAAACGGTTTGTGGAACGAACCGAAGAGGAAATGCAGGAAATAGAAGCCCTTGCTGCCGGGTTGAAGGCATGGGCTACCTGGAATACAACGGCAACCCTTCAGGAGTGCCGCGAAGCGTGTGGCGGTAAAGGCTATTTATTTGAAAACCGTATCGGAAGCCTGAAAAACGATACGGATATTTATACCACATTCGAAGGTGATAATACGGTGCTGATGCAACTGGTGGCGAAGAGCCGCTTAACAGAATTCAAACAGGAGTTCAGCAGCATGAATGCGTTTGGCATTCTCAACTACCTGGCCGGTCAGGCTGCCACTTCAATTACCGAAATGAACCCCATTATTGTTCGCAATTCCGATGAAGAACACCTGCTCGATCCGGAATTTCACAAAAATGCATTCCGTTATCGTGAGCGCGACATCCTCGTTTCGGTGGCAAAGCGCCTGAAGCGCCATATTGATGATGGTATGGATTCGTTTGATGCCTTTAACGTTTGTCAGCATCACCTTGTACAGGTAGGCTTTGCCTATATCGAGCGGATTATTCTGGAACAATTCCACCAGGCTGTTGAGCAGACTGCGGATGAGCGGTGTCAGTTTGTACTACGGAAATTGTACAATCTCTACGCCATTTCGCAACTTGAAAAAAACAAAGGGTGGTACCTGGAGCAAGGCTACATGGAAGGTGTTAAAACCAAGGCTATCCGTAAGTTATTCAACCAGTTGTGTTGGGATATCCGCACCGATGCGGTGCCCCTGGTTGATGCATTCAACATTCCCGATAAATGCCTGCATGCCCCGATTGCCCTTTAATAATCCGTTTTGATGGATTTATTAAAAGGAATCTTGAATTGGAAGGCGACATCCTCATCCGTTTTATCATCAAGTACATCAAGCCCGTACCGGATTTTTTTAGGATCATCGTAAACATAGGTTCCAAACAGCCTGTCCCATATCGAAAACATGTTTCCGAAATTTGAATCCGTCCATGGTCGCTTGTAATGATGATGAAATTTATGTGCATTGGGCGTAATGAAAAAATAACTGAGCAGCTTATCAAGCCAATGAGGCAAGCTGATATTGGCATGCGTAAAGTAGGTAAAGAAAACCGTAAGAATTCTATAGAAAAAATAATAGGCCGGTGGTGCACCCGTAAGAACTACAACCCCCAAAGCAAAAACCTCGCGCATGGCAAAATCACCCGGATGGTGGCGTGTACCGCTGGTTGCATCCAGGTGAGTGTCGCTATGGTGGACCATGTGGAATTTCCACATCCACTTGTACCGGTGCAGTAAAAAATGGATAAAGTATTGGGCTATGAGCTCAAACAAAAGAATGCAAATGAGCAATTCAAGCCATAGGGGAATGTCAATGTAATAGATCAACCCTATTTGCCTTTTCCTGGTCCACTCAAATACCCCCACAGTGGCCAATCCAAACAGGGTATTAATAATAAGTGTGGTAAAAAGAAAAACAAAGTTGACACCCGCATGTCTCCACTTTTGGTAATTGAAGCGGAACAGCGGAAAATTTCCTTCCAGTATCCAGCAAAATACCAGGCATATCATAATCCAAACCCCACGTTGCCACGTAGGCATAGATTCGAAAAAATTCAAAAAGGATTCCATCGCAGAGAAATTATCACCAAAATACGTTAAACAGAAGTTGCGTCAAACTCGCGGGTAAGCGATTGAATAATGGTTTTCATTGGCTGTATAGTATGCACATGCTCAATAGCCGGGCCTGCACACCACACGGTTTTGTACGTTGCTCCGAAAGCTGCCCTCTCTACTGCTTTCATACCGCGAAGTGCCAGCAGCATCTTCGCATATTTCTTTAAGGATTTGTTCCTGTTTATGATGCGCTCAAGCCATGAAGCTTTGGTGCCAAGTTGCTGCACATAAGGCGTATTGATTACCGTTAAAGGTGAGCCCGACATTTTGGTGGTAAGTACTACATCCTTTTCGCCATAATCAATACAGGCTTGTTTGTACTCTGCCGAAACAGGTGATTCATCGCTTGCAATAAAAATTGTACCCACCGAAACGCCTGCCGCCCCCCACTCCATTACTTGTCGAATATCGCTTCCATGGGCAATACCGCCTGCTGAAATAATCGGGATCCGTATCTTGTCTTTCAGCAACCGGATTAATTCTTGGGGAGGCAGTTTTCCGGCATGCCCGCCTGCCCTGTTGTTTACCGCAATTATTGCATCTGCACCAAGCGCCTCAACCTTTTGTGCGTATGCCAGATCGACTACATCGCAAAACACTTTAATACCCCTAGGCTTACATTCTTCAATTACCTCCTTCGGGTTACCTAACGAAGTAATGATGAAATCCACACCTTGTTCCAGCAGTATTTTAAGTTGAACTTTGTATTTCGGATTCGATTTATTCACGATCAGGTTTACACCGAACGGTTTGGCTGAAGCTGACCTTATTTCGCGGATAGCGGCTCTTAGCTCAGCATCGGTACGGTAATTCAATGCCGGAAAAGCCGCTGTAACACCGCTGGCCAACGCTGCCTTGACCATGGCTGTATTCGAAATAAGGAACATGGGTGCAACGATGATCGGATAGTCAATTCCAAGAAGTTTGTCAATCGTCATTGAATTCATGTACCTTATCCTGATTACTATCCGTTACTAAGTTATCTTTGAAAAAGATTGGCTGAAAATACTAAAACCTACCCTAAATGAAGCAACTCATCGTATTATCCGCAATTCTATCATGTATAACGCTTGCCTATGCGCAGGAAGCACCGGTTCTTGTGGACGCCAGGTGGCTTAATGAAAACAGTGCCAAGCCTGGTCTGGTTATCCTTCAGGTAAACGCGCTTCGGCTCGACTACGAGAAAGAACACATTGCAGGTGCCCGTTTTCTGTGGCCGGGCTGGCTTGCCCCCGACTCACCGGAAGGAAATTATAATGCACCCGATCCTTCCAAAGCCACCGAAATACTTCAGGGGCTGGGCGTGTCAACCAACTCGCACGTTGTAATCTGCCATGTGCGAAATGAGGTTGCACCGGCAGCACGGATGTTCCTGACCCTTGAGCACCTGGGTTTGAAGGGGCGGGTATCGTTCTTAAATGGTGGTCTTGAAGCCTGGAAGAAAGAAGGATACCCGGTAACAGCGGAATTGCCCGTTGTTAAGAAAGGGAATTTCAAAGCAAAGCCAACAGGATTGCTGGTTGACCGGAATTACGTGATGGACAAATTGAAAACCGGCTCATCAACGATTGTGGATGCACGCTTAAAAAGATTTTACGATGGAGATCCTACAGGGTATCCCCGTGATGGGCACATTGCTGGCGCAATGAACATTCCGTATACTGAATTACTGAATGCATCCAATTTATTTAAACCAGTAGATTCCCTACAACATTATTTCGGATCCATTGCCCCCTTAAAAGACAAAGAACTGGTTTCTTACTGTTTCATCGGTCAATCCGCAAGTGTGGTCTATCTGGCGGGCCGTGCATTGGGCTACCCGATGAAACTGTATGACGGATCCATGCAGGAATGGAGCCGGATCGAAGAATGCCCTATGGAGAAATCGCCAGGCAAAGACTAACTATCTGCTGATTCAAAAAAGCGGCTAATGCGCTCCAGTTTTTGATTGAGTGACAAATTATGAAGTGGCTCATTTTTAAGCACCCTTAAATGTTTTGCCTTTAGCAATTCTTTTTCTAAGGCTAACCTTACCTTGCCGGGTCCTGTTATATAGAGTTCAGCCGGATTATCCTTCAGGTTTTCAGCGACTGATCGGATGTACTTTTTCATCCATTCATTGTAATGACCCTGCTGCGAACTTTCATAATCGAAACCTAATGTTCGTTTTACCCTTCTTGATGATTCTCCTTTAAATCGGGGTTTCGACTCAACACCCGAAAAAATCAGGTAGTATGAAAGTATACCACTATCAAATGTTACAATCAATGCTTCACGCGAGTCAATCCATACCCCCATCTTCTTCATTTATCCTTATAAATTTTGTCATCTTTAAAATAACCGATACTTACTCATAAAGGTCCTGATAAACCTCATCGAAAAAACTGATGTTCATCTTTGAACTCATGGATCAGGTGTAACAAAATCGGTAACCGATTTAAGTCAGGATGGTATGGGTCCAACTCGCAATAGATGCGGCAAGGTTGGGTATCAGATCTTGTTTCGGGGCGTTAAAGGAGTGGTCGGCACCTTGAAACTGTATTAAGGTAGCCCTTTGCAGGTCATTACAGACCTGTTCCATAAGCCCGATTTCCGCTAGCGTATCTTTAGTGCCATGCAGGAATAACATGGGAAGGTTAACTTGTTGAAGGTGGGCAGCCCGATCCGTTCCGGGTTTGCCGGCCGGGTGAAGGGGAAATCCGAGGAAGACAACCCCTTTAATATTGCCCCCTCCGTAATGTGCAATAAACTGAGACGACATTCGTCCCCCAAATGATTTACCGGACGCAAAAAGCGGTTTTTCCGGAAATTGTGTGATTGCAAAGTCAATTGCCGATCTTACAGCAGCCATTGCAACTACGGGCCCATCGGGACGTCTTTTTTTATTCTCCATAAATGGAAAATTATACCGTATGGTTACCATTCGCTGGGCGTAAAGTTCCTCAGCAATTTGCTTCATAAACGGATGTTGTATTCCAGCACCAGCCCCATGCGCCAATACAATAACAGCATTTGGTTTCGGGGGTGAGGTTACTATGCAAGAAACCCGACAGGCCGCTTCAGGAATCAAAAAAGAAGCATGTCTTTCGCAGAGGCTATCCACGCCTGAAAGTAGGGTTATTCGGTAACAAATGCTCCTGCTGTGTTACCGGGGAATTAACGCCTGGGTTGATTTCTTTAAGAAGCAAAACAGGCATAATCCCAGTTCTAAAGCAAGAATTGAAAAGATGGCAAAAAGTATCTCCATAACACACCAATTAATATAAATTAAAAAATTAAGTAGTAATTATAAACTACTTAGTAATCAGTGCTTTAAATATAGATAAATTACATAATTTTACAATGCTTTTTAGGCAAATATGAATTAAACCTGCTAAGCCTCAGGTATTTAGATTTGCAAGGATTCTGATTACTTGCCGAAGGGATATTTACAGCCTCAATGAAAGACCAGCAATCAGCCGATAACATCCTCAAAAACCAGGTTTGCAGAAGTTGCGGAAACCACTTTACAGGCCTGTATTGTAACCAATGTGGCGAAAAGGTAATTGAAGAAAAAGACCGATCGCTAAAGGCCTTTCTTTCGAACATTCTGATTGCTTTGACTTTTGCAGATAGTAAGTTCATCAAAACACTTTGGTTAGTTATCAAAAAACCGGGTTTTCTTTCTAAGGAATATGCCAATGGCCGGAGAGTAAATTACATCAGACCCCTTCAACTGTTTTTCATCCTTAACCTCATTTACTTTCTGTTCCCTGTGTTGCAGTTATTCAATTCCTCATTACGGACGCAGATGTATTACCTGTTTCACAGCAGTTGGGTTCGAACACTTGTTGTGAATAAGGTTACCAATGCCGGCTTAAGCCTTCAGGGGTATGAACTCATGTATAATGCCAAATCTGCAAGCCTTGCTAAATTGCTCATTGTAGTGTATGTGCTGTTGGCCTCTTTGCCGCTTAGTCTTGTTTACCTGAAAAGAAGGAATCGGTATTTTACCGATCATGTTACTCTTTCGGTTGAACTGGCCAGCTTTAACATATTCATAAACGCCATCCTTTTGTCGGCTCTGCTTTGGGTCATAAGCCAATTGCTGAAGGTTGGAAATCTGCCCTGGCAAGCGTACCTCAACGATAACACCTTAACCGGTATTTTTGTGGCTACTAATCTCTATTTCGTTTACCGGGCTTCGGCCACTTTTTATGAACAGCGAGGGAAGCGCCTTATACTGAAGAGCATCATGGTCGTTCTGGGCCTATTCCTGGCGCTGGAAGCTTACCGTTTGTTGCTGTTTTTGGTTACCTACTGGCTTGTGTAAGGGACGTCAAAGCATGGAAAGTTGATTGATCAGTTCCAGCGCCTGCTTATGGTCTTGCGGAGATGTAAGACTACAGTATTTCCTCAGCATCGTTACTGCCTCGGGGTATTCTTTATTCATTGCCAATGTGAGCCCTAAATTAAAGTAACTGTTTGGAAAGCCGGGCTCAATCTCTGATGCCAAAGCATAATGAATTTTAGCCAGGGCATAATTCCCCACTTCGGCATACAGATTTGCGAGATTATAATGCGCTTCGTGATGCCTGGGTTCATGGCCCAAGCAACGGGTAAAAGCATCAATAGCTCCGGCATGATTACCCTCCTTCGATTCAATGATACCCAGGTTGCACCAGGCATCCGCAATAAAATCTCCTTCCTCAATGGCCTTTCGGTACAGGGCTTTGGCAGACTCCAGATCACCAGCTTCATCCAGCATCAAAGCCTCTTCGAAGGTGGTGAGGTGGCTTAATTTTACCACCCTGCCACCAAACAGATTTAATTGACCGGGACTGGCTACTGTGTCGTTTTTCCGTTTACGTGCTTTTTGTAACCCGAATTTTTCAGGAGAAGGTCCCGGAAATTTTACCACCTTGGCCATATTGGCAAAGGTACAAATAACCTGCAAGCTGTGTACCGTTGTGTTGTATTCAGCCCGCTTTCCGCTTTAGTGTTTTTTGCTTTATCGCTTTTTCAGCAACCATACCTTTAGCCTTTTCCATGGGTTTCTTTTTAGCACGCTCAATGCTTGCTTTCAGCGCAGTCATAATATCCACCACTTCAGGCTCTGCCTCTTCAATAGAAATAATTTCCTTGCCTTCAATCTTGGCTTGAATAATTTTTTTCAATTCATCCGCATAATGATCTTCCATCTTAATGTCAGCAAACCGGGTAGTCATTGAATCAACGAGCGATTTGGCCAGTTTAAGCTGCTCCTTGTCGGCTTTGGCTTCAAGCAACTGGGGCACTTCCCTGATGCTGCGTACTTCACTGGGATACCGCAACCGGTACATGAGAATACCGCCCTCATGGGGGTTTAGCAAAACCGGGGTTTCACGGTCGCGAAGAACAACTTTACCTACTCCCACCTTACCTGATTCTTTAAGTGTTGCGGCAAGCAGCGCATATGTTTTTGCTGCCACCTCTCCATCCGGACCAATAAAATAGGGCGATTCATACAATGAGGGATGTACCTCTTCAGCTTTTACAAAGCCCTCTATTTCAATTACCTTGGTGCTCTTCAATTTAACCTTGTCCAGGTCTTCCTGCTCAATAATCACAAACTGACCTGGCTCGTACTGGTAACCCTTTACAATGTCTTCGTTGCGAAGCACCTTGCCGGTTACCTTATCCTTTTTTTCATAGGCTACAGGGTTGTGTCCATCCTTCGAGAGCAGATTAAAGCTTATGGTCTGAGCTGAATCAATGGCATTATAGATCCGGATTGGGATGGTTACCAACGAAAACCGGATATGACCCTTCCAGATGGCTCTCATAATACCTCTTTTAAAGGATTAAATATAAAATACTAAATAATTGATATAAAGTATTTTAGAATAAAATATTTACAGGTTATTTTGTGTTCGTGTTAAGCGTTATTTCCAGAAATTTTCCTTTCATCTTCGCCCTGGCACCTGTAATAGCACTTTGTCAGGGTGATATTTTTAATCACAGGCCCTTTGATCCGGCTAACGCACAAAGCCGGGTTACGTTCGATTTTGACTCCTACTATTTCGTTGCCGGCAATAAGTTTTTTGTTGCACGCACATCGTTCTACTACGGTATTCCAAATGAGCGCCATGCGTTTGGTCTTTCCGTACCGCTGGTTCACAGTATTTTTAATGCCGATTTTGCCGGCTATGAAAACACTACCGGTATTGGCGATATTCGGATGAGTTACCTTGGCGCACCGTTTATAAAGAGAACTCCCCTTGGGCTCGAACGGGTGTCGTTCTACCTTGATATTACAGCGCC